>NZ_JBKQTQ010000289.1:0-20212 GCF_052143115.1 Mycobacterium sp.
TCCAAGTTCTGCCGAGCAATTCGGGCAGCGGCGCGACTCGAATGGGACGAAGCCATGGCAGACGGGGCAGGCGAACGCGCGCACGGATTCCATCGTGGCAGTCCGCGCGGGCCGGCCGCATCGCTTCAGCCGGAATCACGACGGACGCAGCGAAGCGTCAGGAAGATGAGAACCATGCGGTCTGTCGTCGCCGACACGTTAGGCGAACCGTCTGAGGTTCTGCACCTGCAGACCCGCCCGATTCCGGAGCCCGGTCCCGGTCAGGTCCGGATCCGGGTGGCAGCTGTACCTGTCCATGCCAGCGATCTACATACCATCCGCGGCAGATACGGATTCACCCCGGAGTTCCCCACCGTACCCGGAATCGAATCGGTCGGTGTGATCGACGAACTCGGTAGCGGTACAGACGAGCTGACCGTCGGGCAACGTGTCATCACGATCGGAGTCAAGGGCACGTGGCAGGAGTATGTCGTTGCCGATGCCGCGCGGGTCTTGCCTGTTCCTGACGGCATGAGCAATTCCACGGCGGCCCAGATTCTCGCTAATCCGCTCACCGCCGTGATCTTGACCGGCGATGAACTCGATGTTCGACCGGGTGAATGGCTCCTGCAGACGGCGGCCGGTTCAACGGTGGGCCAGTCGGTCATCCAACTCGGAGTGCACGTCGGCTTCAAGACTCTCAACGTGGTCCGCCGTCGATCCGCTGTCGAGGACCTCCTCGCGCTGGGGGGCACTGCGGTGATCTGCACGGAGGATGAGGACCTGCGCGAACGGGTGGCCGACATAACAGGCCACGACGGCGTGTCCAAGGCGATCGACTGTGTCAGCGGTCAGGTGGGTGCGGACGTGTCGCGTGCGCTGGCACCGAACGGTGAGCTGGTCGTCTACGGTGCGCTGTCGACGCACCGACAAACCGATCCCGACAAACTCACCATTCCCGTCTTCGCACGCTCACTAATCTACGAAACCAAGACCGTTCGGGGGTTCTGGCTGTTCCGCTGGTTCACCGAGACGCCGAAGGATCGGATGGCCGCAGCGATCGACCGGACACTCCAGCTCGCCGACAGCGGCGCGCTGCGCGTGCCGGAGGGCCAGCCGATCCCCGTCGAAAAGTTCAGCGAAGCCGTCTATTTGGCCGAAGCTCCGGCACACGGGGGTAAACCGCTGCTGGTGTTCGAACCGTAGGGGAGCCAGACGCTGCCCTTCGATAAGTGAGCGCGGCCCGGCTCACGGGCGGGGGGCAACGGCGGCCAAGGCCGGCGCTGGGTGCGCGAATCCGCAACGGCTACATCTCACCGGGCCACTTTGCTCCCCGCGCCAGCCCTCAGCCTCACTCTTGGGTCGGCGGTGCTGCCGGGATCGGCCTAGCAGACGGGCTTACGCATCGGCTTCGTAGCTGTCCGCGAAGGCAAGCACCCGGGCCGCTAGACAATGAAACGACGCCACCCCGAGACGTCGCGTGAAACCGGGACCGGTTTGCACCGCTCCTGATTTCGGCGCGGGAATACAAGTTTCGCTGGAAAGGTTCGTCAGACGTGGCCGAACAGATGCCCGACATAGAAACACTCAAATCGTTCGACACCATGCTAGTCGAAGAGTTTCGCGCCAACGGTGGCAAGGTCGCCGGCAAGTACCAAGAAGCGAACCTCCTGCTACTGACGACGACCGGGGCAAGAACTGGACAGCCTCGCGTTACCCCGCTGGCGTACTTCCGGTTGGACGGCAAGCTGATCATCGTCGGAGGGTCTTGGGGCGCGCAATCGCACCCGGCATGGGTGCGCAATCTATGGGCAAATCCTTCGGTGCATGTCGAGGTCGGCACGGAATCTTTCGACGCGACGGCGCGCGAGTTGCCGGTCGCGGAGCGCGAACTCGTGTGGACTCAGGTCGTCACCACGGCGCCGGTCATCGGCGAGTACCAATCCAGGACCGATCGCGTCATCCCATTGTTCGAGTTGTAGCGGCATCAGGGATGACCGAACAACGGCCCGACATGGACAAGCACGTGCGCAGAACGTCTTAGAGCCTGCTCAGCTTGCTAATCGTTTGAATTTCAGTGTCCCGGTAGGGCTTTCCATCGGGTTGGACCAGGTCTTGAAACCAGGGCTTCGGAACCGTGATGTACGGATGATCCCATGAGTCCCAGGGCAGGTAAGTCTGGGACTTCCCGGCCACCAAACCCCAATTGATTGCACCTACGTTGTAGCGCTTCGCAATTGGCAAGACTCCGTCAACGGTGCTGCCGAGCGTCCGCGCCAGGTACTCGGTGCAGAGAATCGGCCGCCCCAGTGGGGAAAGTTCTGCGATCCGAGCCTCGAATGCCGCGGGTTCGTCATAGCAGTGGAAGGTGACCACGTCGGAGTTGTCCAGTTGAATGTTAATGATTTCGCTGCGGTGCTGAGGATCTCCCCACTCGCCATCCCACACCCCACTCGTTATCGGTTGACTCGGATCAACCGAACGTGCCCACCCGAATGCCAGGGAGAGCAGGTCGGCGACACGCTCCAGTTTGTCTTTCCTTTCGACGTTGCGATAAACCTTGGCGGGATTGTCGGGCTCATTCCACAGGTCCCAACCCAAAACGCGGTCGTCCGTGCGGAATTGGTTCAAGACCCCTGTGACGTAGTTGAGTAGAGTGCGGCGGTAGTCGAGGTCATCGAGGTGTTCAGCACCCGGGCTTTGCACCCAACCGGAGTTGTGGACCCCAGGCCTCGGCGCGCGCTGCCGACCCGGTTTGGGGAACGGATCCCAACAGGAGTCAAAGAAGACAAAGACTGGTTTGATGCGGTGGCGCGCCGCGATGGTGACAAACTGCGCGAGACGCATTTGGAAGCCCCGGGAATCCTGCGCCCAGAGCTGATCGTGCAGGAAAACCCGCACCGTGTTGAGCCCGTGCAGCCGGGCCCAGCCGAGCTCGGTATCGATGCGCCGCGGGTCGAAGGTGTCGGCCTGAAACATCTCGAGCTGGTTGATGGCGTTTGAGGTGATGTAGTTGGCGCCGACGGGCCAGGCTTGCGCTTGGTACCAGCGGTTGGCTCGGTCAGGCGACCACCGGCTTTGCTCTGCGGCAGCGCGGGGCACCCGCGTCAGCGTAGGGCCTGCCGCCAGCAGCAGGGGTAGCTTCAGCACCGTTCGACGCCTCACGAAGTGACCATAATCCCCCGATGACGTGGTCGGCCGTGTTGATCGATTCGGACGGTTTGAGGTGCCAATTGCTACCCCGGGTCGATCGCGCAACCCCAGGAAATTCTCGGTCAGACCCCGGGTCAGCGTCCGAGTCGGCGGCGCCAATCCCTGGCGTTGAGGACCCTGAGCATCCCCGTCAGGATTTGACCCTTCCTGCGGGTGTACGGGTACCAGTTCAGTTCTTTCTTGATCGCAACGCGGTCGCCGACGATGCTCTTCGTCTGGCAGTACTTGCGGATACCCGCTGCCCCACCTTGGCGAGATCCGAGTCCCGACTCACCCCATCCCGCCATGGGCACCGGTGTCTGCGCGACTCCCATCAGCACGTTGTTGATGTTCACCGTGCCGGTGTTCATCCGTTTGGCCACGGCCATCGCCTTGTCCTTGTCCCGGGTGAATACGTTGCCCGACAGGCCGAGCCGGGAGTCGTTGGCGAGTTGGATCGCCTCGTTTACGTCCCCTACCTTCATCACCGGCAGGGTCGGGCCGAAAGTCTCCTCCCGCATGCAGTCCATGCCGTGGTCCACATCGACCAGCACCGTCGGCCGGTAGAAGTAGCCCCGCGTCGTGTCCGCTTCCCCGCCCACGAGAACTTTGGCGCCCTTGCTCACCGCATCGTCGACGTGACGGGCCACGATCTTTAATTGTTGCTCGTTGGCCATCGCGCCGACGTCCACCGAGTAGTCGTGCCGTGTATCAAAACCTTGACGCAACTGCTTCGTCCCGGCGACCAGCTTCTGCACGAACTCGTCGTAGACCGGCGCTTCGACATACACGCGCTCGACCGATATGCAGATCTGGCCGGAGTTGAAGTAGCCGCCCCACAACGCGCCGTCGACAGCCCGGTCGATATCGGCATCGGCGCAGACGATCATCGCGTCCTTACCACCCAGTTCGAGGCTGCACGGGATGAGCCGCTGCGCGGCGGCGACCGCGACCCGCCGGCCAGTGTTAACCGATCCGGTGAACATCACAAAGTCGACGAGATCAATAACCGCAGAGCCGGTTTCACCGTAGCCGTAAACCGCGTCGAGGACGTCCGGCGCCCCGATCTCCCGCCAGCCGGCGATCATCAGTTGCCAACAGAGCGGAGTGAATTCGGACGGTTTGGACAACACGGCGCAACCTGCCATCAAAGCGGGCGCGATATCCAGCATCGGCACCGACAGCGGACCGTTCCATGGGGTGATCACCCCGACGAGTTGGTACGGCTCATAGGCGACGGTTAGCTTCTTCGCTGCGTTGGCAGCGCCGACCGGCCGAACATTCTCGTCGGCCAGGAACTCCGCCGCGTTGTCTGCCCACTAGTTGATGAGCTGCGGCACCAGCGCCTCGCTACCCGCCGTATCGCCCCACGATTTCCCGGTCTCACGCTGGACCATGCTGAGCAGTTCGTCGGTGTGGTCGAGTATCCAGTCCCGCCACTTGCCGAGCCACTCGGCGCGCCCCTCGACGCCCATGGCCTGCCACGCGGGCTGGGCCGCGCGCAGTCGGGCCGCAACCGCCTCCACCTCCGCGGCGGCTGTCACCGCCACCCTGCCGACCACCTCACCGGTGGCGGGGCACTTGACCACGATGTCGGTGCGGATATCGCTTGTAGCCGTTTGCATTCCCCGACGTTACTGCGTGTTTTGGCCGCGAGCCAGGCTATTTGGCGAACTGCCAGAACTGCAGCCAATCGACCGTCGCGAACACCGCACGCGTCACGAGCACCGGACCCGACTCGCCGAACACTCGGTACGCACTCGCCGAACACTCGGTACGCAGGTGTACGTCGCCGTTGCGTGCGTAGCGCACCGGTCCGTCAGTCACGTCAACACGGTGCAACACCGTGGTCCGAGGGAACTCAGATTTCGCTCAGGCGCTCGCACGCCCAGACAAGTCAGCTAATCGAACGTGTCCACCACGGTCACGAGACGGTCAAAAGTCAACTACGGGTCAAGAGTTTCGAGGCGCTTTGTGATGGCCGCAGCGGCTGACTGGCTCGCGTAGCTGCGCTGGGTTGGGTGCCGCTGTGCAACCCGATTGGCGACGCCGAAAATCGGGGTGTCATTCAACGATGCTGCGCCACGACCGGGTCAGCCAGCAGCGCTGGCCGTCGAGTGGGTATGTCAGCCGCTGAGGGCGCGCAACGTCTCGGAGGGCTTTCGGCCGAACCGGCGCGCGTACTCGGCGGCGAAGCGGCCATAGTGGCCGAAACCCCACTTGCGCGCGACGGCGCTTGCCGTGGTCCGCTCCGAGTCGGCGGCGAGGAGTTCCTCATGGGCGCGCGCCATGCGCACCTGACGCAGATAGGTCATCGGAGGTGTGCCCACAAAGCGGTGAAACCCGTCGTCGAGCGCGCACACTTAAGCCCACTGCGGCAGCGATGTCGGTGACCGACTCGATATCCGCGGGCTGACTCTCGATAAGCTCCAGCGCATTGCGGATCGGCTTGGAGCCCGGCACGGCCCGAGGGCGGGTGAGTGCCTCGGTGTAGTTATGTGTTTGGCTGACAAGAAGACCCGCCATCATCACGCGCCCCAGCTGTCTGGACATCGCGGGCACCGCGGTCAGTCCGGCAGGATCTTTCAGCTCATTGCGTAACAGCGCCAGCGCTCGCGAGAACGGTGATGCGGCAGACAGGCTGAATTGCAGGTCGAAGCGCAACGGCTTGGTGACAGGCGCCCCCAACATCCCGGCAAGCTCGGCTTCAACCGAGGACTGCTCGAAAAGCAGTGTTTCCATGGAGCAATCGTCGGTGAGATATTCCACCACCACCGGGTTGCCCGGCGAAACTACGACCGCGGATCCATCGGCCACGCGCGCGCTGCCGCAGTTGCTCGTGATCAGAATCTGTCCATCGATCGGCAGGCACACCGCGATTAGCGGATAGCGCGACGAGCGCACCGTCGACGTCGAAATCTCCAAGCTACCCAGAGTCAGGTTGGGCAACTTGCATGTGGCCACCGCCATACGCAAAGTCTTGGCGCCCGGATCGGGCAGGACCGTGACGGCGCTGTATGCCTGGCTGAGTGCGTCGGTGGCGGTGTCGACATCGTCGGCCCACAATCGCTGCAGCGCAGGCCAGCTCGGTTCGGGTGGCGTCGGAGTTGACGCTTTCCGCCGGTCCTGAGTCGGCGCCGGCGGTCGGTAGTCCGGCAATTGGGTGCTGCCATGTTGATGATCCATCATCTACCTCACTTTCCAGATGGCTCACGCGGTAGGTCCAGAACGGGCGGCGGCTGGTGGTCACGTACCGGGCTGGTCGGCGAAAGTCGGCTGCGATTGGCGGTGAGCATGTCGATGATCAGGTCAAGGTAGCGATGCCATCCATCGGATCCCGCCTCAAACGAGGGAAGCGTGCCCACCAGCATCAGCACGATTCGCGGCACGTCTTCGGTAGCGAGGTCGTTGCGGAACACGCCATCGCCTTGACCACGGCGGACGATCGCGGCGACAGGTTCAAAAAATCGGTAAGCCAGATCCATCGTCATCAACCCGCTGGTCATTGCTGCCGCCATAGTCTTGGGGTCACCGGCGATAAACGACACCGCGCCCTGCAGAGCGGCGCGCAGTGCGTCGCGGGCATCGACTTCATGCTGTGCGCTCTCCAGTGCGGCACCCACCACCTCGTCGAAACGACGATCGAGCACCACCCGCAACAACGCGTCCTTGGTGGGAAAGCGCCGATACACCGTGGCCACGCCGACGCCGGCTTCGGCAGCGATATCCTCCATCGCCGCTTGAGGACCGGCGCTGGCAAATACCCGCTGCGCGGAGGCGATGATGCGCGCCGCATTGCGCACCGCATCGGTGCGCAAGGGACGCTCGCGTGTGGGCATCGTCACATCATACGCTAAGTGATAGTTATCTATCAAATATTCCCCCGGGCGCTAGCAGCGCAGCCTGGACCGCTTCACCCCCATCGTTGCCGTCCAATAGCACCACCGGGGATGCTTAGCGCACATTTTTGATACGGTCCGTACCATAACTTTCGGCTTCTCGGGCTGACAATTGCTGATTTAGGTGCACCCGTTCGAGCTGGCAACCTCATTGAAGCAGTTCCGAACGGTATTTACTCGAGACCAGAAAACGAGGACCAACCACAAGACAAACTCCGTGATCTGTGGCGCAAATTCCTCCGCAGCGACGGCACCGGGCGAGGCGCGAGCGAATTGCTCACGGGGACGAAATCACTTGTAAGAAGCCAACTAACCTGATGTCAAAAACAACCGCTGAACCACACCCCTCAGTCGTAAAGCTAGACGGCCGTGCCGGCCTTCCCCGCGAGGCGCTCGGCAACAAGGGCTACGGCATTAATTCGATGCGGCAAAACGGGTTGCCGGTGCCGCCGGCGTTTTGCATCACCACCGAGGTCTGTCCGAGGTTCTTCGCCAACCCTCGACGCTGCCTTAACGACATCTGGGACGAGGTGCGCCAGAAGATGCAATGGCTCGAGGCCGAGACGTCACGCACGTTCGGACGCGGCCCCCGGCCGCTGTTGGTCAGTGTGCGCAGCGGGGCGGCACAGTCGATGCCCGGCATGATGGACACGGTGCTCGACCTCGGCATCGACGACGGGGTCGAAGCCGCGCTCGCGGCGGTGGCGGGCGCGGAGTTCGCAGGCGACACCCGCAACCGATTTACCGGCATGTACCGGCGCATCGTGTTGGGTGGGGACGAACACATTGAGGTACCCGCCGATCCCTGGGCGCAGCTGCGGGGAGCGATCGAGGCGGTTTTCGCGTCATGGAACAGTCCGCGGGCGGTCGCCTACCGCGCACATCGCGGCCTGAACGATGCGGCCGGCACCGCGGTTGTCGTGCAGGCCATGGTGTTTGGCAACTTGGCGTATAACTCGGGTACCGGGGTTCTGTTCTCCCGTAACCCGCTGACCGGTGCCAACGAGCCGTTCGGTGAATGGCTGGCAGGAGGCCAGGGCGAAGATGTCGTCTCGGGCAACGTCGACGTCGAACCCGTCGCCGCGCTGCGTGACGAGCAACCGGTCGTCTATGAGCAGCTCATGGCCGCGGCGCAAACGCTGGAGCGGCTTGTCGCCGAGGTGCAGGACATCGAATTCACGGTCGAAGACGGCAAACTGTGGCTGCTGCAGACTCGGGTAGCCAAACGGTCAGCTCAGGCCGCGGTGCGCCTGGCATTACAGTTGTGCCGCGAAGGATTGATCAACGACGCGGAGGCACTGCGCCGGGTCACCCCCGCCCAGGTCGAGACTTTGCTCATGCCCTCCTTGCAACCGGAAACCCGGTTGGCAGCAACACTGTTAGCGAAGGGCCTGCCGGCGTGTCCGGGCGTGGTGTCAGGCAAGGCCTACACCGACGTCGATGAAGCGCTCGATGCCGCCGACGAAGGGCAAGATGTCATCTTGGTCCGCACTGCGACAAGTCCCGACGATGTGCAGGGCATGCTGGCCGCCCAAGGCATCGTCACCGAGATCGGTGGAGCAACATCGCATGCCGCAGTGGTCAGCCGCGAGATCGGCCGACCGGCCGTGGTGGGGTGCGGCACCGGAGTGGTCGCAGCCCTTGCCGGCAAGCTGATCACCGTAGACGGTTCTGAAGGCGAAGTGCGCGAGGGGATTCTGGAACGCACTGCCTGGTCGGAGGGCGACTCGCCTGACCTGGCTGAGCTCGCCGAGATCGCCCGCCGCATCAGCCCGCTCCGCGCCCACGCAACCGGCAACTACGAGGTGCTTGACGACACCTCCCCGGCGGCGGTTGCAGGTGCGCTTGCCGCCGGCCATACCGACGTCATCTCACCGCATCCGCTGATCACTATGCTCATGGCGCTACGACTGAATGAAGATACGAAAGGACTGGCCAATGTCTGAGTTGACCGTGTTGCAGGCCGTCCGACTCAAAGGCCGTGTTACCGAGGCTGATCTGGTTGCCACCCTGGGTGAAGACGCCGCTGATGTCGCGGCGACGTTAGCGCAACTGACCGCCGCCGGGCTGCTGGTCGAAGGGAAGACGTTCCGGATCAGCCCTGAGGGACGCGAGCGGCTCAACGCCCTTCTGGCAAAGGAGCGTTCGGGTGTCGACCAGAACGCTCTGGCCAAAACCTACGGCGATTTCCGGGTCGTCAACAACGAATTCAAGGCGCTGGTATCGGACTGGCAGATCAAAGACGGTCAACCTAACTCACACGACGACGCCGAGTATGACGCCGCGATACTGAACCGCCTCGACAACCTGCATCAGCAGGTGTTGCCCATCGCCGCCACGATCACCACACTATTGCCCCGGCTAAGTGCGTATGCTGCGAAACTGAACTCAGCCCTAGACAAGGTCAAGGCCGGCGACACAACATGGATAACTCGGCCGATCATTGACTCCTACCACACCGTGTGGTTCGAACTGCACGAGGAGCTCATTGGCGCCTCGGGCCTCAGTCGCGAAGAGGAAGCCAGGGCCGGGCATGCGGATTAGCCAGCACCCGAGGGCATTCCTTGCCGGCTGCGCGGGGGATTTGATCCGCGCTGGCCCGTCTGCTCCGTCGAGCGATACCGATCTGGCGCACTGTGTCGGCAACGATGGCAACGTCATATGCGCGGTGCCGCCGATACTGTGGGATCGACCATTGTCCTGCCGGCCGGCTTGCAGACCAGCTTTTGGCGCCTGGACGCCGCCATCTCCGACGGTCAATTCCGTTGGCTGACTGTGGATCTGCCGCCGGTTATCGATCTTCGCGCGCGGCTGCTCCCGGAATCATCACGGATGTCGACGTGCGCGCAATCTGCGCTGGACAGCCTCCGCACCCACGCCCGGTGTGTGCAGATGCAGCAGGCCCCCGCGGGCGTGCTCGGCAAAGAGATGGCGGTCGAGGATCGGCGGGCGCCCCGCTCCCGTCGCCCGCTCAGCGTCCCGCTCCAGGTCACCGGCCGGCGACGCGACGCCTGCCGCCTCGCCGACTGCGGAGTGCTGCTGGACAACATGCGCCAACTCGTGCGCGATCAGGTTGCGTCCGGCCGCGGTAGCAGCGGCGTACTGGTCTTGACCGAACACGATCGACCGCCCGACCGTGTAGGCACTGGCCCCGAGCCGCGCGGCCGATGTCGCCGCGTCCGCGTCGGCATGCACACGGACGTCGCTGAAGTCCCTGCCAAAGCGGGACGTGAACTCGCTGCGCACACCCGGCTCGAGCTGCTGGCCGGGACGCGACACGGTGGCAGCCACACTGTGGTGGACGGGACTCTTCGCTCTTGCTGGGCCCGACCGTGGAGGCGACGCGACAGGTGGCCACGTGGACTTCAGTGTGCACTGCTTGTGAATGCTCACCCGCTCACACCTTGCGAGTCGCCCCGGTCGCTGGTTCCCCCAACGACGTGGAAATTACCGGCGTGTAATCGAATCGAACACTGACGCCGCGTGGGGCGTTAATCCGTTGGTCGTGGGCTCGAGCCCCGCGCGGCGCCGCACTCAGAGGCCCTGGTTAGAGGCGGTTGAGGCGAGATGGCATGCCATTTCGCTAGTCGGTGAAGTCGATCCGAACCGACACGGGAGTCGTCTCCAGCGCCTTTACCACCTTGGCTCCGAGTCGTCCGAACTTGCGGCCGCGTGCGACGACATCGTCGTCCGGCCTGAATGTCGCGACTCCGGAGCGCCATTGATTCCCCTGTCGCACACGGATATTCGGATTGTCGGCGATATTTCTGCCCCAACCGGAGCGGGTGCCATGCTGGCTGATCACCCACGCACCGTTGTTGTCGAATTGAGCCGACACGGGGACCCGGCGTACCTGGCCGGTCTTGCGCCCGATGGTCTCCAGCTCGGTGGCCATGGCGGTGCGCACCCCCAGTCTGCTCAACCCCTGCACCGCAGGGTTGAGCAGGCGTCCGATCGCACGTTCTCTGCGGAACTTTCGCAGCGTCTTGTCTTCGTTGGTGCTCGTCATGGCTATCGAGGCTAGTATACCGATTGGTATAGTACAACCCTTATGAATTTGAGTTCCGGGCCAACGAGCTCGGCGAAGCCGGAAGGCAGCAAAAGATGTCCGCGCGGGATGCTCTCATCGCCAGTGTCACGGGATTGGTGCGACGACGGG
Source organism: Mycobacterium sp. (assembly GCF_052143115.1). Lineage (GTDB taxonomy): Bacteria > Actinomycetota > Actinomycetes > Mycobacteriales > Mycobacteriaceae > Mycobacterium. Next base: position 11,230 of record NZ_JBKQTQ010000289.1, read on the forward strand.
GTGTCGCCGGGACCGGCCTCAACGCGCTGCTGGAGGACAGCGGAGTCGCCCGCAGAACCGTCTACCTGAACTTTCCCGGCGGCAAGGCGGAACTCGTTGCTGAAGCCACCCGCCTCGCAGGAGAAGCCTTGACCGCGGTGATCCAGTCAGCCGACGACGGGGGCGATCCCGCACAGGCGGTCCAGACCTTCATCGATGAATGGAAGGCGCAACTGAGTGCAACTGAAATGCAAGCAGGTTGCCCGATTGTGGCCGCGATCCTTGGTCGTTCCGAAGCGCCGGCAGCCGCGCAGGTGGCTTCCGATGCCGTTGGTGAGTGGCAGACGCTCCTCGCCGATCGACTGGTCAGATCCGGCGCCGATCATGACAACGCGCGCTCGTTGGCGGCCTTGACCGTCGCCGCCATCGAAGGTGCCGTCATCCTTGCGGTCGCGGCGCAGTCGACAGCTGCGCTCGACGATGTCGGGCGTCACCTGATTGAAGTCATCAAGCTGCACCTGCCTGCCATGTGACGCAAAGGGACTCGTAATCCGTTGGTCGCCGGTTCGAGCGCCGCCCGCCCCACAATATAACCGCTGGTAGACGCGTTTCCAGTGCATGACCTCACCCCTCGGAGCCCGTCTCAGTGTCACGAGATGTCACAACTTGAAATAACTGGTCATTCTTTGCGTCGGCCTCATCGGCGACCTTAGTCAATTGGTAGGCCATATATCTGGCGTCGTTACGACGCGCTCGGCGTCCGGGTGCGCTCGATGCCCCTCACCGCCGAGCAGCTCATCGCCGCGATGCCCGACTAGCCAGCGCCACAAACAGCTGGCGCAGGCCGGTCAGCGAGTGCGCCGGCAGGAACAGATCGCAGTAAGGCAGGGCCGCCGCCATCGAACCGGCAAGTGGCTGGAATTCACCGTGCGCTGCGCGCGGGTTGAGCCAGACCAGCAACTCGGCGCGCCGCCGCACCCTGGCCAACGCATGCTCGAGCACGTAGGGCGGATCGCTATCCCAGCCGTCTGACGCGATGATCACCACCGCGCCGCGCAACACGCTGCCGTGCGGCGGGGCCAGCAGTGCAGCGATGCTCCGGCCGATGAACGTGCCGCCGTACCGGTCGGTGACCTTCTCGTTGGCCCGTTCCAGCGCCACCTCGGCCGAGCGGTGGGACAGCACCGGGGTGAGCCGGGTCAGCGACGTCGAGAACGCGAACACCTCGGGGCGAACACCGGCCCGGCGCAGCACCGTCGCCCGCATCAAATGCAGATAGATCGCGGCGTATGGCTGCATCGAGCGGCTGACGTCGCAGACAAGGACGACCCGCCGGGGCCGGTGCCGCGGCCGCGTTCGCGCCAGCGTCACCACTTCCCAGCCGGTCCCGCGCGACGCGTTCATCGTCGCCCGCAGGTCGATCCTCTTGCCGTGCGGGCTGGATTCGAATCGCAGGCTGCGGCGCCGGGGCCAAGCCTGAACCGACGCCTCCAGCCACGAGCCGATCAGGCGCAGATCTTTGGGGTCGAATTGGTCGAACGGTTCGTCGGCCATTGCGGCGATGCGGCTGGGCAGCAGGTCTGGCAGGAGGATGCCCGCGTCCGCTCCGCCGTCCCGGTCGGGCGCGGTCCGGGTGACCCACGGCAGTTTTTCGGCGCGCGCATTGGAAGATTGGCTAGCCGCGGGCTGGACGATGCCAGCTGCGGGCGCTGCGGGTGTCTTGGGGCCGGCGATCGGCAGGACTGAGTCCGGGCTTCGTGTATCGCCGGGTTGGACAGTTCCGAAGACCTCTCGCAGCACCGCGTCGAAGGCACCGAGGTCTTCCATCCGGTTGACGAGGGTGAGCCTGGCGGCCCAGTACAGCGCCACCGTGGTTTGCGGCGCCAAGTGCTGGAGCGCCTGCACGAAACCACCCTGGCCGCTGGCGGACACCGAGACTCCCGCGCTGCGCAGCCGCGCTGCCAACGCCGCCGCGAACGCCGCCAGATCGACGCCACGCAACAGCAACGGGGTGCTCACGAGCGGCTAACTTCTTCGACGCAGCACCCAGATCAGCACCAGCCCGGCGAGCAGCGCCGCCGCCGCCGAGCCGTACTTCATGAGCTGGCCGCCACCCGCGAGCTGCAGCAGATCGATGGGCTCTGGCTCGGGAGCGGGGTCTTGGCGGGTGCCCGGGACCGGATTTGCCGGCCAGGCCGGGATCGGCTCGGCGCTGGCCTCCTCGGCCGTATCGGTCGAACCATTTGGGACGCCGGCATTCTCGGCGGCCAGTTTGGCTTCCAGGGACTCCACGAACTGGCCCAGTAGCTTCTCCGACACCTGTTGCAGCATTCCGCTGCCGAACTGAGCAAGCTTGCCGACGATCTTCAGGTCAGTGTCGACGCTGACATTCGTGCGACCCCCCTCCTCGTGCAGCTGGGCGGTGACCGTGGCGGCCGCGTTGCCGGTCCCGCGCGCCTCCTTGCCCTTGCCGTCGATAACCGCGCGGTGCTGGTCGCGGTCTTGCTCGACGAAACGCACCTTGCCGCTGAATTCACTGGTGACGGGCCCGACCTTGACTTTGACTTTGCCGAGGTATTCGTCGCCTTCATGGCCGATCAGCGCCGCACCGGGCATCAGCGGAATCACCTGCTCCAGGTCGCACAGCACGTCCCAGGCCTGCTCAATCGGCGCGCTGACGGTGAACTGGTTGGCGATCTTCATACTGTGATTCCTCTCATCTGCGGCTGTATTCGATGAACGCGTCGCGGATCAGGGTGCGATCGTCGGGCGTCTTGGCCAGTGTCCCAAGGCTGGCCAGCGCCGAATCGACCGAATCGGCCGGGGCAATATCTGCGACGCGCAGCGACACCAGAGCCGCTACCCAGTCGATGGTCTCGGCCACACCGGGCGGCTTGTCCAGGTCGAGATCACGCGCGCTGCTCACGAATTGGGTGGCATGCCCGATCAGCGGTGCCGTCGCCCCCGGCACCGTCCGGCGGACAATCGCGGCCGCCCGGGACGGCTCCGGGTAATCGATCCAGTGGTAGAGGCAGCGCCGCCGCAGTGCGTCGTGTAGGTCGCGGCTGCGGTTGGAAGTGAGCACCGCGATCGGCGCGCGCTCGGCGACGAAGGTGCCCAACTCCGGGACGGTGACCGCGGCCTCACCGAGGAACTCCAGCAGCAGCGCCTCGAATTCGTCGTCTGCCCGGTCGATCTCGTCGATCAGCAGCACCGGCGGTGTCGGACCCCGATGCCGCACACACTGCAGGATGGGCCGATCCACCAGGTAGGTCTCGGTGTAGAGATCCGCTTCTTCGATACCGGTGCCGCGCGCCTCGGCCAGCCGGATAGCCAGCAGCTGGCGCTGGTAGTTCCAGTCGTAAAGCGCTTCGGTGGCGGTCAGGCCCTCGTAGCATTGCAGCCTAAGTGGTGTGGTATCGAGCACTGCTGCAAGGGTTTTCGCGGCCGTCGTCTTGCCGACGCCGGGCTCTCCTTCCAGCAGGAGCGGTTTGCCGAGCGTGACTGCCAGATAGATCGCGGACGCGGTTCCAGTGTCGAGTAGGTAGTCCTGGGCGTCGAACCGGCGGATCACGTCGTCGGGGTCCGCGAAAATCATGATGGCACCGATTCCAGCAATCGCTGGTAGTCGTCCCAGGTGTCGACGTCGAGTGGCACCGGGCCTTCTACAGCGATCTCGTGTACCGGGTGCCGGCCCGACTGGACCAGCTTCCAGACTCCCTTGTCGCCGTGCAGCTGCGAAAGTTCGCCGAATACATCGCGGCTGAACCAGAACGGATGCCCGATGCCGTCGGCGTAACGGCACACCATGACGTCGGCGCTCGGCGCAGCGGCGACTATCCGCTGCACCGTTGCGGGAGCCACGCGTGGCTGATCGCCGAGCATCAGCACAATGCCGGCAGCCCGCGGGTCTACCCGTTGTAGCGCGACACGCAACGACGCCGAACAGCCGGTGCCAAAGTCGTCGACAGCTACCACGTCGGCCCCGTCCAACGGCACCACGTCGCGCACCGCTTGGGCAGCACCACCCAATGTGACGATGATCTGGTCGAATCCTGCGGCGCGGGCAACGTCGAGGGTGGCCCCCAGTATGGTCGTCTCCCGGTATGGCAGAACCTGTTTAGGCGTCCCTAGCCTGCGGGAGCTGCCTGCGGCCAGCACGACGCCGGTGATCCGCTGCGCTGTCATACGCCGGCTTTCCCGGCGGCAAATGCCGTGCGGCATCCTGGGCAGCAGAACCAGTAGTCGGCGCCGCCCAATTCCAAGTGTTCGGTGGCGGGTCCGATCGGCACCGTCATGCCGCACACTGGGTCGACCGCCTCGCGCGCGCCTCCGTTCACCGGTGTAGCGGGACGGATCAGGCTGCCGTCGCGGACGGCGGCAATGAGTTCAGCGGCGATGGATACCGCGATCTCCGCCGGTGTCTTGGCGCCGATGGGCGATCCGACCGGGGTATGTATGCGGGCTCGCTCGACGTCGGAGAGTTCGAGTTCGTTCAGGATCGAGGCGCCGCGAACCTTGCTGGCCACCAAGCCGATATACCCAACGCCGTTATCCAAGGCGGTGCGAATGAGTTCGGCTTCCGGGCCGCCATGGCTGGCGATCACCACCGCGGAGGTGTCGGCTAGATCGGTGTCGCGCCGCGCGTCATAGCCCAGCACGGCGCACAGCTGCATTAGCGCGTCTGCGATCGGCGTGGCTCCATAGATGCGGATGAGGGGAGCGGGCAGCTGCGGCGTCAGGAAGATTTCCAGCGATCCGCCGGACAGGCACGGGTTGACGACCACGCAGGCGCCGGGCGCCTCGGGAAAGTGCACGTCGCCGTCGGGAAGCACCCGCAGCAACACACTTTCGCCCGCCTGCAGCACACCCAGCGCCGCCTTACGGACCGAGGTTTGTGCGCACTGGCCGCCGACGAAGCCCTCGATCGTGCCGTCCGCCAACAGGATTGCTTCGTCTCCCGGGTAAGCGGAAGTGGGCGGCTGGGCCCGCACCACCGTCGCGTGCACAAACGGTGTCCGTGCCGCCAACAGCTGCTGAGCTCGCTCGCTGATCGTCATATAACCCTCTAGATCGGCGGTCTGGCGCGGCCCTGCATGGCCTCCCAGACCCGGGACGGTGTCAGCGGCATATCGGCGTGGCGAACCCCGAACGGCGCCAACGCATCCACCACCGCGTTGACTACCGCGGGCGGCGATCCGACAGTGGCCGATTCGCCGATGCCCTTCGCCCCGATCGGGTGGTGCGGCGACGGCGTCACGGTGTGCCCGGTCTCCAGGTGCGGCACCTCGAGCGCGGTCGGGATCAGGTAGTCCATCAGCGACCCGCCCAGGCAGTTGCCCTCTTCGTCGAAGGCGATCATCTGCATCAACGCCATCCCGATGCCGTCGACGATGCCGCCGTGCACCTGACCTTCGATGATCATCGGGTTGATGCGGGTACCGCAGTCATCGACCGCCAGGAAGCGCCGCACTTTGACCACCGCGGTGCCCGGATCGACGTCCACCACACAGAAGTACGCGCCGTATGGATAGGTCAGGTTCTCCGGGTTGTAGCAGATCTGGGCGTCCAGGCCGCCCTCGATGCCCTCGGGCAGGTCGCCGGCCCCGTGCGCGCGCATCGCGATGTCCTGGATGGTCACCGCAGCAGACGGGTCACCCTTGACGTGGAATTTGCCCTTCTCCCAATCCAAGTCGGCAACCGACACCTCCAGCATTCCCGACGCGATGATCTTGGCCTTGTCGCGGACCTTGCGCGCCACCAGAGCCGCGGCCGCGCCCGATACTGGCGTGGACCGGCTGCCGTAGGTGCCCAGCCCGAACGGCGTCTGGTCGGTGTCGCCGTGCACGACGTCGATGTCGTCGGGCGGGATGCCCAGTTCCTCGGCGACAATCTGGGCGAACGTCGTCTCGTGGCCCTGGCCTTGGGTCTGAACCGAAAGCCGCACAACGGCTTTACCCGTCGGGTGCACGCGCAATTCGCACCCGTCGGCCATGCCCAGGCCGAGGATGTCCATGTCCTTGCGCGGACCGGCACCGACGGCCTCGGTGAAGAAGGACATCCCGATGCCCATTAGCTCGCCGCGCGCCCGCCGCTCCTTCTGCTCGGCGCGCAGCGCGTCGTAGCCGATCATGTCCATGGCTTTGCGCATCGTGGTCTCGTAGTCACCCGAGTCATAGACCCAGCCGGTCTTGCTCTTGTACGGGAATTGATCGGGCCGCAGCAGGTTTCGCAGCCGTAGCTCGGCCGGGTCCATCTTGAGGTCGAAGGCCAGACAGTCCACCAGCCGCTCGACGAAGTAGACGGCCTCGGTGATCCGGAACGAGCACGCGTACGCCACCCCTCCCGGTGCCTTGTTGGTGTACACCGCGGTCATGTGGCAGTAGGCGGCCTCGATGTCGTAGCTGCCGGTGAACACGCCGAAGAAGCCGGCGGGGTATTTCATCGGTGCTGCTGTGCCGTTGAATGCGCCGTGGTCGGCCAGCACATTGGTCCGGATCGCGAGGATCTTGCCCTCTTTGGTGGCGGCGATCTCGCCGACCATGATGTAGTCGCGCGCGAAGCCCGTCGAGGTGAGGTTCTCGCTGCGGTCCTCCATCCATTTCACCGGCTTGCCCAGCACCAGCGAGCCGACGATCGCGCACACATAACCGGGATAGATCGGCACCTTGTTGCCGAAGCCACCGCCGATATCCGGTGAGATCACTTGGATCTTGTGTTCAGGGAGGCCCGCGACCAACGCATACAGCGTCCGGTGTGCGTGCGGCGCTTGGCTGGTGGACCACAATGTCAGCTTTCCGGTCACCGGGTCCAGATCAGCCACCGCGCCACACGTTTCCATCGGTGCGGGGTGCACCCGGGGGTAGACGATTTCCTGCTTGACGATCACGTCGGCCTTCGCGAACACCGCTTCGGTCGCCGCCGCGTCACCGGTTTCCCAGTCGAAGCAGTGGTTGTCGGTCTTGCCTTCCAGATCGGTGCGGATCACTGCTGCCGACGGGTTGAGCGCGGTGCGGACGTCGACGACGGGATCTAGCGGGTCGTACTCGACGTCGATCAACTCCAGCGCGTCACGGGCCGAATACCGGTCCTCGGCAACGACAAATGCCACTTCCTGACCCTGGAAGCGGACCTTGTCGGTGACCAGCACGGCCTGCACGTCGTTGGACAGCGTCGGCATCCAGGCCAGACCCTTCTCGGCCAGGTCGGCGCCGGTCACCACCGCTTTGACTTTGGGATGTGCAAGGGCTGCCGTCACATCGATGCTGACGATGCGGGCGTGTGCGTACGGCGAGCGCAAGATCGCCAGGTGCAGCATGCCCGGCAGCGCGACGTCGTCGACGTAGTTGCCGCGGCCCCGGATGAACCGAGGGTCCTCTTTGCGCAGCATCCGTCCGTGCCCACATGGCTTTTGATCGTTGTCGGCTGTGTCTTCTGGCGAGGGCGGACGGTTTTCGATGGTGGTCATGAGGTTGCCGCCGGTGTTGCGTTGCGTGCGGCCCACTGGATGGAGCGCACGATCGTGGTGTATCCGGTGCAGCGGCAGATCTGTCCGGAGATCGCCTCCCTGATGGTCTCCTCGTCGGGGTCGGGGTTGCGGTCTAGCAGGGCGCGGGCGGTGATCATCATTCCCGGGGTGCAGAATCCGCATTGCAGCCCGTGGCAGCGCATGAACCCTTCCTGTACCGGGTCGAGTTGGCCGTTCACCGCAAGCCCCTCGACCGTGCGGACGCTGTGCCCGGATGCCATCACGGCAAGCATGGTGCAGGACTTCACCGGCATGCCATCGACGTCGACCACGCATGTTCCGCAGTTGCTCGTGTCGCAACCCCAGTGAGTGCCGGTGAGCCGCAGCTGATCACGCAGAAAGTGCACCAGCAGCATCCGGGGTTCGACTTCGGCGGTGACTTGCTCGCCGTTGACGGTCATATTCACCTGCATAGCTAGCTGCTCCTTTGTTCGCGCACGCGCTCGGCGGCGGTGCGCAGCGTGCGGCTGGTTAATTCGGAGGCCAAGTGCCGCTTGTACTCGGCGGTACCGCGGACGTCGGTCACCGGGTCGCAGGCTTGGGCGGCCCGACGGCCCGCGTCGGCGAAGACCTCTTCGGTGGCGGGCCGGCCGGCCATGGCCGCCGAGATTTCCGCGAGTGCGGCTGCGTCGGGATTCACCGCGGTCAGACCCACCCGGGCGGCGGCCACCGAGTCGCCGTCGAGCGTGAGGGCCGCGCCGGCCGCGGTGACCGCCCAGTCGCCGACCCGCCGTTCTACCTTCGCATAGGCGCTCGACGTGCTGTGCCGCACCGGGATCCGGACTTCGACCAGCATCTCGTTGTAGGCCAGGGCGGTCTCGTACGGCCCAGCAAGGAAGTGGTCAATCGGTATCTCGCGTTCACCTGATGGCCCCCGGGCCAGGCACACCGCATCCAGCACAAGGCACACTGTCGTCAGATCCTCGGCCGGATCCGCTTGGCAGAGTGAACCGCCCAGGGTGCCGCGATTGCGCACCACCGGGTCGGCGATCACCCGTTCGGCGTCGCGGAAGATTGGGCACACCGCGGCCAGGGTGTTCGACTCCAGCAGCTCGCGGTGACGGGTCATGGCGCCGATACGGACCAGCGTCGGATCGGTGATCACGTATCCGAGCTCGAGCGCCAGGTCGTTGATGTCGATGAGGTATTCGGGGTTGGCGATGCGCAGCTTCATCATCGGCAGCAGGCTGTGCCCGCCGGCGACCACCCGCGCGCCCTCTCCCAACCGATCCAGTAATCCGATCGCATGGTCGACGCTGGTCGCGCGCTCGTATTCGAAGGGCCCGGGCACCTGCATGTGACGCACCTCACTACGGGGAAGGGACCCCAAGTGTCAGTCAGCCCGCAACACACGTCAATGTCGAGTTAAGTAATCCTTTAACTCGCCCTGGACCTGCGTCTCATGGTGGATTCGCCCTTTGATTTCGGCCAGCGGGCGGCCTCCGCCGCCCCAACGCCGGGCGATGATGTCGGCTG
>NZ_JBKQTQ010000290.1:0-11607 GCF_052143115.1 Mycobacterium sp.
CGCACGGCGCGTCGGGAGCTTATGCGTCTGCTCGGCCGGGCAGAAGTTCCGCCCGTGCTTGCTCGATCTGCTCAAGTGCATATTGGGCGACATTCGCGTTCGTCATCTTTTCGCCGTTGTGGGCCAATGACTCATAGATGTTGTCGCCGAGCACTTCTCGAAGGTGCGCGATCGTGGCGGTGATCTCCGGAAAGGTCGCCAGTCCGAAGGCGGTAGCGGCGAATCCGACGATCGTTGCGGCGGCCTCGTACTGTCCGATCCGGTCGAAGTGTGCGGCGAGGACTCCTAGCGGGCTGACCATGTGGGCGTAGCTGCCGGTGTCGTAGAAGTTGTTGATCGCCCGGGTCAAGAAGTCGAGGGTTTCCGTCGGGGCGCCATGGGCGGCAGCAAGCCCTGACAGGTTCACCGCGATATATGACTCGGTCATTTTGTTGCCGCTGTCCTGAGCGATTTTGAGGCCTCGGCGAAGTGCTTCGTAAGCGGCATGCGGACGGCTGTCACGCCAGGCATATCCGTAGGCGAGCAACGCGAAGCACTGGGCGCCGGGGTCGTTGGTGGTCTCTGCGTCGGCCAGCAAGTCGTCTGAGGCAGCCTGGGCCTCGTCGATCTCCCCAGCGGTCATCAAGGCCATCACCATAGCGGCCCGGTTGTAGGTATTGATGCCTTGCCCGCGGGCAAACCGCTTGCGGCACAGCTCCAGCCACCGATCGGACAGGCCCATCGTGATATACGTGCCACCCAGAGCGGTCGGTTCGAAGTCGTAGAGCATCCGATCGAACCGGCCGCCATCGATGATCGCCACGGCCGCATCGGCGTATCGGACGGCGTCGTCAATTCTCCCCGTCCGGTAACACTCGGCGGCGATCACGTATAGCTGTCCCAGCCGCGGATGCTCGACGGCTCGGGCTGCCTCGATGAGTTCCTCCGCCCACGTGGAGGGCTCGTGCAGTTCAATAAAACCACCGATGAATCCCGCGTACACGGCGATGCTTGCCGCGGTGTCGAGGTCATGGTGATCCACGCTCCACCGAAAAGCGGCGCGTAGGTTGGCGAGCTCGACGCCGAGCCAGGTGTAGGCTTCGAGCTGCCTAGGGCTGTCCCAGAGGGCGAGTACATCGGTTTCACGTCCGGCGAAGTAACGTGCATGCGCGGTGTGAGCCCCATCGGCGCCACCAGAAGCCAAGAGCTGCTCTTGGGCGAATTGGCGGATCGTCTCCAACATCGAAAACCGTGTCCGCTCCGACGTCCGGCCGGCAACCACCAGCGATTTGCGCACCAAGGCGTCTAGCAAGTCAAGCGTGGTGAAATCGTCGCCGGAGTCACCCACCGCGCCGGCGGCTGCCGGGTCGAAACCAGCCGCGAATACCGAACACCTTGCCAGCAATGCCTTTTCGGCGTCGTCGAGCAGGTCATACGACCACTGCACGGCGTGGCGTAAGGTGTGATGGCGCTCCAGCCCACGCCGGCGCCCCACTAGTAGCCGGAACCGGTCATCGACGCGATCCCGTACCTCCGTGACAGTCATCGACTGCAGACGCGATGCAGCCAACTCGATCGCCAGCGGGATTCCGTCGAGGCGCTCGCAGATCTCCACCACGGCAGAGTCGACCGGCACGGTACCTGGTGCCACGGCCATGGCGCGCTCGACAAACAGCGTTGCGGCGCTCGAGTCGACGCCGCCGCGCACATCCAACGATGGGACCGGCCAGAGTTGTTCGTCGCCCACCCGCAATCCTTCGCGACTGGTGGCGAGGATTTTCGCAGTCGCCGATTGCGCGAAGATCGCGTCGACGATGTCTGCCGCGGCATCGAGGACGTGCTCACAGTTGTCGAACACCAGCAGGCGCGACCGGCCCTCCAATGCGGCGGCAACGCTGTCGGCCAGGCTCATCCCCGGCTGCTGCATGATTCCGAGCACGGCGGCGACGGCATCGGGCACGGCCGCGGGGTCGCCGACCGGGGCCAGCTCGATCACCCATACACCGTCTGGGAAGTCGGGTGCCGACCGCGCGGCAACCTCCAGCGCCAGCCGGGTCTTCCCTACGCCGCCGACGCCGACCAACGTCACCAGCCGGTGTGCTTTCAGCGCCGCCGAGACATCAGCGAGTTCCGACTCACGCCCGACAAAGCTGGTGGTTTGCGGCCGCAGGTTTCCGGGTGTGGCGTCCAGGGTTTTCAGCGGCGGAAACTCGGTACGCAGGCCAGGTGCCCGGACCTGAAACAGCTCAACCGGTTTGGCGAGGTCGCGCAAACGCCGCGGTCCCACGTCAATAAGATCGACGTCGCTGAGCAGACCCGCGGTAACGCCGTCGAGCAGAATCTGACCGCCGTGGCCCGCCGACATCACCCGCGCCGCGCGATTGAGCACCGCGCCGAAGTAGTCCGCGTCGCGCAACTCCGCCTCGCCGGTCGCGATCCCCATCCGCACCGGCAATTCGAGAGCCGCCTGTGCGGCACACGCGGCGTCGACAGCACAACGGGGTGACGCGAACGCCGCGCACACCCCGTCGCCGGTGTGCTTGAACAACCAGCCTGCATGCCCCTCGATGGCGTCGCGCAACACCTCGTCGTGGACCGCGAGAGCCGCACGCATCGCGTCTGCGTCGGCTTCCCACCGACGGGTGGAACCCTCGATATCGGTGAACAAGAACGTGACGACGCCCGAGGGCGGGCCAAGTTTGCCGCCGTTCATCAGAGGACCCCCGCACGCTGGGGATTGTCGGGCGACCTCATGTTAGGTCTGCGGCCAGGACGGGGGTGCCGATTTCACCTAGCTGTCATCCATCGCGCGGCCCGGCTGACGAGGCGCAGCGCGGCAGATCTAAGATCTGCTCCTTCGAGGGCTGTGGGTATATCAGGGTAGCCGAATAGAAAATATCGTGTGGCCGAATTACCAGTTCCAGCCGGTCTGACCAGCAAATTTGAATCACTGCCGTCGATCTCTTCGTAGACGGCCTACGTTGCTGGATTACCGCTCGGCCGGTATCTTTTCACGGGGGTGAAGGTAGGCCCTTTCCAGCTTCGACGCTGCGGGCGACTGAAGGGTGAGGATGACGACTACGGCCCCCGGCCCCACTACCGCCGCGCTGTCGCGGCCGTTGTTCCGCTCACTGGGGACCGTCGCCGTCTTCATCCTCCCGGCCCTGGTGGTGCGCATCGCCGGCATCCACCCGAGTCCGATCCTGGGCCTGCTCACCTACGGCGCTGCTGTGATCGCGGCCAGCTTCCTGCTGGCGTGGGCCGCAGAAGCTGCCCAGATCGACGTCTCGGGTGGTCTGGCGGTCGCGGTGTTGGGGGTCATCGCCGTCCTTCCCGAGTACGCGGTCGACCTGTATTACGCCTACACCGCAGGCCATGTGCCCGAGTACACCCAGTACGCCGCGGCGAACATGACCGGCTCGAATCGGCTGCTGATGGGTATCGGGTGGCCTGTCGTCGTTCTGGTCAGCCTGCTGGTGGCGCGCAGGGTCAACGGCCGCAAAGTCGGCGAACTGGATCTCGACGTCAGCAACCGGGTGGAGATCGGCTTCCTGATGTTCGCCGGGGTGGCCGCCTTCCTGGTACCCGCGACCGGCCGCATCCACATCGCGTTCGGGGTGATATTGCTCGGCTGGTTCGGCTACTACCTGTACAAGCTGAGCCGCGGCGAGGTCGAAGAACCTGAGCTGGTCGGCACCGCGGCGGCGTTGGGCGCACTTCCCGACCGAGCACGCCGCATCGCGGTGTCCGTACTGTTCATTTTCGCCGCGTCGGTGATCGTGACCTGTGCAAAACCGTTCGCCGAGGGCCTGATCGACGCCGGCACGCAGCTGGGCATCGATCGCTTCCTGCTGGTGCAGTGGCTGGCACCGTTGTCCTCGGAGGCGCCGGAATTCATCATCGCCACCATCTTCGCGGCGAGAGGCAAGGGCGCGATCGCGATCGCGACGTTGATCTCGTCGAAGGTCAACCAATGGACCCTGCTCGTCGGGTCATTGCCGGTGGCATTCGTGATCGGCGGCGGAGGCACGTCGATCCAACTGGACGGCCGCCAGATCGAGGAAATGGTGCTGACCGCCACGCAGACCTTGATGGGTGTGGCGCTGATCCTCGGCCTGCGGTTCCGCCGCCGGGCCGCCTGGGCGCTACTCGGCATGTTCATCGTGCAATTCCCGATCACCTCGACCGAGGGCCGGCTACTGCTCAGTGCTGCCTATGCGGTGGTGGCCGCCGTCGCGCTGATAGTCAATCGACGCCAGCTGGTCCCAACGCTGATGGCGCCGTTCGCCGGTCGCGCCAAGCGGCATGGCGGACACCCGCATCAGCCGGCCGAACAGCTGCCCGCGCAATAACGATCCGCGGCGGTCAACCCAGGCCCTTGACACCTGTCAAGTTTGGCGGCTGTACAGTCTGCGCATGCAGATTCGCGAGCATCTGGGCGCCAACACGCCCGCTGTCATCCTTCATCCGTCCGGCGCGGTCGTCACCTTCGACGAACTGGAAATCCGCGCCAACCGGCTGGCGCACCACTTTCGCCGCGCGGGTCTGGTCGAAGGCGACGCCGTCGCGATCCTGATGGAGAACAACGAGCACATCCACGCGGTGATGTGGGCGGCCCGGCGCAGTGGCCTGTACTACGTGCCGATCAACACGCACCTGACCGCGCCGGAGGCCGCCTACATCGTCGACAACAGCGCGGCCAAGGCGATCATCGGCTCGGCTGCGCTGCGCAAGACCTGCGAAAACCTCGCCGAGCACCTCCCCGGCGGACTGCCTGCAATGTTGCTGATTGCCTTGGATGAGGAAGAGGCTGACCTCGACGGCTGGCAGCGCTACCCCGAATGCGTTGCCGATCAACCGGATACGCCGATCGATGACGAGTCCGAAGGCGATCTGCTGCAGTACTCGTCGGGCACCACCGGTCGGCCCAAGGGGATCAAGCGCGGGTTGCCGCACGTCGCGCCCGCCGAGGCGCCCGGCATGATGTCGGCGCTGGTCGGATTCTGGATGCACCCCGATGCGGTCTATCTGAGCCCGGCGCCGCTCTACCATACTGCTCCGTCGGTGTGGTCGATGAGCGCTCAGGCCGGCGGCATCACGACCGTCGTCCTGGAGAAGTTCGATCCCGAAGGGTGTCTCGAGGCCATCCAGCGCCACCGGGTCACGCACGGTCAATTTGTGCCGGCCATGTTTACCCGGATGCTGAAACTGCCTGACTCCATTCGCAATTCGTACGACGTGTCCACCCTCGAGCGGGTGATGCACGCGGCCGCGCCGTGCCCGGTGGAGATCAAGAAGCAGATAATCGACTGGTGGGGGCCGATCGTCGACGAGTACTACGCGTCCTCCGAGGCGATCGGGTCGACGTTGATCAGCGCCGAGGAATGGCTGGCGCATCCCGGCTCGGTGGGCAAGCCGATGATGTGTCAGATTCACATCCTCGACGAGGACGGCAAGGAGTTGCCGCCGGGCGAAGCGGGAGAGATCTACTTCGAGGGCGGGTTCTGTTTTGAGTACCTCAACGACGCGGAGAAGACGGCGGCCTCCCGCGACAGTCACGGCTGGACGACTGTCGGCGACGTCGGCTACGTCGACGACGACGGCTACCTCTACCTCACCGACCGCCGTCACCACATGATCATCTCCGGCGGCGTCAACATCTACCCACAGGAGGCCGAGAACCTCCTGGTCACCCATCCGAAGGTGCTGGACGCGGCGGTGTTCGGCATTCCCGACGACGAGATGGGTCAAAGCGTCAAGGCGGTGGTGCAGACCGTCGACCCGGCGGATGCCACCGATGAGTTTTCCGACGACCTGCTGGTCTGGCTGCGAGACCGCTTGGCGCACTACAAGTGTCCGCGATCGATCTCATTCGAAGCGCAGCTGCCGCGCACCGATACCGGCAAGTTGTACAAAAACGAACTGGTGAAGAAGTATTCGGTGTGACGCTGCGCATCCTCGACGTGTCGGAGCCGGTCTCCGACGTCGACGCTGCACCATTCGTTGTCCCGGTTGTGGCCGTCGGGCCGCTCACCCATGCATCTGAATTCTGGCTGCAGCATGCGACATTCACCCTCACCGAGGACGACACCGACGATCGCCGGGCAATCACCGTCCCGTCGATCGACGCGGCAATTGCCGAACTGGCCGCGCGGGTAGACCGGTGGCCGCTGGCCGCCGCGGTCTGTGACGACGTGCTGCGCTCGGTCGATCCAACTGGCCCGACGCGGGTCGGCGTGGTGACCGAGTCGCTGGCCTACTCCACCCTGCAGGGCGGTCCGGAGTTCGCCCGATGGCTGGCCGAGCGCGGCCCGGCGCGCCTGCCAGACATCGCCGATCCGGTGCAGGCCCACCGCGACGGCAACATGGTGCGGATCGCGTTCAATCGGCCGCAACGCCACAACGCGTTTTCCACCGATGCCCGCGCCGCGCTGCTGGAGGCGTTAGCCGTCGCGCAACTCGATCCGTCGGTCGACGAGGTGGTGCTGACCGGCAAGGGGCCGTCGTTTTGTAGCGGCGGCGACCTCGATGAGTTCGGCACGCTGCGCGACCCCGCCAGCGCACATCTGGCTCGCACCCGCTACAGCCCGGCGCTGGTGCTCGACGCGCTGACCGCCCGGCTCGGGCAGGCGTGCCGCGCCGAAGTTCACGGCCAGGTGCTGGGCAGCGGATTGGAGATGGCAGCGTTTTGCGGGCGCGTGCTCTGTCAGCCCGACGCGGTATTCGGGCTGCCCGAGCTGAGTCTGGGGCTCATCCCCGGAGCGGGTGGCACCGTCAGTGTGACACGGCGGATAGGCCGCTGGCGCACAGCTTATTTGGTGCTCAGCGGTCAAACGATCGACGCCGATATCGCTTTGGCGTGGGGGCTGGTAGACGCGAAAAGTCAGTAAGCGGCCGGTTATTGCTGCGCTGGCGATCCGAGCGCCAACTTGTCGGTGTCCTCGTCCTCGGACGGAGCATGGGCCGCGATCCCGCGCACCTTGTTGGGGCCGCGGGGGTTGACAACCTGCGGCCACCAGAACCAGCGACCCAGCAGGGTCGCGATCGACGGCATGAACAGCGCGCGCACCACAAACGTATCGAGCAGCAGCCCAATACAGACGGTGGTGCCGAACATTCCGATCGCCCGCAGATCGCTGCCGAGCATCGCGAGCATCGTGAAACCGAACACAATGCCCGCGGACGTCACCACTGCACCGCTGCCGCCCATCGCCCGGATATACCCGGTCTTGAGTCCAACGTGGATTTCCTCTTCGAATCGGGAAACCAGCAACAGGTTGTAGTCGGACCCGACCGCCAACAGCACGATGACTGACAGCACAAGCGTCACCCAGTAGATGTGCTGGCCGAGCACGTCCTGCCAGATGAGCACCGAAATCCCGAAGGACGACGCGATGGAGCTGGACGCGGTGCCGACAATCACCACCGCGGCGACAAAACTTCGGGTGATCAAGGTCATGATCAAAAAGATCAGCGTCAGCGATGCCAGGATCGCCATGATCAGGTCGTATTTGGCACCGTCTTGCATGTCCTCGTAGAGGGCGGCCATACCGCCCACATACACCTTCGCGCCGGACAGGGAGGACTGCTTGAGGGCCTCCTGCGCCGCCGTTCGCTCGGGCTCGACTCGCTTGATTCCCTCCAGCGTGGCCGGGTACGTCTGATGGGTGACAAAGAACCGGGCGGACTTGCCGTCCGGCGACATGAACAGCCTGAGCCCGGTTTGGAAGTCTTTATTGTCGAACGCCTCGGCCGGCAGGTAGAAGAAATCGTCGTTCTTGGAGTCGTCAAAACTTTGACCCATCATGATTTGGGTATCGCTCAGGTCCTCCAATTGGTTGACGAATCCGTCGAGCGTGCTGTGCACCGTTACCACGAGCCCCCGCAGGATATTCAGGGTGTCGATTACCGCCGGCAGCAGCTCGGTCACTTGCGGTAGGAGAAAATCCAAGCGGCTTACGTCGGTGGAGAGCAAGTGCAGTTTTTCGCTGAGTTTGTCTATTCCATCCAGCGACTCAAATAGCGATCTGAATGACCAGCACATGGGAACATCGAAGCAATGCTTTTCCCAGTAGAAGTAACTGCGGAGCGGCCTCCAGAAATCGTCGAAATCCGCGAAATGGTCTCGGATCTCATCGGTCACAGCCGTGGTGTCCTGCGTCACGCCGGCGAGGTCATGAGTGGTCTTGTCGATTTCTTCCAGATGGGTATAGATTTGCGTTATCAGGCTAATATCCCTGTCAAGCTGAAATGATATAGCGTCTATATCCTTAACGCGGTCTTTCAGAGATTTGATATTCTGTATGATCAGCTGGTTTGACGCGCTGAGTTGAAACGGCACCGAGCTGTGCTGAAGTGGAATTCCCAACGGCCGGGTAATGTCCTGTATCATCGCGATGCCGACAACCCGCATAATATTTTTCGCAACCCGATCCAGAACCAGCATGTCCGCCGGATTTCGCATATCATGGGTGGCCTCGACCATCGTGATATCGGGGGCCATCCTTGCGGCAGTGAAATGCCTTTCTGCGGCGGCGTAGCCGACATTGACGGGGGTTTCTTTCGGCAGATAGTGGCGGTCGTCATAACCCGGCCTGAACCCCGGCAGGGCGGCGAGACCGACCAGGATGACCGCGCCGCTGCCCACCATGATCGGCGCGGGCCACCGCACGACAGCGGTGCCGATCCGGCGCCAGAATGTCCCTGGCTTCAAGTTTTTCGGTACCAGCAGCCCGAAACGGCTGGCCACCACAACCACAGCGGGTCCCAAGGTGAGCGCGGCAGCGACAACGACGATCATGCCTGTTGCGACGGGTATCGCCATGCTGTGGAAGTAGGGTAACCGGGTGAAGTAGAGAGTTGCCGAGGCTCCGGCAATGGTCAACCCCGAACCCAGGATGACGGGAGTGACACTGCGAACGGTTGTGTAGTAGGCGGTTACGGGATCCTGACCGGACAGGTGCGCCTCTCGATAACGGCCGATCAGGAATATCCCGTAGTCGGTGCCGGCGGCGATGGCCAGCATCACCATGATATTGACCGCGAACGTCGTCAACCCCATGATATTGGCATACCCAAGGAACGCGACAACTCCGCGGGCGCAAGCCAATTCGAGCAGCGTCAAGAAAAGCTGTATCAGCATCGATACGAGCGATCGGTAGACGATAAGCAACATGATCGCGATCGCGCCGATCGTAAACAAAGTGATCTTCACCAGGCTCGCGTCGCCAATTGCGCGCAGATCCGCGGTGAGCGCCGCCGGTCCGGCGACATACGCCTTCACCCCGGGAGGTGCCGGTGTATCGGCGATCGCCTTCCGGACCGCATTCACGGATTCGTTGGCGAACGTTTCGCCCTGGTTACCGACGAGATTCAGCAGGACGTAGGAGGCTTTTGAGTCGGGACTTTGGACGCCCGCCGCGGTCAATCGGTCACTCCAGAAATCCTGGACGTGCTCGATATGCTCGTGATCGTTGAGTAGTTTTTTAACTATCGCGTCGTAATAGTGGTGCGCGGCCTCGCCAAGCGGTTGCTGGCCTTCCAGGACCATCATCACCGTGCTGTTGGATTTGTATTCCTTGAAATTAGAACCGACGCGATACATCGCTTTCATCGACGGCGCATCAACGGGTGCCAGTGGTACCGAGTGTTGCTCGGAAATCACTTCCAATTGGGGGACAAAGATGTTCACGATGACCGTGAGCGCCACCCAGAACACGATGATCGGCAGCGCGAAAATACGCAGGGTGTGCGCGACGAACGGCCGCTTGCCGTGCGCGTCGTTGTGTGCGTCGGTGTCTTCCGTCATCCGGATTTCACCAGGCAGAAGGTCTGGGCGTTGCCGCCGACGGCACGTCGTTCGTCGAGGAGCTCATTGTCGATTTTGATCCGACAGCCGATTTGGCCGCTGTTGCCCTGCACAATCATGGTCGCCTCGACCGCCGGCAGGACGGTGACGACGGTGTACGACCAGGGCAGCGGTACGTCGTTGAGCTGGTGGACGTTCGCCTCGGCATCCCAGTAGTTGATATCGGCGGTGGTCCCGGGCGGGCCGAAGGCCTCATAGCCGATGGACTTCGGGTTGAACTGCACAATCTCGACCCCCGCGCCCGAGTTGGCGTTGAGGTCCGCAGACGCGAATACTTTGTGCAGCCGTGCGATGAGGATGCCTGAAACAGCGAGCACGACGACGAAAACCAGCGGTACCCAGTGTCGTCTGAGCACTCTGGTCACTCGAATCCTCCGCCCTTGCCGTTGCCGCGGCCGTCGGAACCTGTGGATCGCTAGCAGCGTATACAGAACGCCAGAGGTACGTACACCATTCCCGTCGGTCTCGGTCGGTGCGGTTCTGCTTGCGGCAGACTGGGCCCGTGGAGGACTCTATGAGCTGCATGCGGTTTTCGGTTGCGAGGTAGGCGACATGAAACGGTCCGTGGTGACACTGTCGGTGTTGGCTCTGCTGGCTGCGTCCTGTTCGACGCAGAAGTCCACAGCGAGCGATCACCCGGCTTCCCCGCCGACGCAACAGCCGCCCGCGTCGAAACCGGTCGCGCACGTCGGCGACACGCTCAACCTCATGCGCATCGGCGGGCAAAAGATCACGGTGACGCTGCTGCAGATCATCAACCCGGCGACAGTTCCGAACGGCTGGGGCGACGCCGGCAAAACCTATATCGCAACCAAGCTGAAGATCACCAATGCCGGAACGTCGACCATCGTGGGTAACACCAACAGCGATGTTTCAACGGTCGGATCGGACAACCAGAGTTACCGGGCCGATTTCGCCACCGTGACCGAGTGCAAGGACTTCGTGGACGGGTGGTTCCTGCTCGCCGCGGGCGCCTCCACCACCGGCTGCGTTGTGTTCAAATTTCCACAGGGCGTCACGCCGCTGAAGGTCAATTACGTTCCGTCATCGGGCATCTCCCATGACGTCGGCGAGTGGCAGAACCCTTAGCGCGACTGGTCACCGCGACCTCCGTCGTCACCGCGGCGGCGGCATTGGTGACCGGCTGCGCGGGTTGGGCGCAATACGGTCACGGGGCGACGCGCCATCCCACGACCGCGGTGTTCCCAGTCCCGCCGACGATGTCCGGGCCGGGGCTGGCCCGGCTATGGGAGACGCATTCATTGCCGTGTGACCGTCCGGTCGGCGTCAGCGACATGCCCGCCGATCCGTATCACCTAGTGGAAGTTGGGATGTGGCCGAACATCGCCGACGTCACCTCGCGACTGGCTGCCGTTACCGCAACCGGCGGGCAGGAGTTCATCCTTGGCAGGCTCCGACTTCTCGGCGCCGTCTTGATCCAAACCCAGTCGGACATCACGGATCAGGTGAAGGCTGGCACCCGCGAGATCGACAGCGCCGGCGGCGATCCCGCCGTGGAGAACGTCGTTCGGGATTCAAGCATGCGGGTGATCAAATTGCGCCACGACGACTACGTTGCCGCAGTGAATCACGTGATCGGTGAGCTAGAGATCGGGGCTGTTCTGCCAAGTGCGCTAATCCGAAAATGAAGGTGACGTGCGTCTGGTGTGGTGCACGCGTGTGCGGTGGTGCTGTGCGGGTCACGCGGCAGGGTTGAGGGTTACCGCGTAACCGAGGGCTTCGAGTTGGCGGATGTGGTT
>NZ_JBKQTQ010000291.1:0-6507 GCF_052143115.1 Mycobacterium sp.
GTCCGCCGGCGGCGTGCTGGCCTGGTTGGTCAACACCGGAGCGTCCGCGGTGATTGGATTGGTCGTCGGAGCCGTAGTCGTCGCACTCATGCACCTGCTGTCGTTCGGTCGGCGAGGTCGCTCCTCCCCGTAGACGTCAGCACCCGCCGGACTCGTCATTTAGACCCATGGCAGCGCGGTACCAACGAGAACATCAACCGGCTGCTGCGCCAATACCTGCACAAGAACGCCGACCTGTCCACGTTCACCCAGGACGAGCTCAACGTCATCGCCGCCAAACTCAACCATCGCCCGCGTCGAGTACTCAGCTGGGCAACCCCAGCCGAAGGCAGCCCAACACCACCCGGGTTTCAAGTCGCATCATTGTCGCTGGGGTCGCGGCGGTGTACACGAGCCAGTTGCCATCGCCAGACGTTTCGACGCTCACTGTGGAGCCGTCGCTATCGACAATACTGGCGTTGCTGTCCTGAAGGTGGCCCAGCCAATAGGGATCACCACAGCGGAAGCGGACGGCGCCGAATAGCTGATCGCCACCGCTCAAGTGGCGATCGCCCACCACGGCGTAGTCCGCCTTGTAATAGGGACGCCCCCCTGTGAAGAAGTGGCCGCTGCCGCCGTGGTTACGGGCGTTAACCAGCGTGACGGACTCACCCGATTCGAAATGCCCCTGCACCGTGATCGGCAGAAACGACTTGACCGAGTCGGTGGGCGACGCCGTGAAGGCGACACCACCCCGGATGGGCCTTACCCGTGGGTCATCGACCAAGGCGGCACCGAGCATCGCCTCAGGCTGCTGTCCGACCTCTGCCTTAAACTCGCCCCGCACCTTTACCTTGGGCGTCTCAGGTAGCCAGAAGTTGGCGCTGGCAGCAATATTCAAACTGGCCCCCTCAAGATCCTCGGACGTCCATGCGCCCTGCCTGGCTAGCCATGTCGCGGCACCATACGCGCGCAAAGCCCTACCAAGCGAGTACACATTTAGGACCTAAGAGACCCGGACCACTTTCAAGGTAATTGGTTGAGTTTCCGTACGACCGTGCCGGCCGGTGGCGACATGCTTGTGATCTTCCACCATTGAGCGTCTCTGGCCGGGTCGTTATCAGCGTCGTGCCCGTCGGGTGCGATCGCCGCGGCGATGTTAAGGCAGATCAAAACCGGGTCATCGTCTAGGAATTCGAGAGCCTTGCCCACGGCGTTGGGGATCCATCGAAATGCCGTCACCGCTGATTGCATGTATGAATGCGTCGTCGCTATCGGCGTGGGCCGGCGCCGCCAGGCCAATCCCGCCGGTTGCGATCGCCGCTGCTGCGATGGTGAGGAATCGCACGTCAGCATGTTGCAAGTCCCGTTTGGCCCGTGGCAACTCACAGGGGCAAACTCACAGCGAGACGTCTAGTAATTAGCTTTGTACCAACGAGGGGTAGGAAACTGGAGCAATGACCACAAGTCGAGCGCGCGGTCGACCGTGACGAAGGATTCCACTGGGCGTCGCGCGACGCGGAGGAGATACGGATTCATGAAACCTATCGCGCTCTCGATGGCATTCGGCGCGATCGCGATCGGGCCGGGTCTGGCAGCATGCTCGTCGGCTCGCCAGTCTGTGCCAACCTCGAGCAAAACCGCAGCGCCACAGCAGGTTCAGATCCCCGACGCGGTCAAGGTGCCTTCCGGCAACAAGCTTGCCGGTTCGTTTGAGGGCCACGGGGTGCAGATCTACCAGTGCACCAACAACTCCTGGACGCTGTTACAGCCTGCGGCGATCATCAGCGACAACGGCAACCCCATTGCCTTGCATTCCAAAGGCCCGGTGTGGATTTCGACGATCGACGGTAGTGAAGTCAGCGCGACACCGGTACCCAACGCCATGGTGAACCACGATGACGCGATACCGGAGCTGCTGTTGAAGGCCACCGGGAATCACGGTGCCGGGCAGTTCGGCTCGGTCACCTACGTTCAGCGCCTTGTGACCAAGGGCGGGCTGCCGCCGAAGGGCCGATGTGCCAACGGAGCCCAGGTGAGTGTCCCGTATTCGGCGTCTTACCTCTTCTATACCGCTGGTTGAGCCAAGGCAGCCGCGGCTCAGATCAGGTTCTTCTGGTGCACTTCTTCGATGTCAGCCAGGGTCCGGCGTAGGCGCTGGACGGCTCCTTAACAGCCAGCGCGAACAGCGCCTGGAATTGCCGGTTCAGGTCGGATCACTCCGTGAGGTTGGTGGTCCGGTCGAGCTGGTGACACATGCGCCAACGGGTATCACCATGAATGGGCGGACTTGAAACCGTTACAGACCTCCGATGGCGCTAAGTGTCAAGTGCGGGCCGGTCGATGGCATCACGCGCCGGTCCGCGCTCGAGGATGGCGCGTGCCATCTCAGAGGGCTCAGCGCGGGCTCGGGTCAATAGCGTCGATTTTGCTGACCAGATCGCTGAATGGCCTGCGGTCTTGAGATAGCCACCGCCGGTCGGGCCGGCGAAGCTGGCCATGGCAACCGGCGGGCCAACCGGGCCACCCCTGAGCCTGTACGTTGTCTCGGATCTAGAGAAACGAGGCTGATCACATCCTGTCTCAGATAGTTAGTCGATAGGTCCGGTCACGCGGCCCACCGGCACCGCCAACCACCGGCTGACACCCAACCCGACCCGCGGCCGACGGCCCGCGGCGATCACACCTGTCACCACACCGCTTGACGATCGTTGCCTGCTGGCCGGGTACCAGCTGGGCCAGCGTGACCGCTAAATCGGACCGATGTGAGTCTCGGTCTCGAGCATGCATGCGTGCCTTAATGTTTGAGCGCAGTTAGCTGCCGAAGCTACACCTGTACCAGCGATCGTCACCGTGTCGTGGTCGGCTGCGGTCATGAAGCCGGCGACGGTGGTGGCGACACGCCTGTCAGCACCGCCGCCCGGGCCAGGGCGGTGGTGCTGACAGGTCCTGTGGGCAGTGCAAGTCACGCACAGTCATGCGATCGCAGCATCGGCTAGCGCGCGCGGGATTAGGCGGAAGACGAGTTGATGTCCCGGGCGACGAATTCCTCAAGGTCGAACAGGTCGTCTCCGGCGCGCTCGGCGACGCGCAGCAGTGTGGTCATCACCGCCTCTTCTTCGACCTGCTCCTCGAGGAACCACCACATCAACTGCTCGCCGAGGTAGTCACCCTCTTCGCGGGATGCGGCTGCCAGAGCGCTGACTTGCTTGGTGACCGTGCGCTCCGAGTCGAGCGCCAGCGCGATCGCCTCGCGGGGAGTGTCGAACTGATTGCGCACCTCGTCGGCTCCCGGGATCTCGACCCCGAAATCGCGGTCGATGAAGTATTGCACCATCTTCATCGCGTGCTCGCGTTCCTCGCCGGCATGCCGGTAAAAGAACTTCGCCAGCTGCGGCAGGTCATCGTTGTCGAAATACACCGCGATTGCAATATATTGCTGCGTCACGGTGAATTCGTTACGGATCTGCTCTTGCAGGAGCGTGTGGAATTTCGTTTTGGGGGTGTTGTGATTGGTCATGACGAGCATCCTAATTGCAGGTCAGAGAGTGTTGCGACGAAGGTAATACTTACTCAGGCAATCTTTTCCTAAGTAAAGCGGCTCTACGCAGCCAAGCGTGGTAGGCGGCCTCGTAGTGGTGTCGGGGTGTGATGTTGCCAGGTAATTCCGCAGTGCAGTAGCAGGCGCAGCCGGTAGTTGTGGAAGTTTCTGAATCCGTGACCGACACGCAGGATTTTCTTGATCAGTAGGTTGACCGCTTCGGTAGGCCCGTTGCTGATCCGGCCGGTGCTGAAGTAGGCCAGGAATTCAGCCCGCCAGGTCGTGAGGGTCCGCGCCAGCCGTCGCAGCTCCGGCACGTGGGAGTCGATACAGGTCACGGTCCAGTCGTAGAGGCGGGCGGCGGCCTGGTCGCGATGGCGGCAGCGATAGATCGCGCGCAGCTCCTGGGCAGCGACCCAGGCGGCAGCGACCTGACCGTCCTCGTCGCCGGCTTCGATGCCGGCCAGCAGCCGCGCCCAGCCGGTGGTGGTGAGGTGCTCGGCGCCGCGGCGCAGCACCCGGCGGATGCCGTAGAGCGGGTCATCGCGGCGGCCGCGATGCCCGTAGGTGTGTTGTTGGACGCGGCGGCGTACGTCATCGACGGCGGCGAACCCCAGCCGCACCGCATGGAAGGCATCCAGGACCCGCACCGCGTGCGGCAGGCCGGCCGACAGGGCGGCGCCGTAACCGCGGAACGGATCCAAGGCGGCCACCTGGATGCCGGCGACCCACTCGGTGGGTTGATCAATGAGCCAGTCGGCCAACACCTTCCGGCTTCGCCCCGGGATGATGTCGATGAGCTTTCCGCCATGCAGGTCGACGATTCCGGTGGCGAACACCGTCGAGCGCCCGGGTCGGGCACGCAGAAACGCCGTCTCATCCACCCCGACCGCGGCCACCCCGTCAATACGTTTGGGGTGCTCGATCAACGGGGTGCCGTAATCGACCACGGCCGCCATCACAGTGGCCCAGCCGACCCCGACATCGCGGGCCACCGCCGCCACCGAATGCCCATCACGGCCCACCCGCCGACACGCCTGCTTACGCGCACGCTCACTCCACGACGCCCGCGCCCTGATCTGCGGATGAGTTTCGGTCCAGGTCCGCTGCTCGCACTCCACATGGGTGCAGCGCCAGATGCGTTTGACCCACACCAACGTCACCGGCCGATCCCCGGCAGGCAGATCCCGCACCCACGTCGGACGCCGATCATGCAACCTGGCCACCGCCCCGCACACCGGGCACCAACCCGTCGACGCCGTGGTCTCGATCGCGTACTCCAACTCGCCGTCGCGCTCAGATACGGCCAGCACGGCCATGCCTTCTAGCCCGAGCATCACCGTCGCACTACTGTTGTCCATCACCTGGGGCCTTTCATTCGTGTCCGTAACACCACGAATCATGAGGCCCCAGGCCCGTTTCCGAACTCAGCCAGCCAACCGTGTCGACCCGCCGCTACCACGATTCATTGCGAAGAGCCAGTAAAGCAAGGCTACATTGAAATTAATACGCGGACAGCGTTCCCTAACCGAACAAAGGGTAGGTTTTCCTAAGTATAGTAAGGCTTAGTATTACGAGCATAAATGGTATTGATTACTAGCTGTTGAATCATGTCAAGATGCCCGCGAAGTCCGATTCGTTGACTCATTCGTAGATGCCCGCGAAGTGGTGGCGGTGACGGGGTGCTTTCCGGCTGGGTCCGGCCTTATTGGTGGTGAGGGTGACCAGCTCGCTGGTGAGGGCCTGGATGCGGCGTTGCACGGCGGCGGGCGGACAGCGTGAGACGGGCTAGGACACCGCTCTTCTGATCGGTGTGTTGCGGTGGGGGAACCCGCTACGGGAACGGCGCAGGCCGATGAGGTTTCTCCGTGGAGTCGTCCCACAAGGCCCGCCCGGTGAAGATTCCTGCGCAGGTGCCTCAATCGGTGAAGGATCGGCGTCTCGTTTCTAAGAACCGAGACAGCTAGCGGGCGCCCCTCCTCCAGCATGTAGTCCCAGCTCACGCTGTCTCGTTTCTTGTCTCGCATCGCGTGTCTCAAATCCCCACTGTCGGTGGGCAATGAGACAGTCATCGGTATGACGGCGATCCTCGGTTATGCACGGGTCAGCACCACCGGCCAGGACCTTGACGCGCAGCTCACCGCGCTCGCTGCAGCTGGCGTTGGCGCGGACCGGGTGTTCACCGACAAACTTTCAGGTTCGGCGAAAACAGCCCGCCCGGGCCTGACGGCCATGCTGGACTACCCTCGCGCCGGCGACACGGTCGTGGTCGGCGCCATCGACCGCCTCGGCCGCTCGGTTGCCGAAGTTACCCGCACAATCACCGAACTCGGTGAGCGCCGAATCATATTGCGGGCCTTGCGGGAAGGAATCGATACCGCTACCCCAACTGGCCGTGCAGTGGCAGCCATCATGGCTACGTTCGCCGAACTCGAGCTCGAGCTTTGCCGCGAGCGGCGGGCCGCATCGCGCGAGTCTCGCCGAGACCGTCAGTTGCCGGCTACGAAGCCGCCGAAACTCAGTCCCGAGCGACAACGCCAGCTGCGTCGGCTTGCCGCCACCGGCGAACCAGTGCGTGAACTCGCCGAAGCGTTTGGCGTTGGACGAGCCACGGCCTACCGCTACCTTGCTCGCGGGGAACTGCAGTAATGACTGAAAAGGCCTGGGAAATAAGTATTCTGAGTCGTGTTGCGCAAGTACTTGCGGATACAACTGACGGACTCACAGGGCGTCAAATCGGTGATCTTGGCTGGTGCATTCGAGCATTACCAGATTGACGGCCTGGGTGATGGCGGCTGCGATCGCCGGGCTCAAAACGGTGGTGAACGGGGCGATCTGGCCGATCTCGGCCCCGATTAGTACGAGCTCTGGCATCGTGCTGTTGGGGTACGCCGCCGGAAGTGCCGCGAGGAGGTTTTCGACGCCTGATCCGTGCATGCCCTGCTGATCGACGGCGGGGACGCAGCCGGTGATGCTGAGGCGATGGA
>NZ_JBKQTQ010000292.1:0-16449 GCF_052143115.1 Mycobacterium sp.
CCCCGGCGAAACCCCGCCAGTCCAACGAATGGGCCTGGTTGCGGACCTGCCAGTGGGCATCCTCCCAGCGGTCGGCCAGGCCATCCCAATAGTCGGCGGCGTCGACCAGGTGGTCGGTGGTGTAAACCTCAACCTGGCTGCGCGTAGGGATCATACGGGCCGCCCTGTCTCAAATCCTTTGGGCGGCTGATCAATCGGTACCGGCAGCGTTGGACTATTAATCGGCCCAGCCAACGGTGCAGTGCCAATCGGCCCAGATTGCGGTGCGGTGTCAGTGGGTCCAGGCGTCGGTGCAGCATGTGTGGGGCTGCCGGCGTGACTAAGTGTCCCGGTCAGGTTGTTGACGAGGCTGGTCGAGGTCGACACCCCGGTCGAGGTGAGTTGTCCGAGCATGCTGGTGACGGCGTTGACGCTGCCCATCGAGCCGGAGAACATGCCGATCATGCTCGAGACACTGCTGAGCACGTCTTTGACCGCGTCTACTCCCGCCTTCGTGTCCTGGGTCTGAAACGTGTTGGCGGCACCCTGCGACGCTGCGGCGGTGTCACCAATACGCGCCTGGAACGCTTCCGTGGCGGCGGCCGCCTGGCCATGGATACCGGCCGTCGCGGCCGCGCTGGGCCAGCTCGTCGCGAGACTGACCGGCGGGGCGCCGCCCGCACTCAGATCGGCGCCAATCATCTGCCACCGACTGGCTGCGGCGCGCACCTCATTCGGGTCAACTTGTGCGACCGCTGCCATTATCCTCGCCTTCGATCGCGATAACGTCGCGCTGTTGACGAAGCGTAGCGGTCAGGCCGAACCGCGCAAGTCACCCCAATTCTGTTCCCTCCGAAGCCCCGCCGGGCGGGTGCGGTGACTCATATACCAGGCGAAAGTTCCCACCGGACAAGGTCTATCGCCGCGATGACTGCAGGATCGTCGAGGTTGGGTCTCACATCTCGTAGGGCTTGGCGTTCGTCATCATCCACACCAGTGTTGGACGTGCGGCCTGTCATTACGGTTCCCCGTTGGTGCATGGCCGCTTTGGTCCCTGAAGTGCTGACCGCTTTGCCGTCGGTTTGATCTAGTCAGCGAAGCCCCGTCTCGGCTGCGTAATGGTCCACTATGTCCTCGATCTCGAACTCCACATCCGGGATTGAAGTGGGCGATCTGGTTCCTGTGGTCGCAGGTTCTGCGTGTCTCGGTGAACGTCGAAACAAGACAGGTAATGGACTACTCGCGTCAGTTGCAACTGCTGCGCGGCACTATCGAACGGTAGCGATTGGCCCCGACTCCAAGGGGTCATTCAGATGCACACGGGTTAACAGAGAAGAAATCATGGGCAACATCCCTGAGCGAAGAGGACACCATGGCCACTGACGCGGGCGCAGGGCCGGACGTCACTGCCTTCGAGCGGATCGGGGTCCCCAACGTGCCGTATCCGCCGTATAACCAACTCGATGCGCAGATCGCGGGCCTGCGTGCCCAGCTCATGGTCGCCGAGGAGCAATTGCGGCGGACCGAGGGCATGCTCAGGCGGGCGGACGAGAACCTGGGCCGGCGGCGGTCTGGCGGTGGTGCGGACGATGACGAAGAAGGGCGGCGCCTCAACGGCGAGTTGTCAGTGCGGCTTCGAAGGTGGGACTCGCCCCCACGCTGACCCGCTCGACATGTGTGTTACAAGCCCGTCGGTTCGGGGAACCCGTAGTTCGAAGATGGTGTCCACTCCGGGCGCCGCTACGACAGGAGTTGCAATGATCGGGTCAATATTCCTCGCCATCATCGTGGGCGCGATTATCGGTGTGGTGGCGCGTCTCGTCATGCCGGGTAAGCAAAACATCGGCATGGTCATGACGGTTCTGCTCGGCGCTCTAGGTGGCTTGATCGGCTCAGCGGTGGCTAGCCAGTTCGGATACCACAATGCCAATGGTGGAGTCGCCTGGATTCCGTTTTTCGTCGGAGTCGCCGCTGCCGTCGTGCTCATCGCGATCTACGAATCCGTGAGGGGTCGGCGTACCGGCCTGATGGGTCGGCGTGGCGGCACCGGCATCATGGGTCGGCGTACCCGTACCAGGTTGCCTTGGTAGCTCGCTCGACCGAAAGCCCGCCGTTCTCCAGAGAAGCCGGGCGACGAGCTCGCGCGCATACGTACCGGATCTAGCTGGTCATTTCGGCCCCAGCCCGATTAACTGCGCGGTGCGCTAGGCGCTCACCAGGGTTACGGTCATGCCCGTTAGGGGGTCTTCCCCTCGCGGAACGAATAATTGCAAAGTGCCTGACCTGCGCAGACAAGGGCCGGCCATTCGACGTGCCTCGAATGCGGCAGCGTGACGTACACGCGCCGCCCGCTGTCGGCGACGTTCCGAGTGCCTATCCGGCCAGCTCGTTGCGTTCGTCGAGCAATTCATCGACCTGACGACTAGACGGCTCGACGCCTTGCTCGCGGATTGACCAACGAACGGGGCGAGCAATCGCAGCTCTGAGTCGATCACATCGATGTCCCGCACCCTCAAATACGGGATTTATTGGCAACCACCGGGACGTTGATCGTGCTCGACGACGCCGACCTGGAACTGGCCGTCGACGGAGTGCTGTACGGCTGCCTCGTCTACTCTAGGCAGGTATGCGAATCCGGCGCCCGCGCACTGGTTCCCCGCAGACTGCATGCCGAGTTCGTCGACCGCATAGTGGCGCGAGCGCAGACGATTGTCGTTGGGCCCACCCGGGATTGGGACACTGATATGGGCCCGGTCATCGACGCCGAACAACGCGACCGCATCCTCCGTCACATCGAAGGCGCACGTTCGGAGGGCGCGACCGTGGCGCTCGGCGGCACTGCAGTGAGCGTTGATGAATTCGCGCACGGGTTCTGGGTGGCTCCGACGATCGTCACCGACGTCCGTAGCGACATGTGCATCGCCCGGGAGGAGGTCTTCGGTCCCGTCCTCTCGGTAATCGCCTACGACCATGACGACGAAGCTGTCTCCATAGCCAACGACACCGACTACGGGCTGGCCGCAAGCGTGTGGAGCACCAACAACGCCCGTGCGCCGGCCATCGCAGAGCGCATCCAGGCCGGCAGTGTCTGGATCAACGACGCTCATCAGATCAACTGCCAACTGCCGTTCGGCGGTTACAAGCAGAGCGGGCTGGGCCGTGAATTGGGTCCCGACGCGCTCGATGCCTACACCGAGGTGAAGACCGTCGCGCTGGACCTGCCTGGTGGCCGTGCCACCAAGCCCTACGATCTGCTCCTCAGCCACGCCGACGACTGAGCCCACACACCAAAGGAGATTCTCATGACCACATCATCATTCGACGAGGCAGCGCCGGCCTTCGACGACGACACCGATGTCACACCGACCAACGATGTGGCGGCTACTCGGCCGTACGACGAACTGAACGTGTCCAGTGACGCGTTCTGGGCGCAAGACACCCCCGAGCGGGACCTGATCTTCGCCCAGCTGAGGGAGAAGAGCCCGATCAGCTGGCAGCCGCCGATCGAATCCGCTGTCGTTCCCGACCCAGACGACCCTGGCTTCTGGGCTGTGGTGCGCCACGCTGACATCGTCGAGGTCAGCAAGAACAGCGATGTCTTCGTCTCTCGCTATGGCGTCATGTTCGATCTGCTCCCGCAGGTGTTTCTTGCGATGTCCCAGTCATTCCTGGCCATGGACAACCCCCAACACAACAAGCTGCGTCGACTGGTCGGTGCGGCCTTCACCCCACGCCAGGTCAAGCGGATCGATGACGACATCGCCGCGCGGGCGCGAAGGATCGTCGCGGCTGCTGCCGACAAGGCCGCCGCGGGAGAGCCGGTCGACTTCGTCGCCGACATCGCCAAGCACCTGCCGATCGAGATGTTCGGCGACATGTTCGGTGTCCCTGAGGAGATGCGCCCCGACGCCGCACATGCCGCCGACGAGATCGTGGCATGGGCCGACCCCGTCCTGCTGGCCGGACGCGATGCGGCCGAGGTTCAGGTCGGGGCGACGCTGAAGATCCACGAGATCGCCGAGCAATTGATCACTGCGCGGCGGGAGCAACCAGCCAACGACCTGCTGACCAACCTGGTGCAAGCCGAGGTCGACGGAGAACAACTCAGCGACTTCGAGATCGCCGCCACCATGGTGCTTTTCGCCGTCGCCGCCACCGACACCACACGGCATACCGCGAGTTTCGCGGTCAAGGCGCTCACAGATTTCACCGACCAGCGCGAGTGGCTGTGGGAAGACTTCGAGGGCCGCATCAACTCGGCCGTCGAAGAGTTCCTGCGTTGGGGGTCGGTGGTCGCTGAACTTCCGGCGCACCGCCGTCGCCGAGTACGAACTCAACGGGCAGCGCATTCTGCCCGGCGACAAGGTGGTCATGATGTACGCCTCTGGCAACCACGATGCCGAGGTCTTCGACCGCCCCGACGAGTTCGACTTAGCGCGCCATCCCAACAACCACGTCGCATTCGGTGGCGGCGGCATCCACTACTGCTTGGGTAATCAGCTCGCCAAGTCGATGCTGCGGTCGCTGTTCCACGAGTTACACCGTCAGATGCCCGACTTCGTCGCCGGCGAACCGAAACTCATGAAGACCAACTTCATGCGCGGCGTCCTGAGCCTGCCGTTCGACCCGAACGTGGTGTCCCGTTGAGCAGATACACAGTCGCCGAGGATGGTTTGGCGCCGCGTATTGTCGGAAGAGTCTGATTAGGCGACTCGAAAAATCATTGCGTGATCCGTCCGCAGTAACTTCGACGATGGCCTAGGCCCACCAGCACAGCCAGCCGCCTCACCCCAGCAGCGCACGCACGCGGGCCAGCTCGGGCCAGGTTTGCGCAGATGGAAATCGGCCGAGGGTGTCCATCAGTGCGGCCCGTGCAGGCTCTCCAATCAGTTCGAAATCGTCTGCAGCAGAACGTAATTCGTAGATAAGGGCACCTTGCGTTTGGGCAAGGTCGATGGCCGCCCGAAGATCCGTGTGCCGGGCATCCGGGTCGTCAGATGTATGAGCCCGCAAGCGCAGCAACTCAGCGTCGTAGATGCGCCACCCCGTCTCATCGGCGACCTGTCTCGCGAGCTCAACCCGTTCGCGCGCCGCGTCGTTCATTCCGGCCGCCGTGAGTACCCGCACCAATGCACCTTCGTACCACCCGAGGAACGCCTTGATGCCTGCTGCGCGCCACGCCTCAACAACTGCAGTCATGGTTTGAATATGAGTTTGCAGAGTAGCGGAGTCGCTCTCGCCGGCGGCCACCGATGCGATCGCACGTGCGGCGGCCTCCCCGCTGGCTGCAACCATGACCCATTCATCAAAGCCATACCGATGGCCCCGATCGGCGACCTCAACAAGGAGCTCGATCGCGCGGTCGTGTTGGCCGGCTTCCGTGCGCACCAACGCATCTATATCTCGCCCATAGCAAAGAGTGAACGCGCCATGGGGGAAGCGCAGTTTTTCGCACCGACTTTCCATCTGCGCGAAGGCGGCCTCTGCACCGGCCGGGCCCGCGGAGTGGCCCGGCTTGATCGGGGTCGGCGTGCGCGGCCGGTGCCAGGATCAACGCTGCCGAGACCAGCCGAGACTACGATTACAACGGCAACCGGATGCAGTTGCGTGCGGCTTGTCTTGGAGCATTAGCGGTCCCATTCGGGAGGTCCCCACATGGCTCATCCGCCGATCGATCCGACGTTCTACCGTACCGCCGCGGAGGCGGCGGCCGCTCCCGGCGAGCAGCTCGCGTACGTGGTGGCCTTTGACCGCGCCGCACAGAAGCACGACGCGATGACCGTCATCGATGTGAATCCGGCCTCTGACAGCTATGGGCGGGTGGTCGGCTGGACCGACGTCCCCGGCCGCGGCGACGAGCTTCATCACTTCGGTTGGAATGCCTGCAGCAGCGCCCTGAAGCACGAGGGCCACGACATGCACGGCCTCGAGCGCCGATACCTCCTGGTTCCCGGGCTGCGATCGTCCAACATCCACGTGTTCGATACTCAGCCGGACCCGCGCAACCCGACGCTAATTAAGACGATCGACGGCAAGAGCCTGTCCGAGAACGCAGGCTACTCGCGTCCGCATACCCTTCACTGCGGACCCGACGGGGTCTTCCTTACCTGCCTGGGCGGCCCGGAGGGCAACGATGACGGACCGGGCGGGATCGCGCTGCTCGACCACGAGACATTCGACGTCTCGCGTGCCTGGGAGACCGACCGCGGGCCGCAGCACTTCCACTACGACGCCTGGTGGCACCTCAATCAGAACGTGCTGATCTCGAGCGAGTGGGGCAGCCCCTCGATGATCGAGAACGGCATCGTGCCGGAATTGTTGCTGGGCAAGAAGTACGGCCACGCCGTCCACTTCTGGGATCTTGCCAAGGGTGAGCACATGCGCCGCGTTGACCTGGGCGCTCAGCACCAGATGGCATTGGAGGTGCGCCCGTCCCACGACCCCGAGGCGACCTGGGGCTTCGTCGGTGTGGTGATTTCCACTGAGGACCTGTCCGGCTCGGTCTGGCGCTGGTTCCGCGACGAGCACGAGTGGAAGGTCGAGAAGGTCATCACCATCCCCGCGGAGCCCGCCGACCCAGACCTCCTGCCTCCTGTGCTCAAGCCGTTTGCCGCGGTGCCGCCGCTCATTAGCGACATCGATCTGTCGGTCGATGACCGGTTCTTGTACGTGTCGTGCTGGGGTACCGGCGAGATGAAACAATTCGATGTGTCGGACCCCGCGACCCCGAAACAGGTGGGATCGGTGCGGCTCGGCGGCATCGTCGACCGCGCACCGCATCCAGCGATGCCCGATATGCCGCTGGCAGGCGGGCCGCAGATGGTCGAAGTCAGCCGCGACGGAAAGCGCGTGTACTTCACCAACTCGCTGTACGGGGCATGGGACGACCAGTTCTATCCCGACGGTGTCGGCGCGTGGATGGCCAAGCTCGACGCGGATCCCGACGGCGGGCTGAGCGTCGACGAGAACTTTCTCCCGCACGGCGAGGAGTTCCGAGGCCTGCGGGTGCACCAGATCCGGCTGCAGGGTGGCGACGCTTCGTCGGATTCCTACTGCTATAGCTGATTCCTACCGCACCAACAAATGAGCGACATCGCCGAAGAGGGACTCGACCGTTGGCCCGGGCCGTCGTCAGCGACTTGTTCGACTCCGGTGGGTGCATCTGGAGCGCCCTGGCCACCACCGTTTTAGTGGAAGCTCTGTTGCAACGTGGCGGCGACGCAGATCTCGAGGATGCGCGGGCCGCCATCGACTGCTTGGCGGCGGTGCCGACCGACCCCGGCTTCGTGCTACACGAAATCACGCTGCTGCGGCTGCAAGCCCTGCTGGCGCGCGCTCACGGCGATGACGCGGCTTATGCGCACTTCCGGGACGGCTACGGCGACATGGCGAGAACGCTTGGCTTCGAAGGACATATCGCGTGGGCCGAGGCGATGCCGTGACGCCGGGCATCGAGGGAGGGCCGCCCACTGTGTCTTGAAACAGACCACAACTGCGACTCGCGGAAGTTGGTCTCAAAACCACGTTTATCCGGTGACCGGGCCCCAGGGCGATGAGACGATTCGCCTCGACGAGTGGGGCGTCGGGTCGCCGTATCGCGGGTATCTGGCGGCTAACGTTAGCCCGGTGAGCGACGTCGTTGTGCTCGGCTCGGGGTTCGCTGGTCTGTGGGCCGCCCTTGGTGCGGCCCGCCGAATCGACGAACTCGGCGTCGCGCCCGGCGAGGTGAACATCACGGTAGTCAGCTCGCTGCCATACCATGACATCCGGGTGCGCAATTACGAGGCCGACCTGACGGCGTGCCGCATTCCGTTGCGGGATGTGCTCGACCCGGTCGGAGTCGGGCACATCGCCGCCGATGTAACGGCGATCGACCCGGGTTCTTGCACGGTGGCCACCTCGCTCGGTACCCGCGCCTACGACCGTCTCGTGATGGCGTTGGGCAGCCGAGTGGTCAAACCGGACGTCCCCGGTCTCCGTGAGTTCGGCTTCGACGTCGACACCTACGACGGCGCGCTAAGGCTGCAGCGGCACCTGGTGGAGGTCGCCAGCAGTCTGCACACACTCGCCGCGGCGACCGCGATCGTGGTGGGCGCTGGGCTGACCGGCATTGAGACCGCCTGCGAGCTGCCCGCGCGGCTGGCGACGCTGTTCCCGGACATCACTCCCCGCGTCATACTCGTTGATCACAACCGGCATGTCGGCTCGGACATGGGCGCGTCGGCGCGCCCAGTGATCGAGGCCGCGCTGACGGCGAACGGGGTGCAGACCCGGCTCGGTGTTGGTGTCGCCGCGATCGGTGGAGACGGAGTGACATTGTCGACAGGGGAAAGGCTGGCCGCGTCGACAGTGGTGTGGTGTGCCGGTATGCGCGCCAATCCGCTTACCGCGGATCTGGGCGTCGAGTGTGACGGTCTCGGCCGGGTTGCGGTTGACGAGCACCTGCGCGTGATCAACGTGCAAGGGGCGTTCGCCGCCGGGGATGTTGCGGCCGCGTGGATGGACGATGGGCACCTTTCGGTGATGTCCTGCCAGCACGGCAGGCCGATGGGGCGGTTCGCCGGGTACAACGTCATCAGCGATCTACTTGGTGAGCCGATGTTGTCCCTTCGGATTCCCTGGTATGTCACAGTTTTGGACCTCGGGCCTGCGGGGGCAGTCTATACCGAAGGCTGGGATCGGCAGGTGATCGCCAGCGGGGCCGAAGCCAAAGCCACCAAGCGCACAATCAACGGCAGGCGAATCTATCCCCCCCTCAACGGGAGCCGCGACGAGATCCTCGCCGCCGCCGCACCGACGCTGCAGTCGCGGCCAACCCCCGAACACTCCACTGACCGGCATTGATGTCGCTACCCTGGCCCTGTGAGCGCCAAAAGCCGGATCCGGGTGGCGCGCGTGTACGACGAAGCCAGCCCCGACGACGGCCAGCGGGTTCTGGTGGATCGCATCTGGCCGCGCGGATTCCGCAAGGACGACCCACGGGTGGGCATCTGGTGCAGGGACGTCGCGCCCTCGAAGGAACTGCGTGAGTGGTACCACCACGAGCCGGAACGGTTCGACGAATTCGCGGCGCGCTACGAGGCGGAGCTGGCCGGCAGCCCGGCGCTGGAGGAACTGCGCAAGCTGACCAAGCGTGGCGTCGTGACCCTGGTGACGGCCACCCGCGAAGTGGGCGGCAGTCATGCAGCGGTCCTGGCGAAGCTCCTCAAAAGCCGCTGACCGCCGTGAGACTATCCTGCGATGCGGCTGGGATTGCACGCGCTGGGCATCGGGGCCGGCGCCGACCGGGCGGTGATCGACGCCGTCGCGTCCGCGGCGGACAGCTGCGGCTTCGCCACCCTGTGGGCGGGTGAACACGTTGTCATGGTGGATCAATCCGCGTCGCGCTACCCCTATTCCGACGACGGCGTCATAGCCGTTCCGGCACAGGCGGATTGGCTCGACCCGATGATTGCGCTGAGCTTCGCCGCTGCCGCCTCGTCCCGGATCGGCGTCGCGACAGGCGTGCTACTGCTGCCCGAGCACAGTCCGGTGGTGGTAGCCAAGCAAGCCGCCAGCCTGGATCGGTTGAGCGGCGGGCGGCTGACCCTCGGCGTGGGTGTCGGGTGGTCCAGGGAGGAGTTCGCCGCGCTCGGGGTGCCGTTCGAGCATCGCGCGGCCCGCACCGCCGAATACGTGGCAGCGATGCGCACGTTGTGGCGCGATGACGTCGCCTCGTTCGACGGGAAGTTCGTCGGGTTCGATTCGATCAGGGTCAACCCCAAGCCGGTGCGCGATCGTCGTATCCCGGTTGTGGTCGGAGGCAACAGCGACCCGGCACTGCTGCGCGTAGCGGCATGGGGAGACGGCTGGTACGGGTTCAACCTCGACGGCGTGGCGGCGGTGCGCGAGCGGATCGACAAGCTGGAGCAGGAGTGTGCCGCCTCGGGGCGTGACCGTGCTGAGTTGCGGCTGTCCGTGGCGCTGCGCAATCCCAGCGTCGGTGACGTCGGCGCGCTCGCCGAGTTGGGCGTCGACGAATTGGTCCTTGTGGAGGCGCCACCGGGCCACCCGGAGGCCGCCACCGGGTGGGTTTCGGCGCTGGCCGACCAGTGGATGCCAACGGCCGGCAGTGGTCCTCTGGACTCACTGCCGGCCGTTGGTCGGCCACCACCGCGGGCGTGGTGACGGCGTCGTTCAGTTGCCCAACCCAGGTGCTGGAGCCGGCTGGTCGGCTCCGACCTGACCTGCCGTCTGCTGCACCGCGGCCACCGGGGCAGGAACGCTCAACTGGCGGGCGACGAAATCGGCTGCTTGGTCGGCCATTCCGTTGTTCTTGTATGAGCTGTGCGCGGCTCGGTCAAGGCCACCAGGGAAGCAGACCGGGTCGCCGGTTGCGCACAGTTGGAGGGTTTTGGCCGAGTAGAGCTGGCCGATTGTGATGGGTGGCGCGTTGTGGTCGACCAGGTTCATAAACCAGGTATCCGGTGTCCCGAACAAAACGACTGCCGCGACGTGCGAGGCGATTGCAGGAGACATCGGACCGGTGATACCGGCTGGCAAGGCGAATCCGGCGGGAACGGTGTCGGTGGTGGTGTAGCCAGCTACTGCGGCCCCTTGGGAGTAACCGCCGAGCACGATCTTGGTGGTCGGGCAGCTGGCCGCGATCGTCTCAATCCTGTTGCTCGCGTCGACGATTCCGTCGGCAGCTCGCCCGAAGTCCAATGAGGCCGGGTAGTTCACCCCGTACACGTCGACCGTTTTGCCTGGCAAGCGGGCGTTGAGCGCGTCGAGCAATGCTTGCCCGGTCGCGCCCACACCGGGTGCTTCATTCGTTCCGCGGGCGAACACGACCTCGACGCTGGCACACGAGTCGTCGGCGGCGGCGTTGGCCGAGGGTGCGTCTGCGAACGAGCCGGCGAGGATCGCGATCACGGCCACCGCGGCGAAAATCGTGGACAGCGCCGTTCGGACGGTCAGAGTGCCCATCCTGACTACCAGGCGTGTAACGGTGCTCATGAGCTAGTCCCTCTTTCCTGATCCCTGTCCATCACTTAACTGTTTAAGTAACGGTCCTGCCCCCTACAAGTCGCCGGTTGCATCTGCGATTCCGGGAAACCTAGTGATCTACACCACTTGCGGGTCCGGGGATCGCAGAGGAGGTAAAGCGTCCCGTCGCGCCGAGAGCTAAGTCGTTCGGGCCTGCTTCGGCGACCGAGCCCGCGAAACCCAACCCGAGGCGGCAGCTGGGTTGAGTGTTCCTTCCGTGCCCGGACGTCATTGCTTGACATATCATCTAACTATCTCCTAGGCTCGCATGCGCCGTACTCGGTGTGCATACCGGGAATCGACTGTGCCGCAATCAAAGACGAATACGAGGCAGTTATGACTGATGTGAAAATTGGGATCATCGTCGGCAGCACCCGTCCGGGCCGTCACGCCAGGGCGGTCGCGGATTGGGTGCTCGGGCAGACTTCGGGGCGGCCCGGCGCACGTTACGAGATCATCGATCTCGCCGACCACCCGCTCCCTCACCTCGATGAGCCGATGCCACCGTCATACGGCCAGTACCAGCACGACCACACCAAGGCGTGGGCGGCCACCATCGCTGGTTATGACGGGTTCATCTTTGTCACTCCCGAGTACAACCACTCGACGTCCGGGGTGCTCAAGAACGCCATCGACTACGTCTACGCCGAATGGAACAACAAGGCGGCCGGCTTCGTCGCCTACGCGGCTGGCCGACATGGGATTAAACAATTAAGTGATGCGAGTATTTCCGGTTCAACGATTAAGTTATAGTGGGATTGTGAGCACCACGCGTGAGACTCGGTGGCTGGATTCAGACGAACAACGCACTTGGGCGCAGCTGTCGACGATGATCCTGCGGCTGCAGCCACTGATGAGCGCTGAGTTGGAGCGCGAGTTCGGGATCAGCCACTTCGAGTACCTGATCATGGCGCGGCTGTCTGAGGTGCCAGAGTCCAAGCTGCGGATGAGCGTTCTCGCGACGACCTCAGGCAGCTCGTTGCCACGATTGTCCCAAGCCGTCGCGCGGCTGGAAAAGCGCGGCTGGCTGTCGCGGCAGCCCGACCCCGAGGACGGCCGCTACACGCTGGCGGTGTTGACCGCCGCGGGACGCCGACGACTGCAACAAGTCGTTCCTGCGCACGTCGACACCGTGCGGGAGTTCGTCTTCGATCGATTGACGCGTAACCAGACTCGTCAGCTGGGCGCGATTTGTCAGCGCATTCTCGATGGGCTGCCGCCGGATGACAGCTGGCCGAGCACAGCGTCGTCCTAGGGGATTTCCGGTAGGACTTTGGCGTTTACGTGCCGCGGTCGACCGAGTCGAAAACTGTGACGGCGTGGGCAAATGGTTGTGGGGTCACGCCCATCGGGCCGAAGGGGCGACTTGGCCCGCAGCCATCCTGAACACCTTCGGATGCTCACCTGGGCCAGGCTCGAGGGGCTGACGATCGAACCGCTGGATTTCGACGACCGGGCGCCACCGGCACATGCCCTCGCGACGATCGAAGCTGCCCAAGCAGCGGGCTACGTCGACAAGTCGTGGGCTCCGCTGGACCTACTCGTATTGCTGTTCGGGATCGGCCTGGCTTGGGCGCAATTCCCTGATCCTCAACCCGAGGCCGACGACCCTAAGGTCGTCGCGTCGCGGCGCGCATCTGCCGTCGAAGCGGCCGCCCGCATCATCGCGCCGGCGTCTGCATAGCAGTTTTGGCTGACAGGGGTTGGTCATTGAATTCGGCCGCCAGCCGGGCCAATGAGCGATGACTATCCTCAAGCAGTTGCCCGCGGTGGTTGTGCTGGAGCGGATCCCGGTCCCCGTGCTCGCGATCGCCCAGGACGGCACCGTGCTGTTCGCAAATACGGTTTTTTCAGAGATGGCCGGCCGGGCTCCCGAGGAAGTCTTGTCGCTGAAGTTCGATGAGATCTTCCACCTCGCGCCCAGCACCGAATCGCCCGTCTCGGTCGTCCAGGCATTGGCGAACATGGTCGTCGAGTTGGCCCACCAGGACGGCTCAAGTGTGCGAGCACTGATGAGCAGGTCGGCGCTGATACGTTCCGATGACGACATTGCGCTCGCGACATTCCAGGATTTGACCGAGCAGTTGTGGCTTGACGAACGCTAGCCGCCGGATTTCGGGCTTTCCGGTGGGGAGACGGCCTTGATCGCGAGAGCTGTACGTCGCTTGACGAATTGGGTGAAGTAGTCGCTCCGGTCCGGTTGCACGATGCCGCGCAGAACCGCCGACAGTGCCTTCCCGAAGTCACCCAGCAACCGCACCGGCTCGTCCAGATTGCTGGCCTGCCGCATCCCCACGTAGATCGATACCAAGAGTCGTCCGACGTCTTCCGGATCACCTTGCTCGATGATGTCGCCCTCGACGATGCCTCGCTCGGTGATCTCTCCCAGGAGTTGGATCCAGCCCCCCAACAGCCGCTCTTGCAGCTTCTCGGTCCGACCGACCGATTCGAGCAGATTGAATGACGCTCGAGTGACATCTTGGGTGATGTCTGCAACAGCTATCAGGTAGCAGAAGTCGATAAGCGTTTCCAGCCCGGATAACTTTCGGGCGAGCAGGTTTTGGACCGCCTCGCCGTATGTTTCGGTCTGCACGTCGACGATGGCCAACGCCAGCGCGTGCTTCGACCGGAAATGGAAATACATTGCGCCCTTGGTTAATTGGGCTTGCGCGAGAATGTCGTCGAGGCCGACGGCGTAGTATGGGCGTTGAGCGAACTGGTGTGCGGCGGCTCGCAAGATCTGATCTCGCGTCGTGTCTGATCGCTTGTCGCTCAGGTCGCTCATCGTTGAATCCTGCAGCTATGAGCCATCTTTGCGTGTTAGATCGTGCTTGGGGTCAGGGCCTGGCTGTCAGCCAGGAAGGGCATGGGCATCCAGCGCGAGGACAGCAGCGACTCCATGGCATTGCCGGGCAGAGGGCGCGACAATAAGTAGCCCTGTGCTCGATGGCACCCATGTCGCATCAAAGTCAGTGCGGCGGACGGGGTTTCTACGCCCTCGGCCACCAGCTGCAGGTCGAATGCTTCAGCCAGTCCGATGATCGCCCGGACTATCGCCAGATCGCGGCTACTGGTGCCCAGGTCGCGAACGAATGACATGTCGATTTTGAGGGTGTCGACCGGTAGCGACTTCAGGTGCGACAGAACGGCATAGCCCGTGCCGAAGTCGTCGATGGCAATCTGGACTCCGACCTCTTTCAGTTCCTCGAGCGTTCGGCGGGTGGTTTCGATGTCGCGAACCACTGCGCGCTCGGTGATCTCCAGGCACACCGAGCCGCCATCGATGCCGAACTCATCGATCGTTTCGGCCACGCTGCTGACGAAGCCTCGGGTGACCAGTTGGGCCGGCGACACGTTGAGGCGCAATGTGGTGTTCTGGCCCACGCCGCGTGAACGCCACCGGCTGAAATCCGCACATGCGCTTCGCATCACCCATCGGCCCAATTCCCCGCCAAGGTTGGCCGATTCGGCCACGCCGATGAAGGACTCCGGTAGCAGCAAGCCCCAGGTCGGGTGCCGCCAACGAACGAGCGCCTCGGTCGCCACGATCGCACCGGTCCACAGGTCGACCTCGGGCAGATAATGCAGCGTCAGGGCTTCGCTGTCGATTTCGCCGCTGAGGTGGAGTTCGATGTCGTTGCGGAAGAGACGCTGCAGGGACATGTCATCGCTGGACACGGCAACGTGGTTGCCGCCTGCGCGCTTGGCTGTCAGAACGGCCTCGTCGGCGCGATGAAGCAGGTCGCTGCTGTTGTCGCGTCCGGGCATGCCCACCGCCACGCCGACGCTGACGGTACGGGTGATCATGTGGCCACCCAGCGCCATTCGGTCG
This sequence comes from Mycobacterium sp., assembly GCF_052143115.1. Taxonomy (GTDB): domain Bacteria; phylum Actinomycetota; class Actinomycetes; order Mycobacteriales; family Mycobacteriaceae; genus Mycobacterium. Next base: position 14,840 of record NZ_JBKQTQ010000292.1, read on the forward strand.
CGCAGCGCCACACACAGCTCGTCGGCGGTCTTCTCCGCGGTTTCGATTGACATCGGCCGATCGGGAACGACGACGAATTCGTCTCCGCCCAGCCGAGCCGTCATGCTGCCCGGGCCGGCTTTTATGCCCAGCTGTTCGGCGAATGTCCGGATGAACCAGTCGCCGGCGCTGTGGCCGAGGTAATCGTTGATCGACTTCAGCCGGTCGAGGTCGAGGTACAGCACCGGGACCGGACCGGGCCGCCCCACTGCGAGCCTGTCGGAAAGATGGGCGATCAGCGCGCGGCGGTTGTGCAGACCGGTCAGATCGTCGTGCTCGGCGAGGTCGCGAAGCTTCTCTTCGGCTGTGATCCGTGCCTGAAGTTGTGCAAGCAGCGAGGCGATGGTCTCGATCGTGTTGAGTTCGTCGGGCCGCCACTTTTTGCGGCGAAATTTCATGCAGGTGAGCTGGCCGGTCGTGACTCCCCCCGAGATCAGTGGTGCCGCGGCCGCCGAGGGCGAGGTGATCCTGGAGGCATCGAGGCCCCAGCGGTCGTAAGCGCCGGCAACCCAGCGTGGGTAAGCAGGCTCGGACGGTTCTGGCCGGATCACGACCAAGTTCTTCCCGTGCTCGCACAGCGCCAAGATGGGGTCGGCGCTGCTGAAGTGTGCGACCGTTTGGGGGTCCGGGCCTGCGTCGTCACGTCGCGGTGGCCACGCCGCGACCAACCTGGAAACCCTGATTTTGTGGTCGTTATGGCGCAAAAACGCAGCGTCGATATCGAGATGCTGGACGAGCTCGGCGAGCACCCGCTCGTTCACGTCGCCGACGGTGGAGGCAGTCGTCTCCATCAACCGAGTGGCGACGATGGTGACCAAGTTGCGCGCCAAAGTCTCCTCCGATGTGGTGCGTGGCTCGGGATGCCGCGTCGGTTTTCGGGCCTGGGGTGTTGAGCGTTTGTCTAAGCCGGTATCGATGGTGGGCGCAGCGGTCGAGAAGCGAAAGTATATAGAGAACGAAGCCGCTGCGCCGAGGTTAACGATATGACGGGCTTCTCAACCGGCAATTCACCCTGTGGGCGGTAATTGGGCGACGCTACCCGACCTGGGGTGGCCGGGAATGTGAACAATATCGACGCCAGTCCAATCAGCGGGCCGCTAAGTCGTGCTCGGGTCTTTGGCTCGTCCCGCAGTGCGTGCCGCGAGAACGACCTGACCGGCGGCGCGGTCGCCTCGGGGCGGGCGCACACTCCTCAGGTCGGTGAATCGCGCTGGCCAAGAATAAGTGCGCGTAAATGTGGTTTCGTGTCGTCATAAAAAATTGAATGCGCCGGAATTGTCACCATACAGGGCGCCTTTGTGTATTCGGCATACGCCCGTTTGCGGCCGTCGGCCCGGTACCGAGATCGTCCTTCCGGTCCGCGGCGGCATGGTTGCCGGGGCTCGGTCAGGCGAGCGCCCGCCGTGCGTCGAGCAATTAAATAAACTGCTTGATTTAACCTAGACGCCGGTGTTCACTGAGGCGGTGACCGCAGCCAGAGTCCTGCGCAACGATCGGTCGACGGGTACCCGAGAAGCGATCTTGTCAGCAGCTGAGCGGTTGTTTGCCGAGCGCGGCATGTACGCCGTGTC
>NZ_JBKQTQ010000293.1:0-51018 GCF_052143115.1 Mycobacterium sp.
GCACTCAACCTCGGCGGGATCGCGAACGTGACGATCGTCCGCCGCGGCCGTCCCCCGCTCGCATTCGACACCGGCCCGGCCAACTGCCTGCTCGACGAGGCGGCGCGCCGCACGACCGGCCGGCCGAGCGACGAGGATGGCCGGCTCGCCGCCCGCGGCACGCCGGACGCGGCGCTCCTCCAATGCCTGCTCGATGACCCCTACTACGCGCTAACGCCGCCGAAGTCGACCGGCCGCGAGCACTTCCGCCTCGGCGACCTGCCGGATCTCGCGCCCGAGGACCTGCTGGCGACGCTGACGGAGCTGACCGCGATCACGGTCGCCGACGCGCTGACGCGGTACGCGCCCGCCGAGGTCGTCGCGTCCGGAGGCGGCGTCCGCAACCCGGCACTGCTCGCCGCGCTCAAGCGCCGCCTCCCGCTCACCGTCAGCGACGAGCACGGCCTGCCCGCGCAGGCCAAGGAGGCCTACCTGATGGCGCTGATCGGCTTCCTCTCCTGGCACCAGGTGCCGCTGCTCACCGGACCGCACGTGCTCGGGCGCATCTCTCCCGGCGACGCGCCGCTCGCGATCCCGCCGCCGGCCGCCCCGCCCACGCGCCTGCTCATCCGAACGCCGTGAAGGCGAGCGCCGGGATTCGACGCATCGAGCGCTAAGCCGATCGAGAAGCGATAACCGTCTTGGCGATTTCCAGTGCCAGCTGGTACGGCTCGGGCTCGTTCCGGTTGGTCAGCACGACCACCGTCATGTGCCGCTTCGGGTAGCGCACGATCACATTGCGGAAACCCACCGTCTCGCCGGAGTGCCACAGCGTCTCGCCGGTGATGCGCCAGCCGTAGCCGTACTCGATCTCGGGATCGTCGGTGTGCGTCGCTGGTGTGAACGCCGCCTGTAATGAGCTCGGATGCAGCAGGCGCCCGTCGTACAGCGCGGCATCCCATTTCGCGAGATCGTCGATCGACGAATAGATTCCGCCGTCCCCGAGCACCGCACTTGTCTGGCTTTGGTCCGTGCGGTTCCAGCGGCCCGCCTCTTCCGTGTAGCCGAACGCGCGGTTGTTCACCGTCGAGATACCTTCCTCGTACGCCACGGTGTTGAACATGGCGAGCGGTTGGAAGATGCGTTCACGCAGGAACGTTGCGAAGGTCTTGCCCGACGCCCGCTGCACGATCAGTGCCAGCAATGCATAGCCGCTGTTGCTGTACCGATAGCCGGTGCCAGGGCGGAAGTAGGTGCGATCCTGCGTTTCCAGCAGCCGCAGCACATCCGCGTCGTGCAACTGCGCGGCGAAGATTTCCGAGACCACATCTTCGTAGTCGATGAGCCCCGACGTGTGCGTTAGCAAATGGCGAATCGTGACCGTCTCGGCGGCCTTCGGCAGCGACGGCAGCCACTTGCGGCCGCGGTCATCGAGCGTGAGGCGGCCGTCCTCGGCCAGCAGCAGGATGCACGCGGCAGTGAACTGCTTGGTGACCGATGCGAGCCGATAGTTCGTCTCAGGCGTGGCGGGCGTGCCCGTTTCCAGGTCCGCGAGGCCGTAGCTTGCGCGCACGACCGGCTGACCGTCGCGCAGCACGAGCACGGCCGCGCCCGGCACGTCGCCTGCGTAGTTGCGCATCAACCCGTCGACTTCCGGTTTCATCGCACAAGTCATAGCTGAAATCCGCCTCCGGATCGAGTTTGCGGCCTGGCGTGAGAAGGTTGATTCTCATGCAGATCCCGTTTGCCGACGCGCTGCTCAGCCGCCTCAGCCGCCGCGGGGCCGGGCTCGACCTGATCGAGGAGATCGAGGACGAGGCGGGCGAATCCGTCGACGCCGCCGAGCTGCTGCCAGCCGAACCGGCCCTGCTCTTGCAGAGGATGGAAAACCGGCTCATCCGGCATCAGCTATCCGCCCCGGAGGTGTTGAGCGCCGAGGAGCTGCGCAAGCTGCGCTACATCCTCAACTTCGCCAGGCTCGCCGACTTTGAGCCGGGCGGGGCGGGGCCGGGTGGAAGCCGCGGGCGCGGAGACGTTTCGGTCGGCGCCGAAATTGCGCCGTGGCGGTCCCGGGTCGCCGACGCGCTCTACGGACCGCTGCGCGAGGAACTGGATCCGATCACGGCGCTGACAACGGCACGCGAGGCGCTGGCGAGCCTGGAGCCCGACCAGGACGATCAACGCCGAGTCCTCATCGAGCGCCACGGAAATGACTTCTCCGCAGCAGAATTGGACTCCGAGGTCGGATATAAGAAGCTGGTCACGGTGCTCGGCGGCGGCGGTGGTGCCGGCTTCGTCTACATCGGCGGCATGCAGCGGCTGCTGGAGGTCGGTCAGGTGCCCGACTACATGATCGGCTCGTCGATCGGTTCGATTCTGGGCAGCCTGGTGGCTCGCGCTTTGCCGGTGCCGATCGAGGAATACATCGCGTGGGCGAAAACGGTGTCCTACCGCGCCATCCTGGGGCGCGAGCGGCTGCGCCGCCGGCACGGGCTGGCCGGCATGTTCGCGTTGCGCTTCGATCAGTTCGCCCACGCCATGCTCAGCCGCGAGGACGGCCAACGAATGCGCATGTCGGACTTGGCCATTCCGTTCGACATCGTGGTCGCGGGTGTTCGCAGGCAACCGTATACGGCCCTGCCGTCACGATTCCGCCGTCCCGCATTAGCCGCCCTGCAGTTGCGGTCGGTTCCGTTTCGCCCTATCGGCATCGGCCCGGTGGTGGGCGCTCGGATGTGGCAAGTTGCCGCGTTCATCGACCTGCGGATCGTCAAGCCGATCATCATCGGCGACGACGACCCGGCCCGAGACTTCGACGTCGTCGATGCGGCGTCCTTCTCGTCGGCCATTCCCGGTGTGCTACATCACGAAACGAGCGACCCGCGCATGATCCCGATCCTCGACGCGCTGTGCGAAGAGAAGGACGTCGCGGCTCTCGTCGACGGCGGCGCGGCGAGCAATGTCCCGGTCGAACTGGCGTGGAAGCGCATCCGCGACGGGCGGCTGGGCACCCGCAATGCGTGCTACCTGGCTTTCGATTGCTTTCACCCGCAATGGGATCCACGGCACCTGTGGTTGGTGCCGATCACCCAGGCGATCCAGCTGCAGATGGTACGTAACCTGCCCTACGCCGATCACCTCGTCCGATTCGGGCCGACGCTGTCGCCGGCTAACCTGGCGCCTTCCGTCGCGGCCATCGATCGGGCGAGCAGATGGGGGCGCAACAGTGTCGAGCGGGCGATCCCGGTGACCTCGGCGCTGCTGCAGCCGACCTGGTGGGAAGGCGACGGCCCGCCAGCCGCCAAGCCGAAGACACCCGCGAAGTCGGTGGCGTCGCCGATGAGCGCGGTCATGGCGGCGCTTCAGGTGCCGACGAGTCGTTTTGCCCGATGGCGAAACCGCTTGACGTGACGTCCGGTCTACGCTGACACAAGTAAGTATCGACAACAGCCCTCATCCATCCCGGACCGGTCTACGAGGCCTGGCCATCATTGTTGGCGTTGCCTTGCTTACCCTCGTTGCGGCGTCCTCGGCCAGGTACGCGGCGCACACGGCAGTAAGCGGCAGGCGGGCAGGTGCAGCTCCCATGACCGAATTCGCGACGGTCTCCAAGCTGATGAACGATGCGATCGCGGCACAGCGGCTGCCAGGTGGTGTGGTTGTGATCGGGCATGGCGGCAGGGTCGTCTTCCACCAGGCTTATGGCTCGCGCAAGCTGGCCGGCGAACCGGGGCTCGACGGATCGCCCGCACCTGCCGAGCCGATGACCGAAGACACCATCTTCGACTTGGCGTCGTTGACGAAGTGCCTCGCAACCGCGACTGCCATCATGCAGCTTTACGAACAAGGCTCGATTCAGTTCGACGATCCGGTGCAGAAATATTTGCCTGACTTCAACGCGGCGAACGATCCACAGCGTGCCAAGGTGACGGTTCGCATGTTGTTGACGCAGACTTCAGGCGAAGGGATAGACGTAAGTCTCCAAGATCCGTGGGGACTGGACCCAGCTGATAAAACCGAAGGCATTCATCGTGCGCTCACCACGCCGCTGCAGTCGGGTCCCGCCGAGGTCTTCCGCTACTCCGACATCAACTACATTCTGCTTGGCGCGCTGATCGAGAAACTCACCGGCGAGGCCGAAGACGTTTACGTCCAGCGAAATGTCTTTGCGCCGCCCGGCATGACAGAGACCAACTACCTTCCCCCAGCCAAAGCATGTGGGCCACACAAGGTCAGAGGAGCTGCGATTGCATGGGCGCCCGCGCCAATAGGGGGCATGCCGGGCGATTGTCCTGCGGGTACGTGGAGCACGAGTCTGTTGTCGCGCATCGCACCGACGGCACATGACGACGAAAGCAAGAACGATCCGGGCAAGAATCCCGATTTCGGTTACCTGCTTCGGGGCACCGTGCATGATCCGACAGCGCGCCGCATGGGCGGAGTGGCCGGGCATGCCGGTGTGTTCTCGACGGCGCACGATGTCAGCCTCTATGCGCAGGCCTTGCTTGATCGGCTCGCGGGCCGCCCGAGCAAGTTTCCGCTGACGCGAGCGACTTTGGAGTTGATGACGAGTCCCCAGCAGCCCGGACATACCGCTCGACAACTCGAAGCAGCGAATGATGCCGCCCGAGAAGCCATCGCAAAGACACCAAACACAACAGATCCGCTGCTCGCTCCCAACTATCCGGCGATCGGGGGACAGCAACTGTTCGGCTTTGGCTGGGATATCGATACCGACTATTCCAAGCCGCGAGGCTTGATCTTTCCCATCGGCAGCTTTGGCGCCACAGGCTTTACCGGCACCTCGGTTTGGATGGACCCGGGCTCAGATACCTACGTGATTCTGCTGGCGAACTCAATCCATGTGCGAGGCAGTCCACCGATCTCGAAGCTGCGCGGTGACGTGGCTACGGCTGCAGCCCAGGCCCTGCGTCTCTAAAGCTAGGCGCTCTTCAGCGCTTCGATGTCCAGCGTGACGGCAACCTTGTCGCCCAAGACAACACCGCCGGTCTCCATGGGCATGTTGATGTCGATTCCGAAGTCTTTGCGGTTCAGCACGACTGAGGCTGCGAAGCCGGCGACTGCGCCATGGCGCTGTCGATGAGAAATCGCTCAGAGCCGGGCAATTCGCATAGTGGTTCGGTCGCGTGATTGGTGGGGCAAATGTGACCGGCGCCGGCCCGATGCCTCGTCAGTGCGCCTCGGCTTCGCGCTCCGAATCGTCAGCGCCATGCTCGCGCCACTTTCGGAATCCGCTGCGCGCCGCGAACGCGCCGACGATCGCGGTCACGCACCACACCGCGATCGCCGAGTATGCCAACAACGGCGACCGATTCCCGATCGAAGCGCCCAGCGCGGTATAGACGAATGCCCGTGGCACCGAACCGATAAACGCGCCAACGGCCATCTGCCACAACGGAACTCCGAACGCCCCGAACGCGTAAGACGCCAGCGCATCCGACAAGCCGGGGATGAAGCGCTGACCGACCACCGCCCACAGTCCACGTCGCTGGATCAGGGCGTCGAGGCGGTCGGCGCGTTCGGCCCCCAGCAGCGCCCGCGCGCTGTCTCGCCCGGCCCGCCGTCCCACCAGGCTCGCGACAACCGCGGTGCCCACCGTCGCACCCAGCGTCACGAACACGCCAAGGACCGGACCGAACAGCAACCCGCTGCTGGCGGCCAGTATCGGGCCGGGTACGAAGATCGCGCCGAGGACCGCGGACAGCACGATGTAAGTGAGCGGCGCCGCCGGACCCGTCGCCTTGACGGTGCGCCGAACGTCCTCGATGTCGACAACGTGCCTGACGGCCAGCAGATAGAACAGCGCGACCAAGAACGCGGCGAACACGGCGAGCCGGACGATGTGGCGTCGCCGCGATGTCGGTGCGGAACCATCGTTGTCGGTCATGCTGACCCTGATTCTTCCGCACGTGCGGGTGTCGAATCCGCGCTGGGCGGATGAACCTAGCGGGCGAATATGCATCAATGCATCATGATGCGACGATGCTAGAATTAGGCGTGCGCACCACTATCGATCTGCCTGATGACCTGCACAAGCAGGCACTGGCGATCGCACGAGACACCCACCGGACGCTGAGCGAAACTGTCGCCGACCTCATGCGACGAGGCCTGGGCGCTGGCCGCACCGCGGCGCTCTCCGAGGACCCCAGGACGGGGTTGCCTCTGGTGAGCGTCGGCACGGTCGTCACCTCCGAAGACGTCCGCTCATTGATCGATTCTTGGTGCGCGCGGGGCAATCCGCGGCAGCCGCGCGTGATGTCGTCAGCGCGATCGAGACGGCGAACCGCCACGAGTTCTGGCCCGACATTGTCTCTTTCGTCGAAGTAGAAGTCAGTGGTGTCATCGGTCACCGACAAGTAACCGATGCGTACCTCGCCCAACTCGCGAGACGCCGCAAAGGGCAATTGGCGACTCTCGACAGCGGCCTCGCGCACCTGCACAACGACGTCGCAGTACTCATTCCCACTTCAGCCTGAACTACGCGGCTCAAGTAGGGTCTTGTTGCGTGAGAACCGATGACGACAGCTGGGAGATCACCGAAAGTGTGGGCGCGACGGCGCTCGGCGTGGCCGCTGCCCGCGCGGCGGAAACCGAGAGCGACAACCCGCTGATCAGCGATCCGTTCGCGCGGATTTTCCTCGACACCGTCGGCGACGGCGAGTGGAACTGGTTTGCCGCGCCTGAGTTGCCGGTCGAGGTCGTCGAGGCTGTCCCCGAGCTGCCGCTGCGGCAGAAGTCGATGGTCAGCTATTTCGCCTCGCGGACAAAATTTTTCGACACGTTCTTCCTCGACGCCGCCAACGCGGGCATCCATCAGGCGGTGATCCTCGCGGCCGGCCTAGACGCGCGGTCCTGGCGCCTGCCGTGGCCCGACGGGGTCACCGTTTTCGAGCTTGACCAGCCCCGGGTGCTGGACTTCAAAGCCTCGACGTTGCACGACTACGGCGTGGAACCGAGATGCCATCGGGTCGGCGTCGCAGTGGACCTGCGGCAGGACTGGCCGAAGGCGTTGCAGCAGGCGGGTTTTGACCCGTCGGTGCCGAGCGCATGGTCGGCTGAGGGACTGTTGATGTATCTGCCTGCGACGGCCCAGGACTTACTGTTCGACCGAATTCAGGGGCTCACGGCCGCCGGCAGCCGGGTCGGCATCGAGGCGTTGTCGCCCAACTTCGCCGAGGCCGCGGCGCAGCGGCGCGAACGGTCGGACCGGCTCCGGGCGTTGATGGCCAAGGCCGACCCGCACCGCGTGATCCCGCGAACCGACGAGCTGTGGTACTTCGATGAGCGCGAAGACGTCGGCGATTGGTGGGCTCGTCACGGCTGGCAGGTGACGGTCACACCGTCGGACGAGCTGATGACCGGCTACGGCCGCACACCTCCGCAGCACATTGAGGACGGCGTCCCGCCGTATCTGTTCGTGTCCGCGCAGCGGACCGGGAGCTAGCGCAGCCGCACCATCCGCGTCGTCGAACTCTCGTCGAGCTCCACCAGATCAGAGCGCGAACGCAGGAAGTCGCTGAAAGACCTGAATCCCAACGACTTTTCGCTGAACGACGGGTCCATCCGCTTCATCTGCGCCTTGACTGCGGAGTTGTGCAGCCAGTCGGCGTCATCCTTCTCCAGCCCGATCCGCAACGCGCGCGTCAGCAGGTCGGTGGCCGCGGCCTGTGGATCGGGCGGTGGCGGCTCATCGGCGTCGGTGTCCTTGGCGCGAGCGCGTCGCTTCGGTTCGGGTACCGGAACTCCGGGCAGCGCGTCGTAGATGACGAACTCGTCGCAGGCCGCCGCCAGCGACCGGCTCGACGAGCCGGCCACCCCGACGCCCACCACGTAGCGGCCGAGCCGCTTGCAGCGTTGCGCCAGCGGTATGTAGTCGGAGTCGCCGGCCACGATCACCACATGGGTCAGGTCAGGCAGGCGGAACATGTCCTCGACCGCGTCGACGGCCAGCCGAATATCGGCGGCGTTCTTGCCGTAGGCCGCCGCCGGGAACAGCTGCACCAGATCGACCGCGCGGCCCACCAGTTGTTCGCGGTAGCCGGTGTTGACGTCGGCCGACCAGTCCGCGTACGCGCGGGTCAGCACCAAGGTGCCGAACGACGACGCGAAGTCGATGATGGCGCCGACGTCGACGGTGGCCTGCGCCAACCGATCCGGATACTTGACCAAGCCCTTGGCCTTGTCCTTCTGGAACGAACTGCGGCCATTCACCTGGTCGTAGCGGGAGATGACAACGTTGTCGAAGTCGAGATAGACCGCAACACGGCCCTCGCCGAGATCTGCCATAGCCCCCAGTGTTGACCATCGGCACTCGGGCGAGCCCGGATTGCACACATCTTCTAGGTAGTGGAGGGAATTTTCATCGTGCTCGTCCCCTGACTTGGGGCATGATCGCAATTGAGGCAATAGGGGTGCCAAGGAAGGAAAATCCATGATCGAAGTACTGCCGGACATGCCGAAGGGAGTGACCGGTATTCGCGTGTCAGGCCGACTGCGGGGTGACGAGCTGCGCGAGCTCAAACCCACCGTCGAGGAAATGCTGCAAACCGACGAGATCAGGATCGTTGAAGTCATCGCGCCCGACTACGAGGGCTTCGGGCCCGGCGGGTTATTCGAGGATCTCAAGCTGGGGTTCGGCACTGTCTTGCCACATCGTTCGGCCTTCAAAAGAATTGCGGTTGTGTCCGATAAGGCGTGGATCGCTCATACCTTGCATGCGCTGGCGTGGCTGATTCCCGGCGAGCTCGCCGTCTTCAGGCTCGACGAGCTTGAGCGAGCCAAAGAATGGGCCTCCGGCTAGACGGCACACCCCCCCTTCAGCCACAGGAGGCAGCAATGAGCGAGCACGAAGTCAAGATGATCATCCTGTCGACCGACGACCTGGATGAATCGATCCGGTTTTACAGCGAGACCCTGGGCATGTCGCTGAAGTTCCGCGATGGAGCCCACTTCGCTGCCCTCGACGGCGGACCGATCACCCTCGCGCTGGCGACCGCGGTGGACCATCCCATCCCCGGGCAGGTCGTCGTCGGGATCAAGACCGCTGACGTCGACGCCGCGGCCAAGGCGGTTGAGGCCAGTGGTGGCGGGATAGTGAAGTGAAAGGCCCGTACGACGACGCCCACGAACGCCGCGCCGTGGTCTACGACAACAAAGGCAACGGCGTCGTCTTCTACAAGCCGCTGGCCCGATGAGCGACGCGGGCGTCGGCGCGCGAGCAACCGAAGCGATGGGCTTGTTCATCGAGGCGGTAGACCAAATCCCTTCGGCAGCTTGGGATCAGCCGTCAAACCTCGAAGGCTGGAGTATCCGCGACCTGGTGGCTCACACCACGGGCACCGCAGCGAAGATCGTGACGCTGGTCGAGGGTGGGCAGGCCTGGGAGGGGCCCTCCGAGCCGGATGACTGGAAGTCCGACGATCCGGCCGCACAGCTCCACGAACTGACAGTCCGATTGAACGACGCCCTGGCCGGCGCGGACCTGGATGCGGCGCGGCCTTCGCCGGAGGGCGAAGTCCCTCTGCACCAGGCGCTGGCGTTTCCCATTTGCGGCCTGGCCATCCATGTCTGCGACGTCTACCGGTCACAGGACCGGGCGCTCGAGCTGCCCGACGGGCTGCTGGGATTTTGTCGTCAGGTGGCGGAGTCGGTGCCGGAAGACAAGCTGCGCCGGCCCGGTGGGTTCGGGCCGGCCCAACCGGTAGCCGAGGACGCGACGCCGACGGCCCGGCTGATGGCCTATTTCGGTCGCCCGGTGCGACGCCGCGGCTAAGAAGCCAAATGCGCGCTGCCGTCGTCTAATTCGTCACGCCGCAAATTCATCGGGGTGACCGCGGGAAGATCACCGCCGGCGACCACGGCCCGGGTGATCGGCGTGAGCGCTTGAAACAGCGCCTCGACCTCGTCGTCGCTGAGCGCGTCGAGTGCGGACAGCGCAAGCGCGTCGGTGGTCGATTCGATGGCGTCCTTCAGTTCCCGGCCCGCCTCGGTCAGCGTTCCGTCGTCGTTGAGCAGCCCCCGCTCGGCCAGCTGTTCCTCGTGGTGACGCCACGTCGCGTCGTCGTAGTCGCGGGTGCGGGCGATGTAGTCGCGCGGAATCAACCCGGCCGCGGCCTGCAAGACGTTGCACTCCCGGCCGGAGACACCCGCGGCGCTCAGTACCGCGATGTGCGCGTCGCCGCGGTGTTCGCGCAACAGCGTCGCGGCCTGCCACAGCGCGGCCAGCGGATCGTCCGGCCACGCCAGTGCCCGATTGGCGGCGAACAGCGGTCGCCCGTCGAGCGGGGCCTGCTGCACCGCCCTTGCTGCCAATTCCGCTGCGGTAGAGACGTTTTCATCTGATTCGATGCCGTAGCGGCGCAGCGCCGCGACCGCGGAATCCTGCCGGGCCTGTAACGCTGCCTCCGGGCCGGCGATCTGCCACGCCGCCGGCAGCGCCTTGGCGACCCGCTCGGGGGCGAAGTTGTAGAAGATCGCGGTCACCACCTCAGGCGGCACCATGCCCAGCGGCGCCGACCGGGCGGCGAAATAGCCCATCCAATAGCCGCGGTAGCCCAACCCGTCCAACGCCGCTCGCGCCTCCGGCGCGAAGTACGTCACGCCATGCACTGGCTCGAATCGATCGAAGAAGCGTCGCGCCAGGCCCGGTTCTCTACGCACGGTGGCAAGCCTAGTCTGGAGGCGGTTGCGCCCCAGGAGGCTAGGTACCCGTGGAGATCATCGCCTCTGCTCCGGCCCAGATGGGTCTCAGCGAGATCGGTGGCTGGGCATCACGCATGGAGCGCATCGGCTTTGACGTCATCCACATCGCCGAGACCATCCACGATCCGTTCACCATCGCGGCGATGGCACTGACCCACACCAAGCAGCTGACCGTTCGCACCAGCATGGTGCTGGCATTTCCGCGCAGCCCGATGATCGTCGCGTATGCGGCCTGGGATCTCGCGAAGTACTTCAACGGCCGCTTCCAGCTGGGGATCGCTTCCCAGGTGCGCGGCAACATCATCGGCCGGTTCTCCTCCGCGTGGTCAGAGCCGGTGTCGCGACTGGGCGACTACATCGAATCGCTGCGCGCGATCTTCCACGCGTTCCAGACCGGTGAGCCACTCAACCACGCCGGCAAGTACTACCGATTCAATCGATTACAGCCCTACTTCAACCCCGGCCCCATCGACCATCCCATCCCGCAAATCTGGACCGGCGGGGTCAACAAGCAGATGTGTGTGCTCGCCGGCGAGTTGTCAGACGGCTTCGTGTGTCATCCCACCAATTCGCACCCGGACATCCTGACCGCGCGCACCCTTCCCGCGCTTGCCGAGGGCGCCCGAGGCGCAGGACGTAAGCGGACGCCGGCCGTCGTCGCCAACCCGCAACCCATGATGGCCGCGACCCGCGATGCTCTCGAAGAGCTGCGCGAGCCGCGCCGTGCCGAATTGGCTTTCCTCTACAGCACACCCGCCTATCGTCGGCAGTTGGAGGACTTCGGCTTGGCAGAGGTCGGCGAAGCGCTGAGCGAGATGGCACGCCGCGGCGAATGGAGCGACCTGGCCCACCACCTCACCGACGAGGTAATGAACCATGTTGTCCCGCAGGGCATTTACCAGGAAATCCCCGACATCCTCACCCAGTGGTACTCGGGACTGTGCAGCGGGCTCAGCCTACCTGTCCCCGCAGACGACGAGCACGACGCTGCGCTCGCCGAACTCGTCGAACGGTGCAAGACGATCCACGGCGCGACCCCGCCAAATTGACGTACACCGACATTTACGCGCGGCGGCGCTGCGTGCGAAAATGTGCATAGCGAGCGGTCCAACCACCGCGATCCATCACTCTTGGAAGCAGGCGGCTATGACCGATATCGTCCTGATCAATCCTCGGTTCCAAGTGTCTTACTGGGGCCTCGAACACGCACTTCCGCTGCTCGGCAAGAAGTGCAACCTACCGACCGCCTGCCTGCCGCTGCTCGCGGCGTTGACGCCCGCCGGCCATTCCGTGACCATCGTCGATGAGAACGTCGAGCCGATCGACTACGACCGCTTGGCGCAGGCCGACATCGTGGGGCTCACCGGCATGATTGTCCAGCGCGGTCGAATGCGCGAAATTCTCCGCGAACTGAAAACCCGCGGTGTCTTCACGGTCATCGGGGGTCCGTGGGTGAGCGTGCAGGAAGATTACTTCGGAGACTTGCCGGATGTGATCTTCATCGGCGAAGCGGAAACGACCTGGCCACAGTTTCTCGAAGAATGGGCCGAGGGCCGACATCGGCGCCGTTACGAACAACTCGAGGCGACCGACATGACTCGCGTGCCGGTGCCGCGCTACGACTTGCTGAAGGCCAAGGACTATTTGTTCGGCAGTATCCAATTCAGCCGCGGCTGTCCGTTCCAGTGCGAGTTTTGCGACATCATCATCATCTTCGGTCGTAGGCCGAGGCTGAAGACGAGCGCGCAGGTGATCGCCGAGTTGGAAGCGATGCGTAAGCAACACTTGAAAATCGCCTTCATCGTCGACGACAACCTGATCGGCAACAAGGCCGCGGTGAAGAAGTTGCTGTGCGACATTGCCGCGTGGCAAGCCGCCGAGGGGTACCCCTTCACCTTCTTCACCGAGGCGTCGCTCAACCTCGCCGAAGACGAAGAGCTGATGCAGTTGATGGACGCAGCCAATATCGTGACCGTGTTTATCGGCATCGAGAGCCCGAACGAAGAATCGCTGCGCGAGACCAAGAAGTATCAGAACGTCCGCAAAGGTGGGACGATCGTCGACCGCGTCCGTAAAGTGCAGGACTCCGGAATCGAAGTCTGGTGCGGCATGATCGTCGGCTTCGACCACGACGACACCCGGATCTTCAAGGCCCAGCACGAGTTCGTGCGTCAGACCGACATCATCCACGCCATGGTGGGCATGCTCTCGGCGATCCCGAAGACGCCGCTGCACGCTCGTTTGCAGAACGAAGGCCGCCTCGACCTCGAAGACGAACAACCGTTCGGCACCAATGTCATTCCGCTCGGCATGACTCGCGACGAGCTGCGCGATGGGTACATCGGCTTGATGCGCGACCTGTACGATCCCGAGGTTTACTTCGAGCGGCTCGAGAATCTGTTCCTCACACGCCAATTCGATTGGGCCCGGACTCGCAATGCCTACTGGCGCAAACATCCGTGGCAGAAGTGGAAGTCGCAATCTGTCGATGCTCTGCTAGCGACCGGCCTGTTCCTCCGGCTGATGAAGAACGTTCCCGACCCGGAGTTGCGCCGGATCTATCGCCGTCGGATAACCACCATGCTCCGCCGACGGCCCGACCCCGGCCTCTTTTTTATCTGCGTGATCAAGTGCGCGATGCACTACCACCACTACACAATGTCCCGCCAGATGGCCGAAGAGCGCAGGCTGGTGAACACGTTCTAGAGGCCAGCTAGACGCCCGCTAGCGCTTCAACATTCGTTTGAGGATCGGCAAGACCAACGGACTAGGCACAAACCGAGTCGATCCCAGTGCCAATCGCACCTGCGGTCCGCCCGGGACGACCGACGCGTGACCATGGTCGGCGGCTTTCAGCGCGTCGGCGACCACCCGCTCGGCGGACACGTGGGTGAATCCCGGCATCCGGTTCACCAGGTAGTCGGCGTCGTTGGCCGCCTGAAACTCCGTCGGCACCGGGCCCGGGCAGACCCCGGTGACCGTCACACCGTTCTCGGCGACTTCGGCGTTGACCGCCTCCGACAACCACAGCACATACGCCTTGGACGCGGCGTAGTTGGCGTTGTACGGGGCCGGCTGAAATCCCGACACCGACGACAGGTTGATGATCGCGCCGCGGCCGCGCTCGACCATGCCCGGCAGGTAGCGCAACATCAAGTCGGCCACCGCCTCGACGTCGACGCGCAGCATCTGCAGTTCCTGGTCGCGGCCTTCGGCGCCGAACTTGGTGTAGATGCCCAGGCCCGCATTGTTGACCAAGATGTCGACCTGGGCGCCCAGCTCATCGATGCGGGCGGCCAGCCGGTCGCGGTCGGCCGGGATGGCCAGATCGGTGCCCACGGCGACGGCGTGCTCGTCGCCGCCCAATTCGGCGCACAATGCGTGCAGCCGGTGTTCGCGGCGGGCGGTGACGACGACGCGGTAACCGCGGGCCACGAGCTGGCGGGCGAATTGCTCGCCGATACCAGAGGACGCGCCGGTGACCACGGCGACCGAGTCTTGCGATGGGGGCGGGAGAGTCATCGGGTAACCACCTTTTTGAGTGCCTGGCGAATGCGGGAATGCCGCGTAGTCGGCGGGCGACGAGACACGTAGGGCCAGGGCCGATTTCGCTCCGGAACCGAACTGGCTCGCGCCTGCTTCAGCTGTGTCCGCAGGTGTTGGCGCAACTCGTGCAGGCCCGGATCTGTCCACAGGTTGCAGGACTCCGTCGGATCGGCAGTCAGGTCGTACAACTCCCACTGGTCGTCGAGCGGGCTCATCCGATACGCCTCTCCGCCACGCCCATTCGCCGCGAGGTGACGGACCCCCGGTTCGGTCCAGGTCGCCGGATCGTCGAAGGTGCGCACCAGCTTCCACAGGTGGCCCTCGCCGCCATCGACGTCGTTGACAAGGACCACCAAGCCTTCGAAGTTCGACCCCACATGTGCGGGCACCCGGATACGCAGCGGCGCAGGCGGATTCACCGTCCGCTTCAGACGCCGCGCCAGACCCGAGGCGCCGGTGTCGCCCTCGAGGATGTTGTCGCGGGTCATCAGGTAGACGGCGCGGGTGTCATCGGCCGGCGCCCCGTCCACCACCGGCATCAAGTCGCGGCCCGGCAGCGGGTGCACCTCGGAGAACGACTCGGCCAGCGTGGCGGCCGCCGCCGCGACATCGACACCAGCCGCCCCCAGCAGGGTGGGCACCAGGTCGACATGCGACGTCGGGGCGGTGACCACCCGCGGCGACGTTGCGGCCTCGCCGATGCGGGCGATCACCAACGGCACCCGGGTGGCCTCGTCGTACAGGTTGAACCACTTCTGGTGCAGCCCGCCGTGCGCGCCGAGCAGATCGCCGTGATCGGAGGTGCGCACCAGCACCGCGTTGTCCGATCCGCCTTCGGTCACCGCCCGCCGGACCCGGTCGATCGGCCCGTCCACCTCGGCGTGCAGCCGGTAGTAGAGGTCGCGGTATTTCTGGGCGTTGCGGGCGTAGGTCCGATCGATGACCGGCGCCGGCCCGTAGCCGGAATAGTAGGCCTCCCGGTACGCGATCTGCGCGGCCGGTTTGGTCGCCAAGTCCTCGTCGGCGGTGGGCGCCGCGGGCACGTGCGGCGGATCCAGCCGTGACGGCTGCAACGGGTTGCGGCGCATCCAGGCCGGGAACAGCACGATGTCGTGCGGGTTGACGAAGCTGGCCACCAACAGGAACGGGCGCAGCGCGGCCTCCTCGCCGGCGCGGCGGGCCGCGTAACGATCGATCAGCCAGGCGACGACGCGGTCGGCGATCAACGGATCGCGGCGCACGCCGGCATCGGCCATTAACGCCCCGTGCGGCTCGGGACCGACCCACCCCGAGAAGCCATACGGCGCAAGGGGATCGGCGTCGAGATAACGCAGCACCGCGACAGGGTCGACGACACCGTCATCGTCATTGGTCGCCAGCACTCGCCCGTCGGCGTCGCGCAGATCGGCGTGCGAGATGTGCCATTTGCCGTCGTAGTGGGTGTCGTAACCCGCGGCCCGGAACCAATTGCCCAGCGTGGGCACCTCACCTTGGCGCAGCCAGCGCATGCGTGAGTCGTATGCCGTCTTGCCGAGACCGTCGGTCTGGGTGACGCCGTGCAGGTCGGGATAGTGCCCGGTGAAAATGGTTGGACGACTAGGCGCGCAGGCCAGCGAGCCGGTGTAGTGCCGCGCAAAGCTGACGCCGTGCTCGTCGAACCACTTCCGGCCGTGCAGCGTTCGGTCGCGCCAGGTAAGCACTTTGGGTGACTCGTACGGCGGAACCGCTCGTTCCTCGTCGGTCATCAGGATGATGATGTCGGGGCGATCAGCCACGAGACTTCTCCAATCGTTTCGCCAGCCCGGCGAGCATCGCGTCGGACTGTCGCACCTGAACGCGACACACTGCGCGTTCGACGAGCTTTTGCATTGGGCCAGGTCCGATTTCGACAGTAGTGGTCAATGTCACAACGGTTGTACCGCCTTGGGCCGCCCGGAGTGTCCAGCGGTTGGTGAACCGGCGCAGGCGCTTGGGCAGGCCCTCAACCTCGTAGGCAAGTGCCCATGTCGGATCGAACTCGATGATCCGCTCGACGAGGGCATCGCGGCCGATTTGGACTCGCCGGGTGGTGCCGACCGGGTCGCTGCCGTGATTGAGGATGCACGAGTGGTCGAGGTTGTCCGCCCACGAACTGATCGAGCCGAAGTCCGCGAGAACATCCCAGACTTGCTGCGGGTCGGCCGCGACGGTGCAGCTGCGGTCAATGTCGGCCACCGCATCACCGTACGCGGCGAGAAGTGCTGCGCTCGACAGATCTGCGACCCCGTTGCTGAATTTGCGACTTTTCACCGATCTGCGGCTTGCAGCTGGCAGACTTCGATGATTAGCCACTGAGCAGGTGAGACCACCACGATGTATGCCGCGATAACTGGGGTGAGTAGGGGCGCGGCGGTGGTGCACGTGACGGTGAAGGTGGCGACGGGCAGGACCCACCCCGATCTCGTAGGCCGGCACTGACAATGCTGGCCGCGCATGCCGACAACGACAACAACACGCTCATGCCGACGACGAGAGGCTCACCGACGCCTGGTGGTCAACGCCTACACCGTCCAGCACCAGGCCGGTTGCACAGAGGACCTACGAATCGATCCGCGCCTGCCGTTGGCGGCGCAGTGGCACACCAACGACGTGTTGGGCAACCGCGCATTGAACGGAGGCAGCGGATCGGACGGATCAAAACCGAAGGAGTGCACCGATGTTAAAAAGCGTAACGGTCCACAACGGGGTCCAGCAGCAGCGCGCGCAGGATGCCGAGCTATTGAAGGAGTCAGGTGTCCACAAGCTCGTCATCGCGGATCGCGACGGCAACTGCTTAGCGTTCGTATTGGCTTGGGACAGCTTCGACTATGACGCTGAGTCCGACACCTATGTGTGCGTTGCCGACAGTGATGGCAGAGAACTCATGACCATGTACACCGCTGGTGAAATCAAGTCAGCACCTGGTGCGAACATGTATGTCCTGACTGCACCGGATGGGTTCAGTAGCCGCAGGGCGTTGTAGGCCCTTTTGATCTACCGGACACCAGGCAAGCGCCAACCTTGAGCGTTCCCCAGTTTCCAGTCTCGTGAGAACACGTTCAAGGCGGTGGTGAGATTTCCGCGTTGATTCATGCTGCGGATGTCGGTGTGAAAGTTGTGGACGCGAGCCGCCACCAGTCGCGAGCTGGCGCTTCGGCCGCTGATCGTGGCCGAACGGCTAGTCGAGCAGGGCGAGCGAGCGTTCTTTGAGATTCCGATCGGGCGCCTCACGACGAGGCAGTCGCCCGGCCGACAATGTACGCACCGGACGCACGCGACCGGCTCGTCGACCTGCTGGCAGCGGTTTCTGACACGCGAGTGGGGGATACTCACGTCGCGAAAGGTATGATAGACCGTCCGTACGGTTAGTTACTTTGGAGGGTTGCGATGCCCCGATCGCCCGGCAGACGTACCGAGATTCTCGATTCGTTTGTCCGCTATGTCGCCGAACGTGGCTACGACAGAACGAATCTCGGCGACATCGCTGGCGAACTTGGCATGTCTAAGGGCACCATCGTTCATCACTTTGGCACCAAAGCGCAGATGTTGCGGGAGCTTGAGGAAACCCACCTGGCCTGCCAACTCGATGCGCTACGGATGGTATGGGACCGCCTGGCCTCGCCGCACGAACGCATTGCCGCGACGATTTATACCTCGGCGCTGCTACAGGTGATCGCTCGCAACGCGACGGTAGCAAGCCAGCGCGAGGTGGTTCAGCTGTCCGATGACCCGGCGATGCAGCAAGTGCGTAAGTTGCGCCATCAACTGCAAACGCTCACGATTGACGAGATCCGCAACGGGATAGAAAGTGGTGTATTCCGAAGTGTGGACCCCGAATTGGCGGCACTGCAGCTATGGGGATCGCTGCAGTGGATGTGGGTGTGGTTCGACCCTGTCGGTTCCCGGACACCCGAACAAGTCGGTGCCGCTTTTGTCGACGTGTTCCTCGGCGGGCTGCTGCTCGACCGCTTGGGGCTGAGCAAGTGGGCGAACCCTTCCACGGACATCGTCTCGGTGGTGCGCGAATGCCTTGCCGCGGTAACCAGCGCGACGGATTGACAGCATAGCCGGGCTGGTGACTGTACGTATAGTCGGAAATTCGCTTAGAAGAGCGCGCTTTCTCACGTACGCGACCAACCGATGAGGCGCGCCGGCGATGGCCGATGGCGGCTGAAATCCCTGGTAGTGCCACGATTGCTCGGATTGCAGCGGTGAATATTCTCGTCGTCCCCTAGCAAAGCCTCGGCAATCTTTCTGTCATTGACTGTACGGACGGTCTAGTGCAATAGTTACTGCGTGACGCAGACGAGGGCGACACGGAGTCCGACGCCGGGAACCGAGACTGGCGGCCGGGAGGACCATGTGGTCGATTGGCACCGGGAACCTGGTGATGCGCGAGCCCCCAGGTCACATCAAGAACCGTTGCGCCGCAACGTGGAGCGAAGAAGTCAGGAATTAGCGTCGTTCACGCGAAGCTCGAGAAGTATTCTCGCGAGGAGCTTTTCGCACCGTTGCCATCCTGTGAGCAAGCGCGCGAATTGGGGTCGTGGCCCGCTTGAGCAGGCAGTCGAAACGTTGGGATTCGGTGCTTCAGCCGATTACCACGCCGACCCGGAGCTGCGCCAATGACTACTTCACACGTGATTACCGGCAAAGTAACCGACCGGATCCGACCAGGGACGGAAGTGGCCGGCGGGTTCTTCCGGATGTCCGTGATGACCGCCAAAGCCCTGATGAAGCCGTTCGAATGGCGCGAATTCATCTTCAATGGCTGGTTCCTCATGCGGGTGTCGCTGCTGCCCACTATCGCGGTGTCCATCCCGGAAACCGTGCTACTCATCTTCACGCTCAACATCCTGCTGGCCGAGTTCGGCGCCGGCGACGCATCGGGGGCGCTCGCGGCGATCGGCACGGTCACCCAGCTCGGCGCGATCGTGACGGTGCTGGTGGTCGCCGGCGCCGGGTCCACCGCTATCTGCGCCGACCTCGGCGCCCGCACCATCCGCGAAGAGATCGATGCGCTCGAGGTGCTCGGCATCGACCCGATCCACCGGCTGGTGGTGCCTCGCGTCGTCGCCTCGACGGCCGTCGCGGTGCTACTCAACGGCCTCGTGATCGCCGTCGGCCTGACAGGCGGCTACCTCTTCAGCGTGTACCTGCAGAACGTCTCGACCGGTGCCTACCTCTCCACGCTGACAGTGCTCACCGGCCTGCCCGAGGTGGTGATCTCAATTATCAAGGCCGCGACGTTCGGGCTGATCGCCGGCTTGGTCGGCTGTTATCGCGGGCTGATCGTCCGCGGCGGGTCCAAAGGCCTGGGCACTGCCGTCAACGAAACGGTGGTCATAAGTTTCATCGCGCTGTTCGCCGTTAACGCGGTGATGACGACTATCGGTGTCCGGTTCGGAACGGGGCGCTGAAATGGCTACGTCTATCGCGGCTATCGTCCCGCATCACCGCTTCCCGCGGGCAGCCGTCACCCTCCGTCGATACCGCGACGCGCCGGCCCGGCAACTGACCGAGCTCGGGCAGATGGTCTGGTTCGCACTAACCGCAGTCGGGCTGATCCCCTTCGCTCTGCGCCGCTACCACAAAGAGCTGCTGCGGATCATTGCCCAGATGGGGATGGGTAGCGGCGCGATGGCCGTGGTTGGTGGCACCGCCGCCATCGTCGGCTTCATCACCATGTCCGCGGGCTCACTGGTCGCCATCCAGGGCTTCGCGTCGCTGGGCAATATCGGTGTCGAGGCATTCACCGGATTTTTGGCCGCAATGATCAATGTGCGGTTTGTGGCACCGGTGGCCTGCGGTCAGGCGCTGGCAGCCACCGTCGGCGCCGGCGCCACCGCCGAACTGGGCGCCATGCGCATCAGCGAGGAGATCGACGCCCTAGAGGTGATGAGTATCAGGTCGATCGCCTACCTGGCGTCCACCCGGGTGGTGGCGGGTCTCGTCGTCATCATCCCGCTCTACGGGTTAGCGATCACCCTGGCCTTCCTGTCCGCGCAGGCCACCACGGTTTTCTTCTACGGGCAGTCCATCGGTACCTACGACCACTACTTCCACACATTCCTGCGCCTCAACGACGTGGGTTGGTCGTTCGCGGAGGTGATCCTCGTTGCGGTGGTCGTGATGACTACCCACTGCTACTACGGCTACACCGCCAGCGGCGGGCCGGTCGGTGTCGGTGAAGCGGTCGGCCGGTCGATGCGGCTGTCGTTGATCACGATCGTCGTCGTGGTCGTTCTGACTGCGATGGCGGTCTATGGCAAAAACCCGAACTTCAACCTCACGGTGTAGCCGTCATGACGACCCCGCTGAAGGAGAACCCGCCACTTATCCCGCCCTATAAGAGGGCGGCTGTGGTGTTCTTGTTGGTCGCTGCGTTGGTGTTGGCGTTCGTGTGGCTGCAGTTTCGGGGCCGGCTCACGCCGAAGACACCCTTGACGATGCTGGCCGCCCGGTCGGGTTTGGTGATGGATCCGGGGTCGAAGGTCACCTACAACGGGGTGGAAATCGGCCGGGTGGCCGGCGTTTCGGAGGTCCAGCGTGACGGCACGCCGGCGGCCAAGATCACCATGGATGTGAATCCGAAGTACATCAGGCTGATTCCGGCCAATGTGGACGCCAACATCAGGGGGACCACGGTATTCGGCAACAAGTATGTGTCGTTGAGATCACCGAAATATCCTGTGCCGCAGCGTATCACCCCACAGCACGTGATCGATGCGAGGTCGGTGACGACGGAGTTCAACTCGTTGTTCGAGACGGTGACCTCGATCGCCGAGAAGGTGGATCCGGTCAAGCTGAATCTGACGTTGGCCGCGGCCGCGGAGGCGTTGAACGGGTTGGGCGACAAGTTCGGGCAGTCGATCGTCAACGGCAACGCCATCCTCGACGACATCAATCCGCGAATGCCACAGATCCGCCATGACATTCAGCAGCTGGCCGCGCTCGGCGACACCTACGCCAACGCCGCACCGGACTTGTTCGACTCTCTCAGCAACGCGGTGATCACGGCGCGCACGCTGCACCGGCAGGAAGCCGACCTGGATGCCGCATTGTTGGCCGCGACCGGGCTGGGCAACACTGGCGAAGACATCTTCCGCCGGGGCGGGCCCTACCTGCAGCGGGGGGTCGCCGATCTGGTGCCCACCGCCCAGCTGCTGGACACCTACAGTCCCGAGTTCTTCTGCACCATCCGCGGCTACCACGACGAAGAACCCCTGGCCTATGCGACGACGGGCGGCGGCAACGGCTACGCGCTGAAAACCATGACCGAGCTGATGTCAGCGTTGGGAGGCATACTGACGCTCCCGGGTTTGGCCGGTACGGTGGGCACACTGGGACTGCTAGGGCTCGCCGGCTTGGTCGGCGGGGCGCCGAATCCCTATGTCTATCCGGACAATCTGCCGCGGGTGAACGCTCGTGGTGGGCCGGGGGGTGCGCCCGGTTGCTGGCAGGCCATCACCCGGGATCTGTGGCCCGCGCCCGAGTTGGTGATGGATACCGGCGCGAGTATCGCCCCGTATAACCACGTAGATACCGGCTCACCGTACGCAATTGAGTACGTCTGGGGCCGTCAAGTCGGGGACAACACGATCAACCCATGAAAACCGCCACCGGCAGCGCCATCAGGCTCGGCATCGTCTCGTTGGTGCTGCTGCTGATCACCGTGTCCATCATCGTGGTGTTCGGTCAGATGCGCTTCAACAGCACCAACAGCTATTCCGCGGAGTTCAGCAACGCCAGCGGGCTGCGCGACGGTCAGTTCGTCCGCGCGTCCGGAGTGGAGATCGGCAAGGTCAAGAAGGTACGGCTGGTCGACGCCGGCAGGCGGGCATGGGTGGACTTCGATGTCGATCGTTCGCTGACGCTTTATCAGTCGACGACAGCACAGATCCGCTATCTCGACATAATCGGTGACCGGTACGTGGAACTCGACCGCGGCGCGGGTGAGGGCGCTGACCGGGTCCTGCCGCCGGGCGGACTCATCCCGCTGTCGCGAACTTCACCAGCGCTGGATCTCGATGCGCTGATCGGTGGTTTCAAGCCGCTGTTCCGGGCGCTCGATCCGGAAAAGGTCAACACCATCGCGTCGGCCATCATCACCGTGTTTCAGGGTCAGGGCGGCACCATCAACGACATCCTCGACCAGACCGCGCAAGTCACCTCGCATCTGGCCGAGCGCGACCAAGCGATCGGCGAGGTGGTCAAGAACCTGAACATTGTGCTGGACACGACGGTCAAACACCGCAAGGAGTTCGACCAAACCGTCGACAACTTCGAGAAACTGATCACCGGGCTGACGAACCACGCCGATCCGTTGGCCGCCGGCATCGCAAACATCAGCAATGCCGCGGGAACAGTAGCCGACCTGCTGGCCGATAACCGCGCTCTGCTGCACAAGGAGATCAACTACCTGCAGGGCCTTCAGCAGCCGCTCGTCGACCAAAGTGATCAGCTCAACGATCTGATCCACAAGACGCCAACCGCGCTCAACCTGATCGGACGCAGCATCGGCCTCTACGGAGACTGGGTGAACTTCTACGTGTGCGACCTCACGATCAAGTGGAACGGTCTACAGTCCGGCGGCCCAGTGCGCACGGTCCGGATCTGGCAGCAGCCCACGGGTAGGTGCACGCCGCAATGAGAACACTGACGGAATTCAACCGCAGCCGCGTCGGCCTCATGGGCGGCATCGTGCTGGTGCTCATCGTCGCCGTCGGCCAAAGCTTCACCAGCGTCCCGATGCTGTTTGCCAGTCCGAGCTACTCCGGGCAGTTCGCCAGCACCGGTCAACTGAACAAGGGCGACAAGGTGCGCATCACCGGCGTGGTTGTCGGCAAGGTTGAGGGGCTCAAGATCGACGGCGACCACGTCGCGATCAAGTTCTCCATCGGCAGCAACACCATCGGCACCGAGAGCCGGCTGGCGATCAAGACCGACACGATCCTGGGTAGGAAGGTGCTCGAGATCGAGCCGCGGGGAACCCAGATGCTGCGGCCCGGGGGCGTTTTGCCGCTGGGCCAAACCACCACCCCCTACCAGCTGTACGATGCGAACTTCGACATCACCAAGGCCGCCACTGGCTGGAACATCGACACCGTCAAAAAGTCGCTGAATGTGTTGTCTCAGACCGTCGATCAGACCTACTCGCACCTGAGCCCCGCCCTCGACGGTTTGGCCAAATTCTCCGACACCATCGGTAAACGCGACGAACAGATCAAGCACCTGCTCGCTCAGGCCAACAAGGTAGCCAGCGTCCTCGGTGACCGCAGTGAACAAATCAACCGGCTGCTGGTCAACTCGAAGACGCTGCTGGCCGCGTTCAACGAACGTGGACGGGCCATCGACACGCTGCTGGGGAACATTTCCGCCTTCTCGGCGCAGGTGCAGGGGTTCATCAACGACAACCCGAACTTGAATCCTGTGCTGGAGCAGTTGCATGCAATCAGCGACGTGCTGGTGGCACGCAAGGAAGACCTGGCTCAAAGCCTGAAGTATGTAAGCCAATTCGCGGCATCGCTAGGAGAGTCCGTCGCGTCCGGACCGTACTTCAAGATAGTCCTGGCCAACCTGCTGCCGTACTGGATCATGCAGCCGTGGGTCGACGCCGCGTTCAAGAAGCGTGGTATCGACCCGGAGGACTTCTGGCGCAGCGCTGGGCTGCCGGCGTTCAAGTTCCCCGATCCCAACGGCACCCGGTTCCCCAACGGTGCACCGCCGCCGGCACCGCCGGTGCTGGAAGGTACCCCGGATCATCCGGGGCCGGCCGTCGCGCCTGGATCGCCGTGCTCGTATGCGCCGCCGCCGGAGCTGCTGCCGCGGCCCGGCAACCCGATGCCATGTGCGGGCGTCAATCAGGACCAAGGTCCATTCGGACCTAACGGACCGTACCCGGTGCTGCCCGACGTCGCATCGTCGCCACCGAACCCCAACGGCCTGCCCCCCACACCGGGCATTCCGATCGCCGGGCGGCCAGGCGAGCCGCCTCCAGACGTCCCGGGCACGCCGGCGCCACTGCCGCCCAACGCGCCGCCGGGAGCGCGCACCGAAAACCTGGCACCGGCCGGTCCGACCCCGCCGCCGTCGACGTTCGCGCCCGGGCTGCCAGCGGGATCCGCGCCGCCGTCGGGACCCGGCGCGCAGCTGCCGGCTCCGTTCATCAACCCCGGCGGAGCGGGAGGTAGCGGCGTCACAGGAGGTAGCCAAAATTGAACGGCACCTTTAACTTACGCAACCTGCGCCTGCCGAAGCGGCCTCGGACATCGGTGATCATCGGATCGCTCGCGGTGGCGGTCGCCGTTCTTGTCGGGTTCGTCGGGTTCCACCTGTACCAAAAGTTGACCAACAACACCGTGGTGGCCTACTTCCCAGAGGCGAACGCACTCTATTCCGGGGACAAAGTCCAGATCATGGGCATTCGCGTGGGTTCGGTCGACAAGATCGTGCCGGCCGGCGACAAGATGAAGGTGATCTTTCATTACAGCAACAAGTACAAGGTGCCGGCCAATGCGTCCGCGGTGATTGTGAGCCCCACGCTGGTGTCGTCGCGGAGCATTCAGTTGGAGCCGCCCTATAAGAGTGGTCCGGTGATGGCCGATAACACGGTGATCCCGATCGAGCGCACACAGGTGCCGACGGAGTGGGACGAACTGCGCGACAGCGTCGCCAACGTCATCTCCAAACTCGGCCCCACACCCGAGCAGCCCAAGGGCCCCTTCGGTGATCTCATCGAGTCGTTCGCCGACGGGCTGGCCGGTAAGGGCAAGCAGATCAACACCACGTTCGACAGCCTGTCGCGGGCGCTGACCGCGCTGAACCAGGGTCGTGGCGACTTCTTCGCGGTGGTGCACAGCCTGGCGCTTTTCGTGAACGCCCTGCACAAGGACGACCAGCAGTTCGTCGCATTAAACAACAACCTGGCCCAGTTCACAGACAGATTAACCGGGTCTGACCGGGACCTCGCCAATGCGATACAGCAGTTCGACGGCCTGCTCGGCACACTGCGCCCGTTCTTGGCCAAGAACCGCGAGGTGCTCGCGCGCGACATCGACAACCTCGCCAACGTCACCACCACGCTGGTCCAACCCGAGCCGCTGAATGGTTTGGAAACCGGCCTGCACGTTCTCCCGACGCTGCAGACGAACCTCAACCAGATTTATCACCCGTCGCACGGCGCGGTCGTGTCTATTCCGGCGATCCCGAACTTCACGAACCCGATGCAGTTCATCTGCAGCATGATTCAGGCCGATAGCCGGCTTGGCTATCAAGAATCCGCCGAACTCTGCGCGCAATACCTAGCGCCCATCCTCGATGCGATCAAGTTCAACTACCTCCCGTTCGGCCTCAACCTGTTCAGCACCGCCGAGACGCTCCCCAAGGAAGTCGCCTACTCCGAGCCGCGGCTGCAGCCGCCGAACGGATACAAGGACACCACAGTGCCCGGGATCTGGGTGCCCGACACCCCGTTGTCGCACCGCAACACCCAGCCCGGCTGGGTTGTCGCGTCGGGCATGCAGGGCACGCAGGTGGATCCAATCACGGCGGGCCTGTTGACCCCGGATTCGCTGGCCGAACTCATGGGCGGACCGGATATCCCACCGGTGCAATCGAACCTGCAGACACCGCCGGGACCGCCGAACGCGTACAACGAGTACCCCGTCGTGCCACCCATCGGCCTGCAGCCCCCCCAGGTGCCGATCCCGCCGCCGCCCGGACCGGGCGTGGTCCCGGGGCCGGTCGCGCCAACGCCTGCGCCGGCGCCCGCGCCTGCCGGACCACCGCTACCCGCCGAGGCGGCCGTGTCGACAGGACCGGGCTCGTGAGGCGCGCGATGAGCGCGGTACGCGCGAGGAGCAAGCCGAACCAACGGCCGGTGAAGCGACTGATGCGCATGGTCCGATACCGGACCTGGCAGGGGCTGGCTCTACTGGTGGCGACCGTCGCGCTGACCTCGTGCGCGAACTGGCACGGAATCGCGAATGTGCCAATGCCCGGCGGCCCGGGCACCAGGGCCGGCTCCTACACCGTCTACGTGCAAATGCCCGACACGCTGGCCCTAAACCTCAATAGCCGGGTGCGGGTGGCCGATGTCTTTGTCGGCACAGTGCGCGCGATCAACCTGAAGAACTGGGTCGCCACGCTGGCGCTGGGTCTGGACAAGAACGTCAAACTACCCAAAAACGCCACCGCCAAGATCGGGCTGTCAACCCTGCTGGGTTCTCAGCATGTGGAACTGGCTGCGCCGCCCAACCCGTCGCCCGAACTGCTGAAGGACGGCGACACCATCCCGCTGAAGAATTCGTCCGCTTACCCCACCACCGAGCAGACGCTGGCCAGTTTCGCCATTATCTTGCGCGGGGGCGGCATCCCGAACCTCGAAGTGGTGCAGAACGAGGTCTACAACATCGTGCACGGGCGGGCCGACGTGATCCGTGCCTTCCTCGGCAAGCTGGACACCTTCACCGCACGACTCGACGAGCAACGCGATGACATCACCCGAGCCATCGATTCAACCAACCGGCTGTTGACCTACGTGGGTCCCCGCTCGGACGTTCTCGATCGGGTTCTCACCGAATTCCCGCCGCTGATCAAGCATTTCGCCGACAAACAGAACCTTTTGATCAACGCGGTTGATGCGACGGGAGGGTTCAGCCAGGTTGCCAACCAATATCTGTCCGCCTCGCGGAACAACCTCCATCAGGACCTGCTGTCGCTGCAGTGCCCGTTGAGGGAACTCGGCCGTGCCTCACCGTATCTGATCCAGGCACTCAAGCTGATCCTCGTCCGGCCGTTCGATATCGACGCCGTGCCGAAGGCGTTCCGCGGCGACTACTTCAACCTGTCACTGACGCTCGACCTGACGCTCAGCGCTGTCGATAACGCGGTTCTCACCGGGACGGGGTTCTCCGGAGCGCTGCGCGCGCTCGAGCAATCGTGGGGCCGCGACCCCGAAACGATGATCCCCGACGTCCGGTACACGCCGAACCCGAACGACGTCCCCGGCGGGCCGCTGGTCGAAAGGGCGGATAGGCAATGCTGACCCGCTTCATCTGGCGCCAGCTGATCCTGTTCAGCATCCTGAGTGTGATCACGGCGATTGCGCTGGGCTGGTTCTACCTGCGGATTCCAAGCCATGTGGGGATCGGCCAGTACACCCTGAAGGCGGACCTGCCCGCGTCGGGCGGTCTGTACAAGACGGCCAACGTGACTTATCGCGGTGAAACCATCGGAAAGGTCACCGCCGTCGAGCCGACCGAGGCCGGCGCGCAGGCGACCATGAGTATTGCCGACCGGTACAAGGTCCCGATCGACGCATCGGCGAATGTGCATTCGGTGTCGGCGGTTGGTGAGCAGTATCTGGACCTGGTGTCGGTAGGCAACCCGGGTGAATACTTCTCGCCGGGCCAGACCATCACCAAAGGCACCGTGCCCGCTGAGATCGGGCCGGCGCTGGACGCCGCCAACCGCGGGCTGGCCGCGCTGCCCAAGGACAAGATCAGTCGACTGCTCGACGAGACAGCCCAAGCGGTCGGCGGGTTGGGGCCCGCGCTGCAACGGCTAGTCGACGCGACCCAGGCGATTGCCAGCGACTTCAAGACCAACATCGGCGACGTTGACGACATCATCGAAAACTCCGGGCCAATCCTGGACAGCCAGGTCGACTCCGGTGACGCGATCGCGCGCTGGGCGCACAACCTGAACATCCTGGCCGCGCAAACCGCCGAGAACGACCAGCACGTGCAAAGCATCCTCACCCAAGGGGCGCCGACCGCCGACCAGATCAACGAGGTGTTCAGCGACGTCCGCGACACGCTGCCGCAGACACTGGCGAATCTCGAGATCATCCTGGAGATGCTCAAGCGCTACCACAAGGGCGTCGAGCAACTGCTGGTGGCCTATCCGCAGGGCGGCGCCGAAGGCCAGACGGTAACGGCGGCGTTCCCGGGCTACGCTGCGCTCGACACCGCGCTGACGATCAACCAGCCCCCGCCGTGTCTGACCGGCTTTCTCCCGGCACCTCAGTGGCGGTCTCCGGCGGACACCAGCCTGCAGCCCATGCCGTCCGGAACATATTGCAAGATCCCGCAGGACGCTGCGGCCAACGCCGTGCGCGGGGCACGCAACCTTCCGTGTGTCGATGTTCCCGGTAAACACGCCGCGACGCCACAGGAATGCCGCAGCAACAAACCATATGAGCCGCTGGGCACTAACCCGTGGTACGGCGACCCCAATCAGATCAGGAACTGCCCGGCACCGGGCGCGCGATGCGATCAGCCGGTAGATCCCGGCCACGTGATACCCGCGCCGTCGATCAACACCGGCCTCAACCCGGCGCCTTCCGACAGGGTGGCGGGGACGCCGCCGCCCATCAGCGATCCGCTGCAGCGGCCGGGTTCGGGGACTGTGGAATGCAATGGGCAGCAGCCAAACCCCTGCGTCTACATCCCCAGCGGGCCTCCCACCGCCGTCTACAGTCCACAGAGCGGTGAACTGGTAGCGCCCGACGGTGCCAAGTACGCGGTCGAAGATTCGAGGAAAACAGGAGACGACGGTTGGAAGGATATGCTGGCGCCAGCCGGCTGAACCGCACCGATGCCGACGACTCGTCCGAAAGAGTCGGAGGAAGTCACTGAAAAGCTGGCTCAATGCGTTACGCCGTTGGGCCCGTGAGACTTCGATGACCTTGAGACGTCGCGGATACGTGAACTCAGGCCGGCTCATTTGCACGAAGCTCATCGTGCAGCTTCCCCGACTCATCGTTTGGCCCTGGTCGGACTCTTGACACTGACCGCACGTACAGTCATATACTCGACGTGATGCGCTGGCAAGGTCGGAACGCTCTGAGTGCCCTGAATCGGAGCGCACCGCGGTGTGCTCTGAGCACACAGCTGGTTCGACACCGCGCGGGCCAGTTGGTGAACACAGAGATCGGAGCGAAATGCCGGAAGTGATTGGCTTAGGCCAACTCCGGAGTAACGCGTGGACGTATCTCGATCGGGTTGGCGCCGGGGAGACGATTGATGTCGTCCGTCACGGCAAGCTGGTGGCCCGGATCGAGTCGGTCGGTGACGGGAGGGTGGCTCCGATCCCGGAGCGATCTGTCAAGGCCGTGGCACCGGACGCTGGTGGGTGGGTCGGGCTTGATGAGCTGCGAACGCGTGCCGGGCGGTGTTTCGATCGGGTTGCCGCCGGGGAGACGATTTATGTTGTCCGTGGCGGCAAGTTACTGGCGCGGATCGTGTCGGCAGGTGACTCGCGGATGACCCCGGTCCCGGCGGACGCTGGTGGGCAGATCGAGCTTGACGAACTGCGAAAGCGTGCGGGGCGTTATTTCGACAGGGTTGCGACAGGGCAGACGATTGAGGTCGTCCGTGGTGGCAAGCTGGTTGCTCGCATCGTGTCAGCCGCTGGGAACGACCCCCGCAGGACAGCCTGATCGGGCCATGAGTGCGCGAGCCAGGCGCCGCTTTTGCCAGCGCCGCATCCATTACGCGGAATTTCCAGGTCCTGATGCGTAGGAGCGTTATTGTCGCTGGTGGTATTGCAAACGACGCTGCGGAGGGCAAATGACGGCCTATCGGACTGTGGTGGTCGGCACTGATGGCTCAGAGTCGTCACTGCGCGCGGTCGAGCGTGCGGCCACGATTGCCGCCGACACGAACGCGAAGCTGATCATTGCGACGGGCTACTCCCCTCACCCGGACGATTTGCGCGCGGCCGACATCCTCGGGGAGGAGGGCTACAAGGTGCGCGGCAACGCGCCAACCTACGCGATGTTGCATGATGCCCGCGACCGAGCAAAGGCGGCCGGGGCGAAGAACATCGAGGACCGGCCGATTAAGGCTGCACCAGTACATGCGCTGGTGGACCTTGCCGAGGAGGTTGGGGCCGATCTGCTGGTGGTTGGCAATGTGGGACTGGACGCGCGATCCGCGCTCATCGGGCGGGTGTTCTCGGTCCCCGGAGCTATCGCCACCAGGTCCAAGATCGATGTACTGATCGTTCATACCACTGGCTGACCCGGCAGTGGAGCTACACAATCCACACGCGATGGTCGCGCGCCTCGGAAGATAGGTCGTCTTCGATAATGCCGACCGCTGCCTGCAGGTCGGTGCTTCCCTGTTTGACATAGACCGTGGCCTCCCCAATTTCTATGGGGTCCCGGTGTTGCGTCCCTGAGACGCAGTGGCGAATCCCTACGTGGTAGCTGGTAATTGCCTGTTGCAACTTGGCATTCAGCGTCGGGTCCGGGCTCGGCATGTGGTGTTGCAAGTTCGCTACCGCACCCGCGGCGGTTGGGCACGCTGCGCCCGTCTCGGCGATGTCGCCTAGCCTCGCAGCAGTGACGAGGTTGTCTGCCGCGCCGAACACATCAATGATCGACGGCTTGGCGTCGGTGAGCCATGCCCGCACCGACGTGCCCGTCGGCAGAGGCGGCAGCGGTGGGCTAACCGAGTTCGCCGGTTGCGCCGCAGCGGCGTGCGGTGAAGCCGGCCGCACAGTGGACAAACTGTGGTGTGCCCACGCCGACAGCACGGCGATGACGACCAACAGGACCGCCCCGCTCGCCGCTGCGACCAGTTCACGGCGTTGGCGCTCACCGCCCTTGCGCGCGGAGCGCACCGGTACGCGGTGACGGCCGGGCGTGGCCATAACGGGCTCCCTTGATGTGACTAACCTTCTGCGATGTTTCGCCTCGGGCACCGTCGCCCGCGAGAGTCGTTTGCCTCGGACGCCCGCGCCGTAGGGCCCTTGATCAGGGGGTCCAAAGTCCCACCGGACGCGCCCCGACGGCAGTGGTTCAGTGGATGTCATGAAGATCATTGGTTTCGAAGAGCACTGGGTGCTTCCGGCTATCGCCGAAGCGAATCCGAACAGTCCCCGGAAATTGTTCGACACGATGCGCAGCGGACGCTTCGAGGACAGCGACGCTGACGGCGGGTGGCCGACAGGCATTCTTGATCTGGGAGAACATCGGATTGCCGCCATGGACGCGGCCGGCATCGACGTCCAGATCCTGTCCAACGTTCCCGGTGCGGAGGCCGTGGAGGTGCCGCTGGCGGTGCAGCTGGCCAGGCAGGCCAACGACGCCGTGGCAGCTGCGGTCACTCAACACCCCGGCCGGCTCCGTGGCTTTGCCACCCTGCCGATGGGCGACCCCGACGCTGCCGCAGCCGAACTCGATCGCGCCGTGCGCGACGACGGTTTTGTCGGTGCGCTGATCAATGGCCACGTCAACGGCCGTTACCTTGACGACAAGTTCTTTTGGCCGGTGTTCGAATCCGCCGAGACGCTAGGCGTGCCGATCTATCTGCATCCCACCGTGCCGCCCCTGCCGGTGATCGACGCCTACTACAGGGGCTTCGCCCCGGGGGTGTCGGCGATGCTGTCCATCGCGGGGGCCGGCTGGCATATCGACACCGGGATCCACTGCCTTCGACTGATCCTCGGGGGAGTGTTCGACCGGTTTCCGCGGCTGCAGATCATCGTGGGTCACCAGTTCGAGGCCTTGAGTTGGATGGCGTGGCGGGCGGACTATTCGTTTCCGGTTAAGCAGACCGGCCTCAAACGCACCATCAAGGAATACCTTCGGGAGAACTTCTACGGCGGCATCCTGGCCGGCGAGTTCGCGGACCAAGACCCCGGCGCCGTCGATCCCAGTTGGAGCCTGTCGTTCAACGCCTATCAGGCCATGGTCAACGTGATCGGCATCGACCGGATCGTGTTCACCACCGACTATCCGTTCGCCAGCATGAAAGCCGGTCGACAATTCCTTGAGCAGATGCCCATCAACCCGGCCGACAAAGAAAAGATCGCCCACCTCAACGCCGAGCGTTTGCTCAAACTGTCGAATTAGGCTCAGCGATTCGCCTTCAACGGAGGGTCTTTCAGTCCTATCGTCGATTCGTGAACTCGCCGGGGCACGAGAAATTGGCGGCGACCGCGTTCATCATCGGCATGAAAACGATTCCCGAGACGTCGGGCGAAACCGTGCCTCGGCGTGTGGATCTCAGTGGTCTGGCGCTGATCACACTGGGAATCGGGTTGTTCACGTTCGCCTTTGACCGAGCGCCGGACTGGGGATGGCTGTCGGCACCCGTGATCGGTGTATTCTTGCTTTCCGTTGCACTTTTGGCGGCATTCGTCGCCGTCGAGACACGGGTGCGTTTCCCGTTGATCAACCTGTCGCTGCTGCGCAATGCGCGCTTCACCACATTGGTTGTCGCGGGAACCGTTGCCAACATCGCATACGTGGTGACGGTGTTCTTGTCGACGATGAACCTGCAACAGGTACGCGGACTGGACCCGTTGATGGCCGGGTTGGCTTTCCTCGGACCGTCCGTGGGAGCGGCGCTGGGCGGCCCGGTATCCGGACGTCTGGCATCGCGCAATAAACCCTTTGCGGTCATGGGCATTGGTTGCACCGCCGCCGCGGCGTCGCTCGCCGTGCTGGCGGCCGCCAACAACTTCGCGGTGTACCTGGCCGCGCTGACGGCATGTGGCTTCACGATGGGCTTCGTCTACGCGTTCACCACGGTGGCGACCCAGGCGGTCGTCGCACCCGAGCGGGCCGGCGAAGCCGCCGGTGTCACCCTGACGTCGCTCGTCACGCTCGCCGGAGTCGGGGTCGCGGTGTCGAGCAGCGTGCTGGAAGTGCTTGAGCACCACCGGATCGGCTTCGTGACGGTGCTGCGGGCGGGAATCGTCTGCGCGGTGACCGTCGTCGCCCTGCTCGCGGTCTTCACGCTCGAACGAAACATGGTCATCCTGATCATGATTGGGTTCGGCGCAGCCATGGGTGTGACACTGACGCCGCTGGCCGCGTTGGGTGTCATACAGGTGCCCGAGGATGAACCGGGGTCACTGCCGGGAATCTGCAACGCCGCGTTCGGTATCGGCGGCTCGCTCGGATTCACCTGGGCTGGAACAGTTGTCGGGGAGGGGACAAAGGCGACCTACCACTCGGCGTTGTGGATCTGCGTCGCCATCGGCATCGCCGCCTTTGCGACCAGCATGATCCTCAAGCCCAGATCGGCGCCAGTGGTTCCGGCAGCTTCCAGGGTGAGCGTCCACACCACTGGCTGACCCGGCCGTTTACGCTATCCGCTCTTCACGCACCGTTCGATGGCGTCAACGTCATCGGCTCGGCAAAACCGGGCTGATCGATGTCAGCGGTGACCTTCTCCCAGGGAGCGGGTATGGGGAAATACCGGTCAAGGAAATCGGTGACCCGTTCGGTGCGCTCGACCGCCGAGACTTCCGGGAAGCTGCTGTCGTTGAGGCAGAAGAAGTGATACCGGCGTCTCTTTCGCAGCTCGGGAAGTAGATCGAGTCCTTCGCGGGTGGTGGTGTTCACGTACAGCACTTTGGCTTTTTCTTGTTGGACAGCGCGCCCGGTCATCAGCGCGTAATAGTGGTAGAACGAGTTGGTGACCGAGATGTCGGTGTTGGACCGAAACGCGCTGGCCTGAGTGCGGGCGAATTCTTCTGGGAATTCTCGTTCCATCTCCCTCAGTATGCTTTTGCGCAACGGAACTGCAGTGTGTTCCAGATGGCGGGTGGTGACCTGTCCGAATCGCTCGAAGAGCAGCTGTCGGTTGACCCGGGCCGCGTTTTCAAAGCCGCTGCGGGTGGGATCGTTGGCGCCGAGCCCTATCCGGGTCTTGGCTTCGATGAACCTCGTCACCCCGCCGGGCGAGAAGAACACGCTGGCTCTGAGCGGTCGGCCGAAAAACATGTCGTCATTGGAGTACAGGAAATGCTCAGCCAGCTCTGGAATGTTCTGAAGTTGGCTCTCGATCGCATGCGAGTTGTAGGTGGGTAACGCGGCTGGATCCGAGAAGTGTTCTGTCGCGCGAACAATGGTGATTTTGGGGTGCTCGGCCAGCCAGGACGGAAGGACCGAATCGGTCGCAACGAAGATCCGCCGCACCCACGGCGCAAACATGTTCACCGACCGCAGCGCGTACTTCAACTCGTCGATCTGCCGAATGCGCGCTTCGGCCTCGTCGCCTTCACCGACCACAACCTCCGACATCTGCGCCGCCCGGCGGGCCCGAAACTCCGGGTCACTGCCGTCGACCCAGGAGAACACCATGTCGATGTCAAACGTCACGTCGCTGGTATGTGGGGTGAACATCCCCTTGATAGTCGGCCATTTATATCCGTAGAGCTTTGCGGTTGCGGGCACGGCTTCTCGCCGCGGCAGCACCGTACGCGTCAGCGAGTTCTCGACGGGGCAATGGATCACCGTCTCCTCGTAGGCCCAGAATTGCAGCTCGACGCCGAACTTGGAGCCGTACCGAAAGCCGCCGGGCGCGATCCGCCGCCGATACAGCCGCACGATACGCGGATCATCCAATCTGGACAGCCTGCCGTGGGCCATTAATACAGGCGAAAGGCCGCGAACATCAACTGTTTTGGCGTACATCGGTTCGCTGGCGCAAGCGGTCGTCAGCTCGGTCTCGACTGCTGAACGCAGTTCGATATCGATGGCGAGAACCGGACGGTTCTTGTGATCGCGGATCAACAAGAACGGAATATTCGCCTTTTTTAGGATCTTCCGGACAAAAACAAGATCCTCGATCTGCGCCTCATGCGGGGTCAGGCTGGACTCCAGACGTGCGACTCTTCCGCTGCGAGAGACGATGACGGGCTTGTCGGTGCTCTGAACGGGTCGAACACCTTTGCCCGAGGCGACATTGGCCATCACAAAAACCGTCCTCGCTTTGGCGTTGAACGAGTTGTCTGTTGCGGTCAAAGCCGCTGTGTAGCCCGCGCGGAGGCGTAAACCGGGCGGTTTCAGTGTACTTCTTCTGGGAGCCCTTCAACGTGGTCAGCTCGGTGAACTTTGTTCGTCCAACAAACTTGTGCTGCGCAGACCCGTCAACCCTAAAGCCGCCCGATGGCCGGCGTTCGTGTCGATGTAACGGTTAGTTACTCCGTCATGGCGGATGCTGGCAGCCATGGGGATCGCGACAATTGCGCCTGCGATCGAGGTAGTGTTTTCGGGACGATTCGGGTTTGGCATCTACCGCTGGGCTTACCTGCCGTTCGAGGTTCCGGCGGGTGTGCAGCGAATCCGCGTTAGCACATCTCATTCGGACTTCGGCGTCGGTGCCTCGGCACGAAATGTGTTGGATTTAGGAATCTTTGGCCCCGCTGGCTACGACTTGGGTAATGCTGCCGGGTTTCGGGGCTGGTCAGGCGGCGCCCGCGACAGCTTCGTCATCTCCAGTACCTACGTCACCCCCGGCTATTTGGCCGGCCCGATCGAACCGGGTGTGTGGGCCGTGGCGCTTGGCCCGGTGGTGCTCAGCCCTTGGGGGATGGCGTGGGACGTGCACGTCATCATGGAACGCGGGGACCCCGCTGAGGAAGCCGCGGACATCGAACCCGTGGTCGCGGCTCCACCGCCGCCGTCGATCTGCGGTGCGCGTTGGTATCGCGGCGACCTGCATCTGCACACCGTTCACTCTGATGGCCAGCGTGATCCCGATGAACTGGCGTCGGCCGCACGCGCCAGCGGGCTGGATTTCATCGTCTCGACCGACCACAACACCAACTCCGTCAACCGGGCGTGGCCGGCCTGCCGCACCGGCGGACTGCTGGTGATTCCCGGCGAGGAGGTCACCACCCGGCACGGACACTGGCTGGCGGTCGGCCTGTCACCGCGCGGCTGGGTCGACTGGCGATATGGCCCAGGTGATGGGGTGTTTCCGGGATTTGCCGCCGAGGTCCGCGAAGCCGGCGGTCTGGTGGTCGCCGCACATCCGTCCGTGCCGGCACCGGGATCGGCGTGGGAGTTCGGCTTTGACCACGTGGACGCGGTCGAGGTGTGGAATGGCCGGTGGAACCTCGATGATGAAATGTCGCTTCGCATTTGGCAGCGGCTACTGCGGCAGGGCCGACGCCTGGTGGCCGTCGGCGGCAGCGACTCGCACGGCAAACACCAACCGGTCGGCTCGCCGCAGACGGTCGTGCACGCGGGTGAACTGTCGGTACCGGCGATTATCGATGGGCTGCGTCGCGGTCGTTCGTACCTCGCCCGATCATGCGAAGTCGCACTGGAACTGACCGCCTCCTGCGCCAATAGCGACGGCATGGCCGGCCCCGGGGAGACACTGCGGGTGCCGCAGGGCGCGCCGGTTACCGTGACCGCCGTCATCAGCGGAGCTCCCGACACGACCATCGCTCTGATCACCGCGGCGGGCTGTGTGGGACGGGCGACGATAGGCACGTCGGCCCGGCTGCAATGGGAACTTGACGCGGCGTCGGCGCGCTTCGCGCGACTGGAAGTGCGAGAATCGCAGCGACGCCCACTGGGCGCGATGGTCGCGTTGACGAATCCGGTGTGGCTAGCCTGAGCAAGGCATCCCAGGCGGTAACGTCTTTGCTGGGAGACGACAGCGATGTGGACACGATGGCGCCTTGCCGCCCTGTTGGGGGCGGTGCTGCTGGGTTTCGTGATGCTGGCCAGCGCGGTGCCCACGTCGTACGATCCGGCGGCCTTCGTCACTAATCCGGTCGACCATGTCGACACGCTGATCGGTACCGGGACGGGTGGCCAACGGGTGGGGGAGATCAATAACTTCCCCGGCGCCTCTGTGCCGTTCGGGATGGTGCAGTACTCGCCGGACACCGCCGGCAACTACGCGGGCTACGACCACGGCAATTCACGGGCCACCGGATTCAGCATGACGCACGCCTCGGTGGGGTGTGCAGCGTTCGGTGACATCTCGATGCTGCCGACCACCGGCCAGGTCGGCTCCGAGCCCTGGGGCGCCACCGAGGAGATCGCCCACGACGACACCGAGGTCGGGGTTCCCGGCTACTACACAGTGCGGTTCCCCACAACGCGAGTGGTCGCCGAACTCACCGCTACCACCCACACCGGCGTGGGCCGGTTCACCTACCCCGACAACGGACAGCCCGCTCTGTTCTATGTGAATTCCGGTGCGTCGCTTGGGGGTACCTCCGCCGCGAACATCCAGATCGGCGATGACAACACCACGATCACGGGATCGGCGACCAGCGGCGGCTTCTGCGGCAAGGACAACGTCTACACGGTGTACTTCGCGATGAAGTTCAGCCGGCCGTTCACGTCCTACGGCACCTGGGACGGTTACTCGGTCTTCGCCGGTACCCGCAGCGCGTATTCGAGTTACACCGGGTCCAGCGGAGGATACGTGGGATTCCCGGCGGGCTCGCGGGTCGAGGTGCGCACGGCACTGTCCTATGTCAGCCTCGACGGAGCGCGAGCCAACCTCGCCGCT
The DNA here is from genome assembly GCF_052143115.1 of Mycobacterium sp. Taxonomy (GTDB): domain Bacteria; phylum Actinomycetota; class Actinomycetes; order Mycobacteriales; family Mycobacteriaceae; genus Mycobacterium. Next base: position 37,551 of record NZ_JBKQTQ010000293.1, read on the forward strand.
GAGGGCAAAGCGGGCTTCGACGACGTCCGCGCCGCCGCAGCAAGAGAGTGGAACGACAAGTTGTCACGCATCTCGGTCGCCAGCGCCGACGACGCCGACGTGGAGACCTTCTACACCGCGCTCTACCATTCGCTGTTGAATCCCAACACCTTTAACGACGTCGACGGCAGTTATATGGGATTCGACGACGATGTTCACGAGCTGCCCGCGGTCCATAACCAGTACACGAACTTCTCCGACTGGGACACCTACCGGGGGCTTGGTGCGCTGCATGGATTGCTGTTCCCGGAGCAAGCCAGCGACATGGCCCAGTCGCTGGTGAACGACGCCGAGCAGAGCGGGTCGTTTCCGCGGTGGGCACTGGCGAATACCGCGACTGCGGAGATGAGCGGCGACAGCGTCGTCCCGTTGATGGTGAACTTCTATGCCTTCGGTGCCAAGGACTTTGACGTCCATGCGGCGCTGCGCTACATGGTCAATGCCGCGACCAAAGGGGGCGACGGGCTCAATGGCTACGTCGAGCGGCCTGCAATCGCTACCTACCTAGAGCGCGGCTATCTACCGGAGACGGCAAACTCGTGCATCGGTGGTGCCATCCCGGGTGCCTCGATCACGTTGGAGTGGTCGGTCGACGACTTCGCCATCTCCCGATTCGCCGACGCGCTGGGCGATTCCGCGACCGCTACCGAATTCCAGAACCGGGCACAGTACTGGCAGAACCTCTTCAATCCCACCACCCACTACATCTCGCCCCGCGATGCGATGGGCTTGTTTCCGGTGGGTCCCGGGGTTGTGCCGCCGGCCCAGGGCTGCTTCAGCCAGCTCGGATTCGACGAGGGCAACGCCGAGCAATACGTCTGGTATGTGCCGCAGAACATCGCGGGCCTGGTCACGGCTCTGCGTGGCCGAAAAGCGGTGGAAGACAGGCTTGACCGCTTCACCAAGCAGCTCAACGTGGGCCCCGAAGAACCCTACCTGTGGGCCGGTAACGAGCCGGGTTTCGACGTGCCATGGCTGTACAACTACATCGGCCAACCGTGGAAGACCCAGCAATTAGTCGACCGGGTGCGCAGCGAATTGTTCTCTGACACACCCGATGGCGAGCCGGGTAACGACGACCTCGGCGCGATGTCCAGCTGGTACGTCTGGGCCGCCCTCGGCCTGTACCCGAGTACACCGGGAACATCGATCCTCACTGTGAACACACCGCTTTTCGATCGCGTCGTCATCGCGCTGCCCGAAGACAAGACCATCCGAATGTCCGCGCCGGGCGCATCGGGACCCAACCGGATGAAGTACATCAAGAGCCTGCACATCGACGGCCATCCCACCGATAAGACGTACCTTCCGGAGTCGATCATCCACACCGGCGGCGACTTGTCGTTCTCGCTTTCTCCCAAGGCCAACAAGGCTTGGGGCACCGGCGACTTGTCAGCGCCGCCATCATTCGGTGCGGGCAGCTCGGCGGTGACCGTTAACGTTTCGCCCGCCGTCGTCGAAATCTCGCGGGGAGCCACGGGCAACGTCACTGTCAATGCGCAACGGATGATCGATGGCCCCGGCGGCTACACCATTACTGGCGCTTCCGACATCGCGGGCATCAAGGCGGCCAAGACATCCGGACAGTTCGCCGCCGACGGATCCGCCAGCGCGACCGTCGCCATCACGGTGGCGCAGTCAGTGCGCGACGGGTACTACCCGCTGGTTCTCACCACCAAGGTCGGCGACGGCAGCAGAACGTTCAAGCTGCTCGTCACGATCGATCAGGACTGATCTCGTCGTAATCGACGAGCAGATGCCGCGGGCCCCGGAACACTTGGCTGATGCGGTAGGGCGGTGGGTCCTCGACCAGCCGCGGGTTTTCTACTCGCCTAAGAAAAGCCTCGAACGCGGTGTTGGCTTCTAGCCGGGCCAGCGGACCGCCGAAGCAGATGTGAATACCGCGTCCAAAGGCCACGTGCTCATTGTCGGCGCGTTGCGGGTCGAACCTGTTGGGGTCGGGGAAGCGCCGCGGATCTCGGTTGGCCGCAGCGTATATCAGATAGATGGGTGATCCTCGCGGGATCGTCGTGCCGGCAATCTCGATGTCGGCCAACGCCGATCGTGTCGGGAAGAACTGCACCGACGGCTGCAGCCGCAGCACTTCCTCGATGGCGCCGGGAATCAATTCCGGCCTGCTGCGCAGCAATTCGATCGATTCGGGGTTGCGCAGCACGGTCAGCACGCAGTGCGAAATCAGATTGACCGTCGAGTCATGACCGGCGGCAAACAGCAGCATGGTGTTGTTCACGATCGCGCTCGGCGACATCCGCCCATCCGGTCCGTCATCGTGTACCAACTGTGAAATCATGCCTGGACCAGGCGATTTCTCGGCTTTCTCGACCAACCCGATGATATATTTCTTGTAGGCGATGTTGGCCGCTTCACCTTTGGCCCGGCGGGCCTGGCCCTCCTCGGTGGCGATGTCGGGGCCGAGATCGAAGAGGCCGGAGTTCGAGTCGGCGATCCAGGCGTGAAACTGCGGCTCGTCCTCGATCGGCACGCCGATGATCCGGCAGATCACTTGGACCGGCAGCGGATAGGCGAACTCGTCGGCAACATCGATGCGGGTCTTGCCCATGGCCTTGTCCAGCAAGTCGTTGACGATCTGCTGACACAGCGGCTCTTGGCTGGGGATCACGTCCGGCGAATGCGGCGGGCCGAAAAACCGCATGCACTGCCGCCGCGCCCGGTCGTGGTCCGGGGGATCCGAAGCGATGAAGCTCGGGTCCCGGTCGTAGGCCTGCACCATCTCCATCACGGACTCGTCGGCAACGTGTACACCGCCGGTCACAGCCGGGCGAGCATTGCGACGGTCAGAACTGACCCGAGGGTCGTGGGCCAGCGCGATGAGCTCGTCGTATCCGGTGACGGCATAGATGCCGTTGGTCACTCGTACGACCGGCGTCTTGCGCAACTCGTCGAAGAACGGATAGGGATTCGCGCGGTTTCCATACCGCATCGCGGCGTCAAACGCTTCTTCGGGGGTCATCTGCGCCGCTCCTCCTCATCGCTCATCGCTGCCGTGGCCGGAACTCGGCGTGGCGTTCGCTGGGGTCATGTCCTGTCAACACCACATCCGGAGCCTCCGTCAGCTCGCCGCGCGCCGGGAAGTCGGCGGGCATGACCCGCATGTCCTCGGGGAAATCAAAACCCGGCGGCTGCGGTGGAAACGGACCGGACCGGGCGATCTCCCGCCGGTAATGCTCGATCCACTTGCCGTGGTTGAAGGTGACCGCGCCGACGATGCGGCCGCGGCGACCATAGGCCGCGGCGAACCGGCGCTGCTTCACCGATCCCTGGGTGAATACGATCTCGTCGCCAAACGACGGCACGCCAACGGATTTGATGTTCACACCGAACTGACCCGACCAGAACTGCGGGATCAGTAGGTGCGCCCAGCGATCGACCTCCTCGCAGACCATGTTGTGCGCGGCGACCCGGGCGCCGAGCACGGCGTTGTCCCAGTGCTCCATTGCCAGGAACTGGTAGTCGTAGAGCACGTGTGGGGCGCGGGCGATGTCGCCGGCCACGAAGACGTTGGTGGTGACCACCGCGTTGATGTCGAACGCGCGGCAGCCGGCGTCACACCCCACTCCCCAGAATCCGGCCGCCAGCCCGCACCCTTCGAGCCACTCGACGTTGCGGATCGACCCCAACGACGTCACCACCACATCTACGTCGAGCGTGCTGCCGTCGGAGAGCCGCGCGCGTCGCACGTGCCCGGCGTCGTCGCCCTCCAACCCCAGCACCGAGACACCGGTGCGAAGATCCACCCCGGCCGCCCGCTGCATATCGGCGGCTATCGTGCCGATCACCCCGCCGAGCGCCCCGGACAGCGGGGCCGGGCCGCGCTCGGTGACCGTGACCTCCAGACCGAGCTCGCGGCACACCGAGGCCGCTTCCGAACCGATGAACCCGGAACCGATGATCAGCACCCGACGGGGACCGGCGGCCAAAGCCGCCTGCAGCCGCGCGGCGTCGGCGTTGGTGCGCACGGTATGGACCCCCTCCAGCGCGGCTTCCTCCGCGTTGGGCCATCGCCGGGCCCGTACACCGGTGGCGATCAGCAGCCGATCGCCGGGGACCTCGCTGCCGTCAGCGAGCCGCACCAGGCGGTTGGCGCGGTCCAACTCGGTCGCGGGCACACCGAGTCGCCAATCGGCATCCACCTGGCGCAGGCGCGGCAGCTTCGTGTGATCGGCGGGCACCCACCCCTTGAGGACCTGTTTGGACAGTGGCGGTCGGTCGTAGGGTTCGTCCGGCTCGTCGCCGATGATGGTGAGCTGCCCGCGAAATCCCTCTTCCCGCAACCCTTCGGCGGCACGAAGCCCAGTCAACGAAGCACCGACGATGACGATGCGACCGTTGTTTTTGAACCCATCCCCGTTCATCGGCGCTGGCGCTAGTCGCTGTCGAGCCGGTCCACGATGATTGCCTGCACCGGGCATGATGCCGCCGCCCGCAATACCCGCAAACGCTGACTATCGTCCGGGTTGGGGTCGTAGGTGAGAGTCTCTTCGCCGCTGAGCTTCAGCACCTCGGGTGCCAGCGGTACGCACTGCGCATACCCCAGGCAGCGGTTCAGGTCGACGACGATTCGCATAGCGACCTCGATCCTCGTGGCTGAAGACCTAATGCTATTGCGAAAAGTACTGACGGCGAGATGGATTCGCGGATCTGGGTGCATGCTGGTAGCCATGACCCGAAACGAGATCACCGAGCAGATCGTCGTCGCCCGCCTGGCTAAGGGCTTGACCTGGCAAGAGTTGGCCGACACGATCGGCCGGCCGGTGGTGTGGACCACCTCGGCGCTGCTCGGCCAGCACCCGATCCCCGCCGAACTCGGCAGGGTGCTCGTCGAGATCCTGGGTCTCGACGAGTCAGCGGTCGCGGTGCTGGCCGCGCCGCCCATGCGCGGTGGCCTACCCACCGCGGTGCCCACCGACCCGACCATCTACCGCTTCTACGAGGCCCTGCAGGTATACGGCGGGGCCCTCAAAGAGCTCATCCATGAGCAGTTCGGTGACGGGATTATGAGTGCGATCAACTTCAGCGTCGACCTGCAGAAGAAGACGCACCCGTCCGGCGACCGGGTTGTGGTGACGTTCGACGGAAAATTCCTTCCCTACGACTGGGTTTCAGCCAATGGCTGAGCACGCAGTTGCTCGTGGGGCAGATATGACCGTCCTGCCAGCCCGTAAAGAAACCGTCAACAAACGAGCGCCGTCAGCCGTCCACGCTTAATTTCTTTGCAAATGCTTAGCGGCGAGAGCCGAGTCGCTTGGTGCTCGTCAACGGATTGGACGGTGCCTATCGATGGTCCTCATCGGCTTGGCGCTCTTGGCAGTCTTGGCGGCTTACCCGGTCGCGGCGCTGCTTTTTCCGAAAGGGTCGTAATTTGGGTACTACATTCGCGGGAATCGCTTTTCTTGTTTTGCTGGCGGCAGCGCTGGTGGCGGTGCACGCACCGCTCGGTGACTACATGTACCGCGTCTACACCTCGCCGCGGGACCTGAAAGTCGAGAAGGCCATCTACCGTGTTATCGGCGTCGCCCCCAAATCCGAGCAGCCGTGGCGCGGGTATGCCGGCAGCGTTCTGGCGTTCTCGGCCGTCGGCGTTTTGGTCCTGTTCTTCTTCGAACTGTTCCAGGACAAGTTGCCGCTGCACCTGCATGATCCAGCGACCAAGATGACTCCATCGCTCGCGTGGAACACCGCGGTCAGCTTTGTGACCAACACCAGCTGGCAATCGTATGCGGGTGAGTCGACAGAGGGCCACCTGGTGCAGATGGCCGGCCTCGCCGTGCAAAGCTTCCTCTCCGGTGCGGTCGGCATGGCTGTGGCGGTGGTGCTGGTGCGCGGCTTTGCCCGAGAAAAGACCGAAGAGCTAGGCAACTTCTGGGTGGATCTGGTCCGGGGCACGTTGCGCATCCTGCTGCCGATCGCGTTCATCGGCGCGATCGTGCTGCTTGCCGGCGGGATAATCCAGAATTTCCACCTCCACGATCAGGTCGTCACCACGTTGAGCGGCGCCCAGCAGACCATCACCGGAGGACCGATCGCCAGCCAGGAACCCGTCAAGCTGATCACCGGCGACGGCGGCGGGTTCTACAACGCACAATCAGCACATCCGTTCGAGAATCCAAGCTCGTGGACGAACTGGGTGGAAATCTTCCTGATGTTCGTGATCCCTTTTGCGCTGCCCCGCACCTTCGGACGCATGGTCAACAGCAAGAAACAGGGCTACGCGATCGCCGCGGTCGTGGGTGTCCTCGCCGTGATGAGCATGGCCCTCATCCTGCTGTTTCAGTTAGGACATCACGGCACCGTCCCCACGGCCGCCGGTGGCGCAATGGAGGGCATTGAGCAGCGTTTCGGGGTCTTCGACTCGGCGATCTTTGCCGATACGGGCACGCTCACCTCCGACGGCGCCATCGACTCGATGCACGACTCCTACACCAGCCTGGGCGGGCTGATCACGATGTTCAACATGCAGCTAGGCGAGGTGGCGCCGGGCGGGATCGGCTCGGGCCTTTACGGCCTCCTGCTGCTGGCAGTGATATCGGTGTTCATCGCCGGGCTGATGGTCGGACGGACACCGGAATACCTCGGCAAGAAGATCAGAGCCCGCGAAATGACTTTGTCGACAACCTTTATCCTGGCCACTGAGCTGGCGGTGTTGGTTGGCACCGGGATCGCGATGGCGTTCCCGAGCACACGCGCCAGCATGGCCAACACCGGGCCACACGGCCTGTCGGAAGTGCTCTACGCATTCACCTCCGCGAGCAACACGAACGGCTCGGCGTTCGCGGGCCTGTCGGCAAACACCATGTTTTACAACACCGCTTTGGGCCTCGCGATGCTCCTGGGCAGATACCTGCCGATGACCCTGGTGCTCGGGCTGGCCGGATCGCTGGCCCGCCAGGGTCACACGCCGGCGTCCATCGGCACCCTGCCCACCCATCGGCCGCAATTCGTCGGCCTGGTGGCGGCGGTGACGGTTATCCTTTGCGCACTCACATTTCTGCCGGCCTTAGCACTCGGGCCCCTTGCCGAAGGAATCCACTAGATGCGTGGTCCCTACTTCGAGGCCGATTGGCGACGGGAGCAGCTTCGGACGAACCTGTGGCTCGTTCCGGTGGTGCAGACGCTTGGGATAGTCGTGCTGTTCGGCGTCACCTACACGATCGATCGCTCGGCTTATGACGGATGGATCCGGCTGCCGAATTGGGTGCTTAACGGCAGCGCCGATTCGGCTCGAGTCGTGTTGGCCACGGTCGCGGCGGCGATCATCACCGTGGTCGGCATCGTTTTCTCGATCACCATCGTTGCGCTGACACTGGCCTCAACGCAGTTCGGGCCGCGGATGCTGCGCAACTTCGTGCGCGATCCGGGAACTCAAGTTTCGTTGGGAACATTTGTCGCGTCGTTTTGCTACGCGATGGTCGCGTTGGTTTCGGTGGGCGGCGGCCCGCACGGTGATTTCGTTCCACATTTGTCGATCACGGTGACGTTCATGCTGACGTTGGCCGACGTGGCTGTGTTGATCTTTTTCCTCAATCACATCGCTACCATGATTCAGCTTCCGGTGGTGATTGCGCGCATCGCGGGAACATTGAACGATGAGATCGTCGCGCTGGATCGCGGTAGCTCGTTCGGGGTCGGCACGGCGCGCGGCCCGTCGCACGAGGAATTGTGTGCGCTGCTAGCGGAGTCCGGTGCCCCGATCCGCACACCGCGCAGCGGCTATCTTCAGGTCATCCGGCATGACATCCTGCTGAAGATCGCGGTCAAGGCCGACGCGGTCGTTCAGTTACCATACCGCCCTGGGCATTTCGTGGTTGCAGGTCAGGTGATCGCCTTGGTGTGGCCACCGGAGGCTGCCGAGTCTGTCGCCGAACGTCTGGCGCTGGGACATGTCTCGGGTGCGTATCGCACACTTCCGCAAGACATTTCGTTCGGCTTCGATCAACTGGTCGAGATCGCTTTGCGTGCATTATCGCCGGCGGTCAACGACACGTTCACCGGGATGACCTGCGTCGACTGGATCGGCGATTGCCTGTGCCGAATTTCCACCTCCTGGCGCCCACAGCGGATCCGGCGTGACGCTGAGGGCCACATCCGCGTCATCGCCTACCAGCCCGATTTCGAGCGGCTGGTGGAGCGCACCTTCGATACCATCCGCCAGGCCGCAGTTGGCATGCCCGCCATCATGATCCGGCAACTCGAAGCGCTGGCTAAGATCATCGAACAAACCCCTGACCGTGCACACCAGACCCCGTTGATCCGCCAGGCCGAGGCGATACAGCGGTCCAACCTGGCCACGGTACCCGACCCTTCAGACCGCGACGACGTCACAGAGCGCTACGAGGCGGTCATGGCGCTGGTCGACCTGACCGCGACGCCACGGCTGGCCGAGGTTACACCGATTAGCAACGGATTCGATTACGGCGGACGGGCACGCTGAGTCCAGCGATCACCGTCCACCAGCGGCGGCTACAGTCGCGCCATGACTAACGAACCGTCGGCAGACCACACCCCGCTGAAGGCGGATCTGGTCCTATCTGGTGGCGGCGTCAAGGGCATCGGCCTGTCGGGCGCCGTCGTCGCGCTGATGGAGGCGGGGTACGACATCCAACGCGTCTCCGGCACGTCGGCAGGCTCGATCGTCGGCGCCATCTTGGCGGCCGGCGCCGACCAGCTGACCCCCGAGCAGGTCGAGCAGCTCACCATGACGTTGCCGTACCGCAAATTCCTCGACCCGACGCCGCTCACCGGCATTCCGCTGCTCGGCCCGGCGTGGGGTGTGCTGAGCGAAACGGTATCTACAAAGGCGATTACGCGCACGAGTGGATCCGTTCTGAGCTGAAGAACCTGGGGGTCCGCACCTTCGGCGATCTCGCGTTCGACGACGCGAGCCTGCCGCCGGAGCAGCGTTACCGGTTGGTGGTCACCGTGTCCGACTTGACCACCGGGCAGCTGGTGCGGCTGCCGTGGGACTACTACCAGCTGTACGGGCTGGACCCCGACGACCAAGAGGTCGCCGATGCGGTTCGTGCTTCGATGTCGATTCCGTTCTTCTTCCAGGTGGCCAAGCTGACCAGCACCAGCGGCTTGAGGTCGACGCTGGTGGACGGCGGGCTGCTGTCGAACTTCCCGATCGACTCATTCGACCGGCGTGATGGCAAACCACCACGTTGGCCGACATTCGGCGTCACGTTGTTACCCAATCTTCCGCAGGGCAACGACAAAGTGATTCCCGCATTGGGGCCGGTGAATTGGCTCTTCGGAGGTCCGCCGCTGCTGGAAGAGCTGATCACCACGATGATCGTCGGCCGCGACCAAGCCTACCTCAACCAGCCCTGGGTCAGTGCGCGGGCCATTCGCGTCGACTCGACCGAAGTCGGATTTCTCGACTTCAACATCTCCAAACAGCAGATGCAGGGGCTTTACCAGAGCGGCTACGACGCAGCGGAGGCGTTCTTGTCGACCTGGAACTGGACGCAATACCTGGATCGCTACCGACGACCGGTGTGAGGAAGGTCGCGCCGCTCGAAATGACCCGACGGCGCCGCTGTGCCACACTGGATCGACGGGAGGAGGCGAGGGCCAGAGCTTGCTCTGCGCTAGATCTCGAACTCGGCTGCCATGCCATCGATCCCCGCGCGGATGCCGGCGAGAGCATCGGCCCGGGTCCGCAACTTCGTCCCGGCGTGGGCGTGCTGCTTGAGGGTGGCGAATTCCCGTGCGGCTTCCTCGGCGCGGCTGAGCACCATATCGGGCATCACGATTTCATCCAACCAGCCTGCGGCTATTGCGGTTTCGCCGAAGAACGTCTTCGCCAGCCCCGCGGCTTGCTGGTACGCCGACCGCGTCAGCCGCAGCTTCATCACTTCCAGCGCCGCATACGGGATCGTCATACCGATCGCCACTTCGTTGGCCTGAATGTTGGAGGCGGGCGCCGCCACCCGGTGATCGCCGCTGGCCAGCAGGAAAGCGCCCATCGCGATGGCGTGGCCGGTGCAGGCCATCACCACCGGCTTTGGGTAGGACAGCAGCCGATGCGAGAGTTCGAAGCCGCCCTTGAGCATGTCGATCGCGGGCTGAACCTCACCGGAGGTGAGAACTTTCAGATCGAACCCGCCGCTGAACACCCGGTTGTTTCCGGCGATCACGACCGCGCCGACGTCGTCGCGGTCGGCGTTGTCGAGGGCGTCGTTGAGGGCCTGCTGCATGCTCGGACCGAGCACGTTGACCTTGCCGTCGTCCATGGTGATGAAAGCGACGGAATCGTCGAGGCGATAGGTGACCGAGCCGCTCATAGGAAACTCCTTCGATACCGGCAGCGGAGTCGATTGAATCAGATCAACCTGGCGCCGGCCGTAGCGGCGTCGTTAGACCACCCGCTCGCCGCGGTGCTTGCCCAGTTCATCCTGGGCGTCACCCCAACGCACACTCACATCGGTCGGCGGCGCGTCGATCTGACGGGTGCGCCAGCGATCCTTGGTTTCCTCCACCGCGCGGTTCATCCGTTCGATCTCGCTGCGGAAGACATCTGCGCGAGTTTCCTTGGTGGCGTAGTGGAAATAGGTCAGCAGGCTGCGCAACAACGCGAGCTTCTCTTTTTCGCGCTTGGCCAGGTTGTGGTTCGTCATCAACTCGATCCGCTGAACGGGCGGCAGCGCCTCCCAGTCCAGCACCACCTTGGTCTCGAACGGACGCCGACGTCCCTGCCAGAACTTCCACCCGCGAGGAGTATCGACGCGGTCGTAGTAGGTCACCGTGCCCGGGAAACGCGACTCGATGCCCTCACCGAGCTCGGCGCGGTCGAGCGCGGAATCCCAAATCGTGCGCCACTCTTGGCTGGGCGCCAGGCTCGGCAACTGGTGGGGGAGTTGCAGTTCGACGACATCCGCATAACCGTCGGTGGCGTTTTCGTATTCGGCGACGGTCGGCGGGTGCGGAAACGTGAACTGGACGTCGTAGGCCGAGGTCTTACCGAAATTCCGCACCACGAGCTCGATCACATGCCAATCGGCGGCATGCGGCTCCATGAACATCCCGACGTGTGGTCGAGTCTCTTCGGTTGCCAGTCGACGATTACGCCGGATCTGTTGATTGGCAAAGATCAGCGCTGCCACGCCGAGCACGAGCAGAGCCCAGACCGCCAACGCCAACCAGGTACCGGACGCCGCGCCCGCCACCTGATGCCAGCGATCTTGGATCCACCCCATCGAATCCATCCCTCCGCTTATATCACAGCGCTTACGCGCGTGAAAATTCGCTGAAATGCCCGTAAATGCTTATTCAGCCGCCCATCAGCATTCGCCATTGGTCAAGATCAGAGACGCGATAGACATAATTGGAACGCTTGACCTCCGACAACGACGCACTCGGTTCGAGCGAATACCAGTGTCCGGGAAACACCGTTGGATCACCAGTCAGCTGAGCAAGCTTTTGCAGGCTGCGGAACATCTCGTCGGAGTCGCCGCCGGGAAAATCGGTGCGGCCACAGCCCTCCACAAACAGGGTGTCACCGGCAACCAGCCGGTCGTCGAGCAGGAAGCATTGGCTGCCCGGCGTGTGACCGGGGGTGTGCAGCAGCTCGATGTCGATGTCGCCGGCGCTGACCTTGTCGCCATGCTCATGCTGGGTGAGGTCACCCATGCCGATCCCGGTAATGCGCGAAACAAACAGCGCCTCATGGGAATTCACGTGGACAGGAACGCTGACCCGCTCCAGCAGCTCGGCCAGCCCCTTGAGTTCGAAGCCCATCATCGAGCCGCCGACATGGTCGGGGTGGTGATGGGTGACCAGCACTCCGGACAGCTGCATGCCGTCGGCCTCGAGTGCGTCGAGCAGATCGCCGGCCGCGTATGCCGGGTCGACCACCAGGCAGTCGCCGGTCTGGCGGTCACCGATCAAGTACGCGAAGTTGCGCATCTGCGTCGCGAACCCGTCACCTTTGGCGAAGTCGCGGCCGGACAGCAATTGGCGGAAGTACAGCCGGTCGGAATCAGGCATCTGCTCAGCCTATGGCCACCGGACGATCGGGTAACGCTGTGGTGTCCTCGAGTTAACACCCGAGCTGCAGCGCTGGCGAGGTGACCTGCGCATTTACCACCTGATTCGGTGGTTGGCGACGTGGCAAGTGGGTAAAGTTGGAACATGAGACTGGCCAAGGTCGAGATCGAGGTTGATCAGACTTTGATCGACGAGGTGATCCAGCGGTATCACCTGCATAGTGCGCGCGAAGCCGTCAACCTCGCACTGCGGTCCCTGATCACTGTCGACTCCGAAGCCGATACAGACGAAGACGAAGACGATCCGTTCGGTCTGGCCGCGCTGGACCCGCACCATCGCCGCGACGCCGGGTGAATCCGGCTGACTCGCCTGCGGTCTTTGCGGGTCGCCGCTGGGTTTGGTGCGCCCGCAACGCAGGCTGTACCCTCTTTTAGGCCCGCGGTATGACCCGACTGGTCGCTTCGGGTGAGGCCCCCTTAGCTCAGTCGGTAGAGCGTTTCCATGGTAAGGAAAAGGTCAACGGTTCGATTCCGTTAGGGGGCTCGGCGGACGCCGAGCAGGCAGGCGGCCAACAACGGGGGCTTAGGCCCCGAGGCGATGTAGCTCAGTCGGTTAGAGCGAACGACTCATAATCGTTAGGTCGCCGGTTCGAGTCCGGCCATCGCTACAAGACAACAACGAGAACCCGAAAAGAGAACTGACGTGGCCTCCAGTACCGACGTACGGCCCAAGATCACCTTGGCGTGCGAGGTGTGCAAGCACCGCAACTACATCACGAAGAAAAACCGCCGCAACGACCCCGACCGGCTGGAGCTGAAGAAATTCTGCCCCAACTGCGGCAAGCACCAGGCCCACCGCGAGACGCGCTGACACCGGTCACGAGCCGATACTGAGACTGACTAGGTAGGTTTTAGAGCCGTGGCGTTGGGCAAAGACGTGGTCGGGATGCACTACCGGTACCCCGATCACTATGTGGTCGAGCGGGAGAAAGTCCGCGAGTACGCGACCGCCGTCAAAAACGACGACCCGGCGTTTTTCGAAGAGAAGGCCGCCGCGGAGCTGGGTTACTCCGCGCTACCGGCGCCACTGACGTTCATCTCCGTTTTCGGCTACAAGGCACAGTCGGCGTTCTTCGCACACGCCAACATCGGCATCCAGGACGAGCAGATCGTGCAGGTCGACCAGGTGCTGAAGTTTCTGGCGCCAATCCAGGTTGGCGACAAGCTGTACTGCGATGTCTATGTCGACTCGATCCGACAGGCGCACGGCACTGACATCATCGTCACCAAGAACATCGTCACCAATGAAGCGGGTGACGTCGTACAGGAGAGCTACACGACCCTGGCGGGCCGTGCCGGTGAAGACGGAGAAGAGGGTTTCAGCCATGCCACTGCGTGAGTTC
>NZ_JBKQTQ010000294.1:0-9287 GCF_052143115.1 Mycobacterium sp.
CAGTTTGGGCCTTATCACCTCAAGCGGTTGTTGGGCCGCGGCGGGATGGGTGAGGTCTATGAGGCCGAGGACACCGTCAAGGACCGGGTGGTGGCGCTGAAGTTGATGTCGGCGACGTTTAGCCAGGATCCGGTGTTTCGCAAGCGGATGCAGCGTGAGGCCCATACCGCGGGGCGGTTGCAGGAGCCGCATGTGGTGCCCATCCATGACTACGGTGAGATCGACGGGCAGCTGTATTTGGATATGCGGTTGATCGAGGGCACCGATTTGGACGCGCTGCTCAAGCGGTTCGGGCCGCTGGAGCCGCCGCGGGCGGTGGCCATCATCCGCCAGATCGCCTCGGCGTTGGATGCCGCCCACGCCGCCGGGGTGATGCACCGCGATGTCAAACCGCAAAACATCTTGATCACCCGCGATGATTTCGCCTATCTGGTGGATTTCGGGATCGCCAGCGCGACCACCGATGAGAGGTTGACCCAGTTGGGTACCGCGGTGGGGACCTGGAAATACATGGCGCCGGAACGGCTTTCCAACGACGAGGTGACCTACCGCGCCGATATTTATGCGTTGACCTGTGTGCTGCACGAGTGTTTGACCGGCTCCCCGCCGTATCGGGCCGACAGCGCCAGCGTGCTGGTCACCGCGCACCTATATGAGCCCATCCCGCGCCCCAGCCAAGAGCGCCCCAGCATCCCGAAAGCCTTCGACGAGGTGATCGCGCGCGGGATGGCCAAAAAACCCGAGGACCGCTACGCCAGCGCCGGTGATCTGGCGTTGGCCGCCCACCAGGCGCTGAGCACCCCCGACCAGGATCAGGCGGCCACCCTGCTGCGACAGAGCCAAGAAGCCGTCCTCCCGGGTGCCGCGGCCACCCTGGCGCCCACATTCGTGCCGTCCCCGCCGCCCGCCGCCACCCCGACACCGACACCGGCGGCCAGCACGGCCTCCCCCGACCCCGCCGGCTCCGGGCCGCTGCCGCGCTCCACCCCCCCGCCGACCCTCACCTGGGCCCCCGACAGCGGCCCCATCCCCGCCGGCGGGCAACCCACCACCAGCCCCCAGTTCCTCCAAGGCGGCGGCTGGCCCGGCCAAACCGCCACCCCCCCACCACCACAACCCAGCAGCCCCCCATCGTGGACCCCACCCTCGCCCCGCAAACCCAACCCCTGGCTTCTGCTGGGCATCGCCGCCCTCGTCGTCGTCGCCGTCCTCGGCGGCCTCGGCATCTGGCTCGCCACCCGACCCACCCCACCCCCCGCGCCGACCTTGACACCGCCCGAACGTCTGAGCTCCCTTCTGCTGAGCCCCGCAGAAATCAACGCCATCATGGGCTCCTCAACCATGCAACCCGGCAACCCGATACAGGCCATGGATACCTCGACTACTCTTTCGAACCCGGATTGCCAAGGGGCGCTTTATGGCATTCAAGATTCCGCGTATGCGGGCAGCGGCGAGACCGGAGTGAGCGGCCTAATCTCGCATGAGCCGGGCGATAACCATGACCACTGGATCGCCCAATCCGCGGTGTCCTTCCCGTCCATCGACAAAGCCCGTGCGTTTGTGCAGACTTCGGGGCACAAGTGGAAGACCTGCGCCGGACAAACCGTGACGAATAACGATAACGGTCAGACGGTCCGG
Source organism: Mycobacterium sp. (assembly GCF_052143115.1). Lineage (GTDB taxonomy): Bacteria > Actinomycetota > Actinomycetes > Mycobacteriales > Mycobacteriaceae > Mycobacterium. The sequence continues at coordinate 1,639 of NZ_JBKQTQ010000294.1, forward strand.
TGGACATTCGGGAACCTAACCGGGGCCAGTCCTCGGATTACGCAGGTGGATACGCAGGAAGCCGGCGGCGGCTGGAGCTGCCAGCGCGCGCTCAGCGCGGTGTCTAACGTGGTCATCGACGTGAACGCCTGCGGAAACCACATCACCAACGAAGCTGCCCAGATCACCGACAAGATGGCCGCGAAGGTAACGGAATAACGGCAAGGGGACCGTCCGATAGTTACCGGTCGGGCCCAGCGGCACATGCCTGTCTGTCCGTTGTGGGTGGATGTTGTGGTTTTTATGCGGGTGGGGTTGGTGGGGGCTTACCGTCATGGGTGACACGGTGAGGTGTTGCGCGCAACGGGTTTGCCGGGTGCGGTTTTCTCGGCGTTGCCGCTGGTGGTGGCCTGGTTTTGGGGAGTCGGCGATGAGCGACACCGCACAGCGTTCACGGGTGGGCTCTCGGTTTGGGCCTTATCACCTCAAGCGGCCGTTGGGCCATGGTGGGATGGGCGAGGTCTATGAAGCCGAGGACGCCGTCAAAGATCTGATCGACTCCCGCCTTCACAACGCTGATCGAGTTCATCCGGAATGGCCGCCACTCGCGGCAGGGGATGTCGTGCGCCTGGCTGCGAAAGGCTGGATGGGGCTGCGCGACGGGGTAGTGTCCGCCGGGGTTACGGCAGGTGGCCAATATGATCGGGATCAATGACGAATCCGGTCTAATTCGCCGAGCGCGTGCCGGAGACCAGGAAGCGTTCGGCGAGCTGATCACGGCCAACCGCGCGCGGGTGTGGGCGGTGTGCTTGCGAATCACCGGCAACACCCATGACGCCCAGGACGCGCTGCAAGATACCCTGGTCGCCGCCTGGCGGCATATCGAGCGGTTCCGTTCAGATTCACGGTTTTCGACGTGGCTGTTTCGGATCGCATCCAACGCCGCGCTGGCCGTTGCCCGCCGCCGCCCCCCCACCGACGTGGCGGAGATCGGCGATGTCGCGGGTGGCCGCGATCCGGCCGATTGCATCGCCGAGGCCGAGCGAGTGCAATCGGCGTTGATGGCGCTTCCGGAGGTGTTCCGGGCGGCGTTGGTGTTGCGCATCTACGGCGATCTCAGCTACGGAGAGATCGCCGTGCACCAAGGTATTCCGGTGCAAACGGTCAAAAGCCGGCTATCGCGAGCGCGCTCGATGCTCGAGCAACGGCTGACACCCACCTCAGACATCCCCGACTGACCCGGGCGCGTTTAGCCCGCGCTAAATAGCAGCTGATAGCTGCGTTCTAGTACCGTCAAGGCTTCCCGTTCGGCGGCCGAAGACGCGGTCAGCCGCTCCCGGCGACATCGCACACACGCCTGCCGCGCCGCATCGTTGATGGCCGCACCATCAGCACCGGCCGGCAGGCGTAATCGCTGGGCCGGGGTGGCTGAAACACCGAGATGATCAAGTTCCTGAACCAGCGGATGTGTGGGGTCCCATCGCAGCATCAGTTCGAGCGCAGACAGTTCGCGCAGCGGGTGCAGGCGCGGGTTCATTCGCGTGGTCTCCAAAAGGGCATTGATCCGATCCCGCTCGGGCGAGGTGTTGGCCAGATCCTGCAGTCGGAACAACACGTAGCGCGCCTTGAGCGTTTCGCTGCGGCGCAGGAAGCGGCGGGCGATCTGGTCACCCACCGCAGTCAATCCGGATTTGTCAGCCAGCCACCGCGCCAGGGCGACCGCTCCATGTTGGGCGACTTTTCTCCCATGCAGAATTCCGTAGACGCCGAGCAGTTCCAGCAGATGATTCACTTCCTCACGGGTGAGAGTGGCGGCCTCTTGGCCGGAGAGGATCCCCACAAGTTCGAAGTCGGCGACAGGGGCCAATTGTGCTAACGCGCGTGCGTCGGCCTCGGTGAGATGGCCGGTCAGCGCTGTTTCTGCGAGCAGGCCCGACACCGGCAAAACGGTGCCGGCAAGGTGGGCAATCTGACTCTTGAGCCGCTCGGCGTGTTTGGCGGCCATCTCCAAAGGATCGACGGAGCTGAATGCTCCCTCACCGAATGTATCGGCATGAGACAGTAAGGCAAGCGTGTCGATGCGGGTGGCAGACATCTCGTTTAAGAACGCGACCTCGTCGGCGCGGGGAGCGCCGTCGCTCAAGAAGAGCGTGCCGTCGGGCCGTTGAATGCCATCTGATGCATCACCCACCATGGCCCGCCTGGTGGCCGCTGAACTCGTCGGATTCGTCGTCGCCAACCCTGGCGTGTCGATGAGCTCGTAATCGCGGAGCAACGCCGACGGTATGTAGGCGATGACGTAGTCGATTTCGGCTGCGGGGCGGCCGAAATCGTCAGGGAGCCGTTGTAACACCGGCATCGTGGTGACGTTTTTGTCAAGGCCGAACACCTCGACTCGCGCCGGCGCACCAAACCGGTACCACGTCGCGACTCGGGTGCATTCGGTTTCGTTGGTCGGCGCGACACGCTGTCCGACCAACGCGTTTAGCAGGGTGGACTTACCGGCGTTGACCCTGCCGACCAACGCCACCCGCAGCGGTGTACCCAGGCGGTTACGCAACCCACCAACGACGGCCCGCTCGTCTGGTGCGAAGTAGGGTGCCACCGTGTCGATGACGGCTGCAACCTCGGCCATCAATTGCGGCGAGTCCGGCCCGGTGACCATGACGTACCTTCGTCCCTCGAATGCGATACACCTGTCGGTGCAGCGCACACACTAGTCTCCTGCCACCTGGCGGGCTAAAAGACGGCAGGTTGGACCCGCAACAGCGTGCAGTCCGAAACCCACAGAACTTTAGGCGCCCTCGGCGCCGCCCGGTCGGTGGAGCGTGAAGTCAGCTGTGCCCTGCCGGGAACATTGGCCGTCGCCTGCGTCTCCAATCAGTAGCAGCCCAGCATGCCTCCGGGGCCAGCGGCCTTAAGCAACAGCAGGGACAGCAATACGAATAGGAACGGTAATAGGGAGGAACCGATCGATGAGGGCCCCACCGGCGACGGCTCGGCGTGCGAGTACCCCTCGTAGGAGCGTGCCGGCGGTGGGCAAGGCGACGGTCCTGACTAATGAACCGGCCGCATGCACGTGTAGCTCTGTGAGATGGTTTGGGAGAGAAAGATGCCGGATGGGTCGGATGAACAGAAATGGTGGGCGGAACTGTTCCCAAGTGGAGATCCGGGTGTGGAGCTTCCTGGCGGTGTCTGGGAAGCGGCGGTGCCCGTCGCGCTGGATCCGGGGACAGCACCGTCCGACGACGATGTGGTGCCAAGCGATCCCGTCGACGTGGCTCTCGACGACGAAGGCGAACTCAACATCGATCACGATATCGGCCATCTCCCAGGCCACGATGGGGCCACCCACGATGGCGATTTCGGCGGTTTCGAGTCCGACACCGGTCACACAACCGTTGATCACTACGACAGCAGCCACGACGAACTCGCGTACCAAGCAGATCCAGACCTCGACAATCCCAGCGAATTCGATGGCTCCTATGGGCTCGATGAGCCGTAGCCGGAAAGTCTTGCGGTTACATGATCGGTGCGGTTGCCTGTGTTCCTCGCTGGCAGCATCCACTTTCGATTGCGGGGTCGCGATGTGACCGACACACCGACGCCGAATCGAGCAAGCAAGCCCTCGGAAGGAGGCTTACCTGTGGCCGAGTCGTCACCGGCAGCTGTTCCGTCGGGATTGGATCGCAGATTTGAGATCGCGGTCGACGGGCTTATCGGCGCCTATGACTTGAGCGCGAATGCGGCGGTGCAGACGCACATCGCCCAGGTGTTGGCGCGCGTGGGCGTGGAACGTGTGGTGGTGCAATCCGGTGTGCCCTTCGATCCCTCGCTGTGCGAGGCGGTGTCGACTGTGGTGACCGAAGACCCGGCTCGGTTTCAGCACGTGGTGGAGATGGTGCGCCCCGGCTGGCGGCAAACCGATGCGGTGCTGCGTTCCCCTCAAGTATCGGTATGGGTAGCCGCCCCTGCCGACAGTGATTCGGCTGGTGCGCGAGTGAACGGTGGTGATTGATGGCCGGGTTATCAGATGGCATCGCGCTGGCGATTGATTTCGGCACATCGAATACTGCGGCCGCGTTTCGAGACCGAAACGGTCTGGTGCAGGAGGTGCGGCTGTCGACGGCGGGCTCGCTAATGCCGTCGGGGGTGTTTTACAGGGGCGCGCAGCTGCTGGTCGGTCGCACGGCGCTGCAGGCGGCGTTCACCGCGCCGGAGGCATTCGAACCATCACCGAAACGCCGGCTGTCAGACCGGGAGATATTTCTAGCTGGAGACATGATCGAGGTAACCGATCTGGTCGCCGCGGTGTTCGGCGAGGTGCTGGACCGGGCGATCCACGTGATGGGATCGGAACCCGACTCGGTGGTGGTCACTCATCCTGAGCAATGGAGCGCTCCGCTGCAGCATTTGTTGGCGGAGTCGGCGATCGCCGGTGGGGTCAGCGCCAGTCGTTTGCGGCTGGTCAGCGAGGCTCAGGCGGCGGCGTGGTTTTATGCCAACTCTGCCCCCGATATGGACGTAGGGGCACGATTGACCGTCTTCGACTTCGGGGGCGGCACCTGCGATGTCGCGGTACTGGAAAGACAGCCTGATCGTTCCTTTTTAGTCGTCGCTAACGATGGGTTGAATGGTTTGGGTGGCCAAGATCTGGACGCCCGGATCCAGTCTTGGGTGCGCCAGCAGCTATCCGCTAGCGACCCCGGTTTGCTCGCTGAAGTCAACAATCCCAGCGCGATAGGCACGCGCCTGACGCTCAACGATCGCATTCGTGACGCCAAAGAGGCTTTGTCGGAAGCGACTTCGGCGTCGGTCGTGGTCGCGGCGGGCTCCTACAATCACGTGCTGCAGTTGACCCGTGGTGAGTTCGACGAACTCATCAGTGCCGACATCGCTCGCGCGGTGGACCTCACCAAGCGGGTGATGGCCGATGCCGATAGGCGACGCCCCTCAACGCAAACGCCGAGGATCTATCTCACGGGTGGGTCCTCACACATTCCGCTGGTGCATGCCCGGCTGGCCGAGTTGGGTCCGCTTGGCGTGCTCGGTGACCCGAAAACCGTCGTCGTTGAGGGCGCGCTCTACACACCTCGAGAAGCTCCTGCGTCCCCACCCGCGCCGCCGTCCCCACCGCCACCGGGATGGCCAACCGCCGCGCCCGCACCCGCATCGGGACCCGCAGCGGCCCAAACGCCACTGCGCCGCCCGCCGGCACCGGTCGCTGTGACCGGCGGCCCTCCGGCGGGCTCGCGGCCGCCGGAGTACGTCGCCTTGGCGCCATCACCCGAGCAGGGGCCGGCCGCCGGCGGCCGGGGCAAGGTCCGCAAGAGGTGGGTGATTGCGGGGGGTGGAGTCATCGGTGCCGCAATCGTGACGGTGACCGTGCTGGTCGCCACAGGGGCGTTCAACGAGCACAAACCCTCGGTGCCGCCGTCCCTTTCTCCGGACAAACTCTCGTCGTTGCTGCTTTCCACCAGCGAGATCAACAGCGTCATGCAGACATCGCATTTGGTACTCAAAAGTACCAACAATAGCCTCTCGTCGGCCGGCACCGTGCTTTCTGACGACAGCTGTCGGGGGTTGATTTACGCTGGCGAATTAAAGGTGTATTCGGGCAGCGGCTACACCGCGGCGGACGACCAAATTCTCGAGACCCCGACCACCAACGCCAGCGACCATTACTTTGTTGAACAGACCGCTGTCAGCTACCCCACCGCCGACGCCGCGCACAATTTCTTCAACACCTCGTCAGACGCCTGGAAGTCCTGTGCGGGTAAATCGCTGACAGCCACCAACCCGCGCACACGTGACCAATTCACGTGGATGATTCAGAACTTCCATACCCAGGACACGACTCTGCAAGTCTTAACACAGCAAGTTGGCGAGAGTTGGGCATGTCAGCACGCGCTGCGCGCGGTGTCGAACGTCATTGTTGATGTGCAGGCGTGCTCGCATTCGGTGAGTAACCAGGCCGACGAGATTGCCGGGAAGATGGTGGCTAACGCAACCAGTGCGATGACGACCAAAAGCGGGTGACGGCACGGCCGCGGCGCCGCCTAACCGCCGCGCTGCAATCCCTGGTAGCTGAGGTGGTGCATCAGTAGCAGGCCGTCGCGCACGACAACCGGTATTAGCGGGGGCGTTTTGGGTGCAGGTGCAGTATCACGCCCTCCGATGGGGATCCGAGGTATACGGTGGCCGGGCCTTGCAACGCGAGCCGTTCGACCCGGCTACCGCCAACGAACATGCCGTTGCGGCTGTGGTTGACAAGGACCCACCCGTCGGGCGTGAATTCCAGTGTCGCTTGGCTCCGTGAGATTCTGGGATTGTCCAGATGCACATCGGCCTCTTCTGCCCGCCCGATGGTCCAGGGCCGGTCGGGCGTGGCTCGCCAGGTTTGTCCGCCGACCCGGACCAGAATGGGTGCACCGGTCACCGGGCGACCAGGGGTGATGGGATTGCCTGTGCCATATATGGTTTTGCCTCCCGGTGGGCGTTCGCAGGCCCTGCCGTCTCAACGGGTTCGACCGTGCTCGATCGAGGAATCGTGATCTCCATCTCCTCAACTTGTCGCGCTGGCGTCTTCGCGTTTTCTGGGATGCGCCAAATGCTGTCGCAGCGCCTGCACCGCTATGTGCAGCCCTCAATGCTAAACGCGTGTGTAGTCCGGCCACAGCAAAACCGTGCGACCGGCCTGACGACTGCCGCCGTGTGGAAGCTTGCGCCAGGTTCCACCGCCTCAACCAAACTGCCTTCGCGCGTGCCGGTGCACACCGCGGGCAACCTGTACGTCACGGACTGGAAAGGCACCTTCCGGGTGCTGAAAGTACCGCCAAGCTGGTGACTTCTCGGCAGCCCCATCATCAAGGCCCGGGCGCCGAAGCCGACCGCCACCGCAAAGTTGGTTGCCCGCCTCGACAGCCTCATCGCCAAGCCCAAACTGGATGAGCGACAATACACTTGGGCGAGTCAAACCACCACTCCGCCTTACCCGGCACGCAAGCGCCAACCAGTCAACAAAATTAGCCGTTCGATGTCGGGATAACGCCCAAACCGAATCATTGAGGGCCACAATCGAAGTCGAGCTCTCCGGTCGGCACCTGTGATCCACCCGGGCAGCGGCCAACCTCGCCGTCGCTACTGGATCGAGCGGGCCTAGAGCCGGCGCAGGCGCCACTCGGCCATCGGTATGATCAGCCCCAACGAGCTCGAGAACCGACTCACTTAGACGGCTCAAGCCGCCCAACCGGACCGCAATCCGCGACTGGGCATTTGCCTGCGACGTTAGTCCTCTGCCCCGTTGCTGGAAACAAACATAAGCGGTCACCGGAAACCTGCCGCAACAATTAGTCTGTTCGTTACTGCCGCATGAAGGGTGCTCGATAAGATGTCCGACTCGCCAGTGCTAGCGGAAGGAGTCGCCCACCCGGCCGCTCCTAAGATCGATGCTGAGCTCTACGCAGTGATCCAGCAAACACACAAAGCGCTGCTGTGGGGCAAATTGAACGCGGTGGCCGATCACGCCTGGTCGATGCTTACCAAAGCACCCGACATGCCCACCGTCGTGGTCATCGGTGAGGTCAAGCGGGGGAAAAGCTCATTGGTCAACGCCCTGCTGGGACGGCCGGATGCTTCGCCGGTCGGCGTCGACATCATGACCTCGGCGT
>NZ_JBKQTQ010000295.1:0-11631 GCF_052143115.1 Mycobacterium sp.
TCGTCGATCATCACCGGCGAATTCGACTCCATCGTCCCGACATTCGGGAGCTCGACGTGGTAGATGTTGGCCCCCGGCCCGCGTCCGACCGCGCCGGGCAGCGGTAGCGAATTCAGGCCGTGGAATGCGCATCCCGTCGCCGTCATCACCACGCAACAGCCGATGGCGAACACCCGCCGAGCGAAGCCTGATGGCCCAGCTCCTCCTCGGGCCGAGCGCCCGCATCGTCGCAGGGCCGACACCCGGGCGATCATTGCTGTGGCCCTTCGGCCGGCAACAGCATCCCTGACACGCTGGGCGCCGGGGGCGGTGGTGGTGGCATCGGTGTGGACGGCGGGGGCGGCAGCGGCATCGCCGCGCCCGGTATCGCCGAGGGTGGCACCGCCCCCGGCGGCCCCACGGGATCACCGGGCAGACCGGTGTAGGCCGACACCGCGGGCGGGATCTCGGGTGGCCCGGGTTTCGGGCCCTCGCCGCCGGGTGCCAGGCGCGGTTCGGTGTAGAGGATCTTGGACGGGTCCATCGACTTCTGCAGGAAGATGTTGATGGGAATCGGCAGGCTGTTGTAGTTGAGCACCCGCAACCCGGGACCGAGGAACAGCGAGCACAGCTTGCCCGATTCAACCGCGGTGACGTTCTCGATGGCGCCGAGTGCCGTGCACCCGGGCACGGGCACCGGGAGCAGCAAACCTGACAACGTGGAATTCGCGAAGTTCGGGATCCCGAACCCGCCCACGATGGTTCCGGTGTCGGCGTTGTAGTCGTTGAAGAAGTTGCTGAGCGCGTTCGGAGCGCCGTGCAAGATGTTCTCCAGCACCATGTGCTGGTCGACGAGAGGCTGGATGGCATCGCCCAATCGGGCAATCTGTTCACTGGTTTGGTCGCGGGTTTCGGCGATGAATCGCTGCACCTCACCTACTGCCGTCGACAGATCGGTTAGCGCCGCATCCAGGTCGGATCTGCTGTCGTTGACCACGCTGGTGAGTGTGGCCAGCCGGTCGTTGAACTGCACGATCTGGACGTTGCTGTCGCGCAGTGCGGTGACGAAGGTCTGCAGATTCTTGATGATGTCGACGATGTTGCCGCTGCCGTTGGCGAGGATGCGTCCCACCCCTGACAGTTGAGCGAGTGTTTGCCGCAGCTTTTCGCCATTGCCCTGTAGTGCATTGGCGGCGCTGTCGACGAACCGCGCGATCGACGGCGTCGACACCTTGCTGTTGGGACCCAAATCCGTTGCCAGCCGCATTAATTGGGTTTTGACCTCGTCCCACTCGATAGGCACGGCCGTGCGTTCCAGCGGTATCACCGCCCCGTCAGCCATGACCGGGCCGCTACTCCGGTAGGCGGGCGTGAGTTGGACATAGCGGGCAGCCACCAAATTCTGGGTGACGATGACCGCTTTCGCGTCCGCCGGAATCGGCACGTCGTGGTCGACCTTGAGGGTCATCTTGGCCTGCTTGCCCTCGGGCTGGATGGTCTTGATCGTGCCGACCTTGACACCGGAGACCCGCACCTGATCCCCCGGGTAAATCGCGGTGGCGGTGGTGAAGTAGGCGGTTATGGTCTTCTGACCAAAGAACACATCACGCACAATCAGTGCGGTCCCGGCGAGAATGAGCCCGGCCAGGACGGCCGCCGCGATGGCGGTGAGCCTGTTACGCGGGACCCGCGGCATCCGGGAGATCATTGTGATCCTCCGATCCGTCCGCCCAACGTACAGCGAGGGCACGGCGGAATACCGTTGTATGGGTACTGCTCCAGCGCCCGAGGTACCGGTGACGGGAAGCCCGGACCGCGCGCGGTGTCGAAGGTGCGGAATCCCCAGAGGTAATCCATGAACGGTTGCCAGAGTTGCGGGATATTGAAGTTCGGGACGAACGCCGAGTAGGCGTACATGCTGGCGATAGCCTCGCCCGTCGTGATCTCAAATTTCTTGAGCCCGGGTAAAGCTTTGTTGATGTTGTCGCGGTTCTTTTCCAGCACCGCGGTCACCGAATTCAGCTTCTCCAGCGTGGGCGCCAACTTGCTTTCGTTGTCGTGCACCAATCCGGACAGCTGTTTGGCCACCGTCGACGTGTTGGCCAGAAGCGTGACGATCTCTTGTCGGCGCGTCACCAAGACCTGAAGCAGATCGTCGGAGTTGAGGATGAGCTTGTTGACCTGTTGGCTGCGTTCGGACAGGATTCCGGTGACATCGCTGGCACTCTTGAATAGCTGGCCCAGGGACGTGTTGCGGCTGTTGAGGCTTCGCGATAACCGGGTGACCGCGTCGAAAGTGGGCCCCAACTGTGGGGCGATCTGGTTGAGCGTCGCCGACAGCGTGTCGAGTGACTGGTTCAAGGTCGCGGTGTTTGTATCGCCGGCGTACGACGTGAAGTCGCTGACCGCCTCGGTCAGCGAGTACGGCGAGGAGGTGCGGGATATCGGGATGACATCCAGCGGATGCATCATTCCCGTGCCGGCCGACTCCAAGGTCAGCACCCGCTCGCCCAGCAGTGTGCCGGTGCGAATGTGCGCGGAGGTGTCCGTTCCGAGTGGAACATTGCCTTTCATCGTGAACGTGACCAGAGCATCGCCGTTGCGCAACGACACATCCGACACCGTGCCGACTTTGATCCCCGACACCGTCACCGCGTTGCCCACCGCAAGACCGCCGGCTTCGGAAAACAACGCCTGGTACCGGACGGCCGTCGCCAACGACACAATCCGATCGGGCGACAGACCCACCAGGATGAGCAGCACAATCAAGACGGCGCCGATGAAGCCCGCCTTAATCAGCCCAGTTCCGCGATATCTCAACATCAGGGTTCCTGACACCTCTTTGCTTCGGACCTAAACCAGGGGGCCACCACTGTCTTGCCCGAAAGATCCGTGCCACGAATCGTGAACTCGCAGATGTAGTACGGGATGGTGGCACCGAATACGCCGAGTCGGACCAGCTTGCGGTAGTTCTTTGGCGCCTTCTGAAGCGCGGCGTCGAGGCGGTCCTTGTCCTGATCGAGATTAGGGGCCAGCCGACTGAGCTGCTCGATGGTGCCGGACAGCGGTGGCCTGGCGTTGGCCAGCAGATCGGCCAGCGAGGCGGTTCCCTTGCTCAACGCGTCGATAGCGGGGGCGATGGTGTCACGGTCGTCAGACAGTCCGGTGACCAGCCGCTGGAGGCGATCGATTGCGCCGGAGAACTTGCCGCCGTCCTTGTCGAGGGTGGCCACCACGGTGTTCAGGTTTTCGATCAATTGCTGGATCGTTTGGTCGTTGTCACCCAAAGCATTCGAGAACGACGTCGTCTTGGAGAACAGCGACTGAAGAGTGCCGCCCTCGCCCTGGAATACCTGCAACAGCGCTGACGAGAGCGCGTTGACATCCTTCGCATTCAAACCCTGAACAACGGGTTTCAGTCCGCCGAGCAGCAGGTCTAGGTCAAGCGCCGGCGCGGTGCGGCCCACCGGAATCTGACCCCCGGCCGGCAGCCGCCTGGTCGAGCCCGGCCCGTCGACGAGGTCGAGATAACGGTCACCGACCAGGTTGAGATAGCGAACTGCCGCCTTGGTGCCGTCGGTGAGCACGACGCTACGGTCGGCGTCGAATTTGACCACGACCTTTTTGTCCGGCTGCAGCGAGATGCCGTTGACGGTGCCCACCCGGATGCCGGCGACCCGCACCGAATCTCCGGTCTTCAGTCGTGACGCATCGTTGAAGACCGCCGAATACCCGGTTACCGCACCGGTGCGGTACTGGCCGAAGATGAAGAACAGAAACGCGGTCAGCACCGCCATCACGACGGCGAAGACACCGAACTTGATGAGCGTCGCGCGCAGTGAGCCCCTCATCCGGGTTGTCCAATCTGAGCCGAGTTGCGTGGCGGGCCGGCGATGGGCCCATACAACAGCTGTTTGAGCAGATCGGAGTTGATCAGCAACTGCGGGTTCCCGAACCCCACCGGGTTGGCACCCGTATCTGCGACGAGAAGCTTCGCATTGGTGTTGAAGGGGAGCTTCGGAAGGCCGAGGCACTGCGGGCCGCCCGTCGCCGCGACCTTGGGCAGGTTAGTCGGATACCGATAACGTTCGGCCCCGAACGTTAGACTCGAGATGATATTGATGCTCGGTTCCGACAACGGCGGAAACTTCTTACTTTCCGCGAGACCCGCGAAACCGCACCACAGCGCTTTGTTGTACTCGTTGGTCAGATCAGTGGTTGGCACCAGTAGATGTAGCACATCCGTCAACGGCTTCCGGTTGGCGGATAGGAGGTCATTGCCGACGTCGGCCAGACCGATCGCGCTAACCAGCAGCGCGTCCAGGTTGTGTTGCTCGTCGACGAACGTCTGGCTGATCCTTACCGAGTTAGCAACGGTTTTCACCAGGTCCGGCGCCGCGTCCGCGTAAGCGTCGAATACCGGCGCCGAGACCGCGATGTCGTGGCTCAGCGCGGGAAGGCTCGGATCGAACTTTGCCAAAAACGAATCCAGATCACTGAACGCCTGACCGATCTTTTCTCCCCGGCCGCTGAGCGCCTGCCCGATAGCCCCAAGGGTCTCGTTGAGCTTCGCTGGGTCGAGCGTGCCCAGCACCGCTGTCAGGTGCTGGAACACCGTGTTGATCTCGACCGTGACGTGTTGGCTATCGAGTACCTGACCGGCGTGCAGGGACTGCGCTGACGGTTGCGCCGGCGGTACCAGGTCGACGTACTTGGCGCCGAAAACCGTTGGCGCTGTGAGGTCGACGAGCACATTGGCCGGAATCAGATGCACGTCCGAGGGATACATCGCCAAGTGGAGAACCGCTTGTCCGTTCGGGCGCGACTCGATCGAATCGACCTTCCCTACTTGCACGCCGCGCATCTTCACCTTCGCGTCCGGGTTCATCACCAGACCGGCCCGCGACGAGAGCACGGTAACCGGCACGGTTTCGGTGAAGCTGCCCCGGAACAAGCCCACAGCGACGGCGACGATCGCGGCGATAATAGCCACGGTCGCCAGACCCGTCAGTGCGCGTATCCCAGTGTGTTCCATCGAGCTTTTTCCTGTCCTGTCCCTATCCCGAGAGGTTGAAGTTTCCGTTCGAGCCGTAAATGGCGAGCGAGATCAGCAGCGTAACCGACACCACGACGATGAGCGAGGTGCGGACCGCATTGCCCGTTGCCACCCCGACGCCCTCCGGTCCACCTGATGCGAAATACCCGTAATACGTATGCAGCAACAGGACGGCGAGCGCCATCAAGACGGCCTGCAAAAACGACCACAACAAGTCGATCGGGTTCAAGAAGGTATTGAAGTAGTGGTTATACAGGCCACCCGATTGGCCGAACAGAACAACGGTGGTGAATTGGCTTGCCAGGAACGACAGAATGACGGCAATGCTGTAAAGCGGCGTGATCGCGAGCAGCCCCGCGACGATCCTGGTGCTGACCAAGTAGGAGATCGGTCGAATCGCCATGGCTTCCAACGCATCGATTTCCTCGCTGATCCGCATGGCGCCCAATTGCGCAGTCACACCGGCACCGAAGGTGGCTGCCAAGCCGATCCCGGCGACCACCGGCGCCGCGACACGGACGTTGATGAATGCCGCCAGGAACCCGGTCAGCGCTTCGATGCCGATATTGCCCAACGAGCTATACCCTTGAACCGCGAGCGTACCGCCCGCGGCCAGCGTCAGGAAACCGACGATCGCGACCGTTCCGCCGATCATCGCCAACGTTCCTGCGCCCATGCTGATTTCGGCGACTAGACGAATGATCTCCCGGCCGTAGTGGGTGACCGCGAAAGGTATGCCAGCCATCGCCCTGCCGTAGAACACGGTGTGGTCGCCGATCGAGCTCAGCGTGCCGACGGGTCTGCGCCATTGGCCGAGCACCCGGAACGCCCGGGGATAGGTAGCTCTCAGCGTCTTTGTCAACGTCACGGCATGTCTCCCATCACTTCGTCGTGAATCGGATGCCGATCGCGGTGACCACCACGTTGATGACGAAGAGCGCCATGAACGCGTACACCACAGTTTCGTTGACGGCGTTGCCCACCGCCTTGGCGCCGCCGCGGACAGTCAGCCCGCGGTAACACGCCACCAGGCCGGCGATGATGCCGAACAGTGCCGCCTTGACGCACGAGATGATCACCTCGGGCACCCCGGTCAGCAGCGTGATCCCCGCGGCGAACGCGCCCGGGTTGACGTCCTGCACGAACACCGAGAACACATAGCCGCCGACGATCCCGATGATGACGACCAGGCTGTTGAGCAACAGCGCGACCAGACCGGCCGCGAGCATCCGGGGCGTCACCAACCGCTGGACGGGGTTGATGCCCAGCACCTCCATCGCATCGATCTCTTCGCGGATGGTGCGCGAGCCGAGGTCCGCGCACATCGCCGTCGCACCGGCGCCGGCCACAATCAACACCGTCACCAGCGGGCCGACCTGAGTGACCGCGCCGAACGCGGCACCCGCACCACTCAGATCCGCAGCGCCCAATTCGCGCAGCAGGATGTTGAGAATGAAGCTGATCAGAACCGTGAACGGGATCGCGACCAAGAACGTCGGAACTAATGCAACGCGCGCGATGAACCAGGACTGCTCCAGGAACTCTCGTGCCTGAAACGGTCTGCGAAACGCGAATCTGACCGCGTCTGCACTCATCGCGAACAGCCCGCCGACGCCCTGCATGGCCCCAGACAAGCCAGCCGGCCAGCTGATACCTGAGGACCAGCGCTCCGCCCCCCTAGTCGCCATCGGTGCCTGCCATCCTCACGCCAGTTCCTCCGTGTTGTCCGCGTGAGTTGGCGCACCCGAGCAACGCGGGCCGAACAAACCCCACTTGTTGAAGTGTCCGGCGATTATGACTCATGCCGCGTGCGGCGGGAGCGAAAATGCACAACCGAGGGACCTCCGAATTAAGTGACGGCACCGACAGTTTTGAGCTCGATGATGCGGTCCCAGTCGAATCCGAGCTCCAGCAAGATTTCGTCGGTCTGCTCGGCGAACCCGGGAGCCGGCCCCGACTCGGGTGCGGCCACATCGAATTGCACCGGGTTGGCGACCAGCTCGAGTTCGCCTGCCTGCACCACGTATTCGTTCGCCCGGATCTGGGCGTCGTTGGCCGCCTGCAAGGTGTCCTGCACCGGCGCCCACGGCCCGGCCAGCGTGGCGAAGCGTTCACTCCATTCCGCGAGACTGCGGGTACCGATCGCCTTGGTCAGGATCTGCACCGCCTCCGCGGTGTTGGCGGCGATCTTCTCATCGGTGTCGAACCGAGTATCGTCGGCCAGTTCAGGTTGGTCGATGTGCCGGCACACGTCGGCCCAGAACTTGCTGGCCTGCATCATCACAAAGGAGATATAGCGGCCGTCGGATGTCGCATACAGCCCCACCAGCGGGTTGATCGGCGAGCCGTGCACCCCGGGCGGGAACGCCTCCATACGCTGGCCGAGATGCACCGTCAACGCCACGGTGTGGCCCAGCGACCAAAGGCCGCTGCCCAGCAACGAGACATCCACGACCGACGGTTCACCGGTCCGCTCGCGTTTGAGCAGTGCCGCCGCGATTCCGCCGGCGAGGTTGGTGCCGGAGATGGTGTCGCCGTAGGCCGGTCCGGGCGGCGCGATCATGCCCTCCATCCCGGGCGGGGTGATGGTCGCGGCGGTTCCGGCTCGACACCAGAACGCGGTCATGTCATAGCCGCCTTTTTCCGACTCGGCGCCCCGCGGGCCCAAGGCGCTGCCCCGGGCATAAACGATGTTGGGGTTGACCGCGCGGATGTCGTCGACGTCGATGCCGAACTTCTTCCGGTGTCCCGGCAGGAAGCTGGTCAAGAAGACATCCGAGCGGCGAGCCAGCTCGTAGAGCACTTCCTTGCCTTCAGGCACCGACATGTCCAGGCCGAGGCTGCGCTTGCACCGGTTGGCGTGCTCGATGTTCGGGTTGGGGTCGCCCTCGACGCGCAGCAAGCCGGTCTGCCGCAGGCCGCGCTGCGGGTCACCGGTCACCGCGTGCTCGACCTTGATGACGTCTGCACCCCACTCGGCCAGCACCGCACCCGCCGACGGGACGAACCCGTACATGGCGACCTCGAGAACGCGGATGCCTTCCAGCGGTCTCATCAGGCGACTCCCTGAACAGACACCGCAACGGCTCCTCGACATGTGGATAATTTCATTCTCATCCCGGGCGAATCTTACATTCCGCGAACGAGAATTCAACCAAACGCAAGAAACGAGACTGCCATGCTCGGAGAGGGTTAAACCGCCCCGAATTCACAGTGTCTTCGCAGGAAGAATGGGGTTTCTCGGCCGCCTTGCGAGCCTGTGTAATGTGAGAGTAAGGTTCTCATAATTGGAAGGGAGATTCTTTGTGCCTGAGACGGTCTTCGACGGGGTCGCCGCGTGACAACGGCCGTCGTCACCGGAGGCGGTTCCGGAATCGGCCTGGCTGTCGCTGAGCGGCTCCGTAAAGACGGCTACCAAGTCGCGACCGTCGACCTCAAGCCGTCCGAGACGCAATTCGCGTTCACCGCCGACGTCACCGACCGTTCGCAAGTCGACGCTGCGCTCGCGGCCGTCCGCGAGCAACTGGGCCCGATCACCGTTCTGGTCAACGCCGCCGGCCTGGACGGGTTCAAACGCTTCAACCACATCGCGTTCGCGGAATGGCAGCGGCTGATCGACGTCAACCTCAACGGGGTCTTCCACATGATCCAGGCGGTGCTACCCGACATGCTGGAGGCCGGCTGGGGTCGCATCGTCAACATCTCCTCGTCCAGCACCCACTCCGGCGCTCCGTACATGGCTCACTACGTGGCGGCCAAATCCGCGGTCAACGGGCTCACCAAATCGCTGGCCCTGGAGTACGGGCCGAACGGCATCACGGTCAACGCTGTACCGCCCGGTTTCATCGACACCCCGATGCTGCGGAGCGCCGAGGAAAACGGCCACCTCGGCGACATCGAGAAGACCATCGCCGCAACGCCGGTGCGCCGGATGGGTAAACCGGAAGACATCGCCGCGGCCTGCGCCTTCCTGGTCTCCGAGGAAGCTGGCTACATCACCGGGCAGATACTCGGCGTCAACGGCGGCCGAAACACCTGAGAGGACAATCTGTTGGGGCAGGTATGCAGCTTCGTGTCGACGCGGGCGGATACCTCAAGTGGTACGACTACCGCACGTAGGGGAAAGTTGTGAAAGTTCGGGTTGATTCGGATCGCTGCCAAGGGCACACGCTGTGCTCGATGATCGCGCCGGATTCTTTTGTGCTTGACGACATCGAAGGTCATTCGTCGGCAGTCTCGGAAGACGTTCCGCCTGACCAGGAAGACGTCGTCCGGGAAGCCGCTCAGTCCTGCCCGGAACAAGCCATCACGATTACGGAGTCCACATCGTGAGCATCGACGACATCGTGAGCAACAGCGATCGGAAGAAGAACCGGTATCACTTCGACCGGCACACTCCCGAATATCGAACCCAGTTCGAGCAAATCACCGAGGACATCCACGCCAAGTGCCCGGTGGCTTGGACCGACACCTACGAGGGCCATTGGGTCGCCGGCGGCAGCCAGGCGGTGTTCGAGCTCGCCCGATGCCCGGCCGTCTCCAACGATCACGACATCAACGGCGAACGTCGCGGCTACCAAGGTATTTCGATCCCGAAAGCCAAACGTGCGAGCGGTGTGCGAGGCGGCATCCTGGAGATGGACGATCCTGAGCACCGCGTCTATCGTAACGAGCTCAACCCATACCTGTCACCGGCCGCGGTCAAGCGCTGGGCGCCTTTCATCGACGACGTGACCCGCGCGTGCCTCGACGAAAAGATCGAGGAAGGCCGCATCGACTTCGTCGACGATCTTGCCAACATCGTGCCGGCAGTGCTGACGCTGGCGATGCTGGGTATCCCACTGAAGAATTGGGCGATCTACAGCGAGCCGGTCCATGCCTCGGTCTACACCCCGGAGCACTCCCCGGACATCGACCGCATTGTCGCCATGCATCGGCAGATGGGATTGGATCTGCTGAACAACATGATCGAGATCCGGGAGAACCCGCGGCCGGGAATCGTGAACGCGCTCATCCAGATGCGGATCGATGGGGAGCCCGCTCCCGACCTGGAGATCATGGGCAACCTCGGACTGGTCATCGGCGGCGGATTCGACACCACCACGGCGTTGACCGCCCACTCGATGGAATGGCTCTCCCAGCACCCCGATCAGCGCGAGCTGCTCAGCCGCGAGCGGGACACCCTGCTTGACTCGGCCACCGAGGAATTCCTGCGGTACTTCACCCCGGCCCCGGGCGACGGACGGACCTTCTCCGACGACGTCGAGATCGAAGGAACACAGTTCAAAGAGGGCGAGCGGTTGTGGATTTCCTGGGCGATGGCCAATCGCGATCCGTCGGTGTTCACCGAGCCCAACAAAATCATCATGGACCGTAAAGGCAACCGCCACTTCAGCTTCGGCCTCGGCGTGCATCGCTGCATCGGCTCGAACGTGGCCCGCACCGTGTTCAAGTCCATGCTCACCGCGGTGCTTGACCGGATGCCGGACTATAACTGCGACCCCGAGGGCACCGTCCACTACGAGACCATCGGCGTCATCCAGGGCATGCGACACCTGCCGGCCACCTTCTCCCCCGGCCCCCGCCTCGGCGCCGGTCTCGACGAAACCCTGCAGAAGCTGCAACGTATCTGCGACGAGCAGGAGCTGGCCAGGCCCATCACCGAACGCAAGGAAGCCGCCGTCATCGACTGAGCGGGCTGGTTCGGCGAGCAGACGCAAAAGCCCCTTTCACATCGGCGTGTTGGGGGCCTTTACGTCTGCTCGCGCCACCGGTCAGCCGGTCGGCAATCCAAGCACTCGCTGGGCGATGATGTTGCGCTGGATCTCGGAGGTGCCGCCGGCGATGGTGCCCGAGAAGCTGCGAGCGTAGCGCTCGAACCAGCTGCCGAAGTAGTGGTCGAGGTTCATCGGCTCGTACCGACCGGTCAGCGCGGGATGCATCAACCCGTCGGATCCTGCTGCGTGCAAAGCGTTTTCGCATGCTTGCCGTTCGGCTTCGGAGCCAAGTAACTTCAGTACCGATAGGGCCGGCACATCCTCTTCCCCGCGGGCGGCGCGGGCCAGGGCCACCGACCCGAGCAGGCGCAGCGCAGAAAAGTCCATCAGCGTAGTGGCGTACTGGTCACGTTCGAGCGCGTTGGTGGGATGGAAGTCGGCGAGGACATTGTCCAGCCGATCGGCGAAGCCCAGCCACATCATTGTGCGTTCGTGGCCCAGTGACCCGTTGGCCACCCGCCAGCCCTGATTCAGCGGGCCGACCAGGTTCTCGGCGGGCACTCGCACGTCGGTGAAGAACACCTCGTTGAAGTCCAGGTCCTCCTGCCCGCAGATGGACGGGAACGGTCGGCGCACCACGCCGGGCGTATCGGTCGGGATCAGCAGCACGCTAATCCCCTTGTGCTTCGGCGCATCTGGATCGGTCCGCACAAATGTCAGCAGCACGTCGGCGTCGTGTGCGCCTGATGTCCAGACCTTCTGGCCGTTGACCACAAAGTCATCGCCGTCACGAGCCGCCTTCGTGCGCAGCGACGCCAGGTCCGAACCGGCACTGGGCTCACTCATCCCCAATGACGCGGTGATCTCGGCCCGCAGAAT
>NZ_JBKQTQ010000296.1:0-4134 GCF_052143115.1 Mycobacterium sp.
GCGCTTGACGCTCCCGGATACCGACTACTACTACATGTCTCACGCGCTGCTGCGGCGGGCGGTCGATGCCGGCGACCGCGATCCCGTGATAGCTCAGATGATCCAGATTCTGCGCGAACGACCTTCGGCTGTGTTGTCTCCGTACGACTTCGAACCCGAGTTCCAAATATTTGTTACCTGGTTGGCGCGGGCGGCCGGTCTTCAGCGAATTCATGTGGACGCCAACAACTCTCGTCTCGGAGCCTGGAACGGTAAGCGTATGCTGCATCCGACGGTCGAGTCCGCGCTCCGCCTCAACGGCGACGTGTCCAACCAGCCGGCCCAGCTCGTACTCGACCAGGAGCATCGGGCGAGCGAGGCGTTTCACGCCCTGCGGACAACACTTCCAGTAATACCGGGCTATACGGTCCCGTGGCAGGAAAGCCGCCGCGACTTCAGTCATGATCTTGTGCGCGCGAGCATGCTGCTGAAGGAACGCTACGAGCTGTCGCAGGGCTGCCTGAAACCATCCGACGGCGGAAACGGCGGTCGCATCGTCGCCAACATTGAGCTCGATGACACTCGCCGGCTGGAAGACCTCGCAACCAAAGCGTGGAACTTGGGCGGCGATCAGGTCCTCGAGGCTCACGTTGGTTACCTAGAGAGACACGTCGGCGGCGAGCAAGTCTTGACCACGCCGTCAGCTCACGTACGGTCAGGCAAGTTGTTGGACGGACTTACCCTTCAATTCATGCGTGGCACTGCTTGGAAGGGCAACATCTTTGTGGGCGCGGCAGATTGGGAGGCCCTCGGACTGGAAAAGGCCGTGTACACGAAGCTGCGAAACGCGATGGGCGGCCTGACTCAGCGGCTGGGCTTGCTGCACTGTGGGGTTGACTTTGCCATCGGCACCTTAGGCGGAAAGTTTGGCGATGCCGTCGTGGCCGCGGTCCAGGACATCAATCCGAAAGTAACGGGTGCCTTGTTTTTGCGCGAGTTCATGGCGCGCTATCCTGCGGTCGGTGTGGGGGCTGCAACCCGCGTTCTCGTCCCGGGCGCTACGGCGAGTGCGGAGAAGATCCGCTCGCTATTGTCGCAATTCTCAACTGCGGAACAGCCATGTGAGGAGATCGCCGTCGTACCCGGACGTTGGGCGATGATCGCCACGTCTGCACAAACCTCAGTATTGGCTGGCGCTCAGGCGCTAACCCTGGAGCGGATGCTTGCCGTTGGGTGATGAGCAGCCCCCTGATCTCGGACTGTAACAGCTCACCCGCGGCGCTCGATGTCAACACGCCGAGCGTCCGCCAAGTGCCCTTGGTGACGACGAGATAACAATTCCCGCAACAAAGTAGCGCGACGCGCTGAGTGAATACCGGGAACAGCGCCTTGGCCAACTTATCGTCATTTCGTGTACCGCCGTACGGTTCTGAAGCTACCGCTGCTGCTGGCAGCGGGCGCGGCTCTGGCCCAATCACCTCGCGCCTCGGCGGAGCCGCCTCGCGCCTCTGCCGAACCCAGTCGGTGGTCACCTGACCGCGCCAACAGTTGGTATCAAGCGCAGGGTTGGCCCGTCGGCGCCAACTTCATCACCTCCAATGCGATCAACCAGCTCGAGATGTTTCAGGTCGGCACTTACGACCCTCGGCGCATCGACGCCGAACTAGGCTGGGCCCGCTTCCACGGGCTCAACACGGTGCGGGTCTTCCTGCATGATCAACTGTGGGCGCAGGATTCCCGCGGCTTCCAATCACGTCTCGCGCAGTTCGTCGGCATCGCGGCGCGCCATCGGATCAAGCCACTCTTCGTATTGTTCGACTCGTGTTGGGATCCGTTGCCCAGGCTGGGTCGTCAGCACGCGCCAACTCCCGGGGTGCACAACTCGGGATGGGTGCAGAGTCCCGGCGCTGAACGCATCGACGATCCCCGCTACACCCGCGTGATGCAGGACTATGTGACGGGCGTGCTGACTCAATTCCGTAATGATGAACGGGTTTTGGGTTGGGACCTATGGAATGAACCTGACAATCCCGCGAACCAGTACCGCAACGTCGAGCGGTCCGACAAGCTGGAACGCGTCGCGGAGCTGCTTCCGCAGGTGTTCGCGTGGGCACGCTCGGTCGATCCCCGTCAACCGCTGACCAGTGGTGTGTGGGACGGCGAATGGGCAGATCCCGCGAGCCGCAGCACAATCGCCGGCATCCAGCTGGCCAACTCCGACGTGATCACATTCCACTCCTACGCCGAACCGGCGACCTTCGAGTCCCGGATCGCCGAGCTTGCCCCGCAGGGCCGGCCGATCCTGTGCACCGAGTACATGGCTCGGCCAAAGGGCAGCACCGTCGAGAGCATCCTGCCAATTGCCAAGCGGCACAACGTTGGTGCAATCAACTGGGGCCTGGTCGCCGGAAAAACCCAGACCTACTTTCCGTGGGACTCCTGGGATCACCCGTACACGTCGATTCCGACAGTCTGGTTCCACGATCTGCTGCGGCCGGATGGAACGGCTTTCCAGGGTGATGAATCTCAGACCATCAGAATGCTGACCTCCTCGACGGCCGGTTAAGGCCGATCGAGGTGAGTGTCGCCAGATCGATCCTGCTGTTTGCGATCGCTGCGCTGTTCGAGATCGGCGGCGCCTGGCTGGTCTGGCAAGGTGTCCGCGAGCATCGGGGATGGATCTGGGCCGGCCTGGGCGTGATCGCTTTGGGTGCTTACGGCTTCGTCGCCACCTTTCAAGCCGATCCCCAGTTCGGTCGCGTTCTGGCCGCTTACGGCGGTGTGTTCGTGGCCGGGTCGCTGGCCTGGGGCATGGCGCTGGACGGGTTTCGGCCGGACCGGTGGGACCTCATCGGCGCCGCCGTCTGTTTGGCCGGCGTCGGCGTGATTATGTACGTCCCCCGCGGGCGCTAATCAATCCTTGTGCTCGACGACGCCCGTCGCGTGCTGCGCGCGGTCTTCGTAAGCCCGGCGCGCCGTGCTGTCCAGGCTGAGGAAGACCGTGTCGTTGCCCATCTTCTTGTTGAGCCAGCGGCGACGCCGGTCCGACAACAGCATGGCCGCAACGGCGAACAACCGCCCCCAACCGGGCACCGACACCTGGGTCTTCGGCTTGTCGAGCACCTTGACGATCGCCGCGGCGATCTCAGAGGGCTCCACCGGCTTCTGCGCGGCGGACGGCGAGGTTCCCGAGATCAGTTCGGTGTTGGTGAACGTCGGCAGCACCGCGGTGACCTTGACGCCGTGTGGGGCGAATTCGTCTGCCATCGCCGTGGACAGCCCCACCACGGCGAATTTCGTTCCGGCGTAGATGATTTGGCCCGGTACCGCGACCATGCCGGCCAGCGACGCGATGTTGATGATGTGTCCGCTTCGACGCTTCACCATTTCCGGCAGCACCAGTTGGCAGCCGGTGAGCACGCCGTAGAAGTTGACCTCAATCGATGAGCGGATCGCCTGCGCCGACTGTTCGAGAAACGACCCTACCGGCATGACGCCGGCGTTGTTGATCAGCACGTCAATGTGCCCGCCCCCATCGGCGCGGGCCTTGTCGAGAAATGCCGCGAACGATTCTCGGTCTGTGACGTCGAGTGGATGACCCGACACCGAACCGAGATTGCTCATGCCGGCGACTGCGCTCTCGAGCAGGTCGACGTCCCGGTCGCCAATGACCACCCGCGCACCCCGCGCCAACAGCGCTTTGGCGGTGGCATGCCCGATGCCACGGGCAGCACCGGTGATCACGATGGTCTTACCCCTGATGTTGTCCATGCCGACGGACGTTACAGGTGTCAACTCCGGCGTGGAACCACGGTTATCCACGGTCGGCGCTAGTCGGCGCTAGGAGCCCGTGTCGGCTTGCACCGCGTCG
This sequence comes from Mycobacterium sp., assembly GCF_052143115.1. Lineage (GTDB taxonomy): Bacteria > Actinomycetota > Actinomycetes > Mycobacteriales > Mycobacteriaceae > Mycobacterium. Next base: position 3,851 of record NZ_JBKQTQ010000296.1, read on the forward strand.
CCGGGCTGCTGCTGGCCGAGCAGCTCGTCCTGGCCTACCTCGGGAACGTTGCTGTCGCGACCGTTCCCACCGCGCTTCGCCGGCTTTTTCTTCGACGGTTTTTCCGGCGTGCTCGCAGGCGTGGACTCCGTGGCGCCGTGGCCGTTGGACGGGAGTCCAACCGATGCGCCCACCATCTCGATCGCCTTCTCCGTGTAGACGCGATAGCCGAAGTTCGGTTCGTAGCCGTGGATCTCCTTGGTGTCCAGATCGCGCATGAACTGCAAGATTTCGCGGCTGAACAC
>NZ_JBKQTQ010000297.1:0-20567 GCF_052143115.1 Mycobacterium sp.
TGCCGCTGGTGAGGAGTCGATGCCAGTCGCCGAATAGCCCTGTGACGCGTAGTAAATGGCATGGTGACCCGGACCGGTACCCGGGTCGAGAACCTCGCCCTTGATCGCCCCCAGTGCGACAAGTTGCCGTACGACGGGCTGCGGGCCGCCGATGTCCCATGGTGTGGCGGCCGGCAAGCCGTGCGAAACCCGCTGGTCGCGATACATCTCTTCAAAGCGGCTGGGGTCGACCTGTGCTGGCTGATTCATGGCTTAACGATATAACGTGAACTATCGGCGATGCAACGACCTGACGGGCTCGGGATCATCATGGCAGCGACGCCACCAGCTGCTCGACCGGCACCCGCGGCCCGGTGAAGAACGGCGTCTCCTCGCGGGTGTGCCGGCGAGCGTCGGTGGCTCGCAACTCGCGCATGAGGTCGACGATGCGGTGCAGTTCAGGGGCCTCGAAGGCCAGGATCCATTCGTAGTCGCCAAGCGCGAACGCAGGCACGGTGTTGGCCCGGACATCCTTGTATTCGCGGGCCGCCATGCCGTGTTCGGCGAGCATGCGGCGGCGCTCCTCGTCGGGCAGCAGATACCACTCATAGGACCGCACGAACGGGTAGACGCAGATGTATGCACCCGGTTCCTCGCCGGCCAGGAATGCCGGGATGTGGCTCTTGTTGAACTCGGCCGGACGGTGCAGCGCGACGCTGCTCCACACTGGCGTGCACGCCCGGCCCAGCGCGGTGGTGCGCCGGAAATCCTGGTAGGTCGCCTGCAGCGATTCAACGGTTTCGGCGTGCGTCCAGATCATGAAATCGGCGTCTGCCCGCAGGCCCGCGACGTCATAAAGACCGCGCACCACAACGCCGCGCTCCTCCCGCTGTTTGAGGAAGGTCGCGGTGTCGTCGATGACGGTCCCACGGGCCTCTCCTTCTGCGCCAAGTGCCCCTTGGCGAACCGAGAACACCGAGAACATCAAATAGCGAACGGTGGCGTTGAGCGCGTCGTAGTCCAAGCGGGTCATGAGAACTATCGTGCCACGGGGTTTTCGACCGCCCGGATCGCGCCGGTGACCGCTCGGCCGGCCGCGGCGATGCACGCCGGCACCCCGATCCCGTCGAGATAACTACCCGCCACCACCAGCGTCGGCGGCAGGCCGGCGCGCAGCTCCGCGACCAGGTCGCGGTGGCCGGGCCCGTACTGCGGCATCGCGTCCGGCCAGCGCTGCACGCAGGCATCCACCGGGTCGACGGTCAGCCCGAAAACGGTGCCCAGGTCCTGTATCGCCCACGCCAGCAGCTCGTCGTCGGACGCCCGGCTGGCCAGCGCATCGCCGAAGCGCCCGAACGAGAGTCGCAGTAGCTCCAGGTCGGTCCGCCGTCCCCATTTCCGCGACGACAACGTGATTGCTTTGGCGCGCAACCGTTCTCCGCTGGCGACCAGCACGCCCGAACTCTGCGGGAAGCGGATACCGCGCGGCACGGCCAGCGCCACCACCACCGAGGAGGCGCTGACGATGCGGCTGGCCGCAGCGGCGGTGCGCGGTGCGATGCCCTCGACGAGCCCGACCAGGCGGGCAGCCGGGACGGCTAAGACCACCGCGTCGGCGCGCCAGTGCGAACCGGCGTCGTCGCGCAGCGTCCAGCCACGCGCAGGAGCTTCAGTGGCCTCGATCCCTGCCACCGCCGCCTGTACCCAATTGAGCCGGCTGCGCAGGACCAGCTCGTCGACCAGCACCGCGTAGCCGCCGCCCACCGCGCCGAATACCGGGCCGGCGGTGACGCTCATGAGCGCCTGGCGAACCGCGTCGGTCAGGTGGGCGGCGCCGGCGTCCAGAACGGCAGCCAGGGTCGGGGCGGCCGAGCGTAGTCCGATCGTCGCGGCCGATCCCGCGTAAATTCCGCCGAGCATTGGATCCACCGACCGGGCCACCACTTGCTCGCCGAACCGGTCTGCCACCAGGTCGGCCACGGCGGGATCGCCGCCGGGCTGCCAGCGAAACGGACGACTCGGCTCGGAAGCGATACGCGCGAGGGTGGCATCGTTCACCAGACCGGCCATTGACTCCGCAGACGACGGAATGCCGTTGAGCGTGGCTGACGGTAGCGGATGCAGCCGTTCCTGGCTGTAGATCAGCGGGCGCGCTCCGGTGGTACCGACTTGCCGGTTCGCCAGGCCCAGTTCGGCGAGCAGCGACGGCATCTCGGGGCGGCGTACCACGAACGCCTCGGCGCCGACGTCCATGGGAATCCCGCCGACGCGCTCGGTGCGCAGCACCCCGCCGAGCCGGTCAGCCGGATCGAACAGCGTGATGCTCGCCTCGTCACCGACGGCCACCCGTAACCGGTAGGCCGCCGTCAGGCCCGAGATGCCCCCGCCGACAACACAATACGAGCAAGCACCGGACGTCATAGCGAGTGGACCAGAGACACCAGGTCGGTGAGAATACCGGGATCGGTTTCCGGCAACACCCCGTGCCCGAGGTTGAAAATGTGCCCGGCCGCGCCGGCGTCGATGGCCCGTCGACCGTCGTCGACCACCGCGCGCGCGGCCCGCTCCACCGCCGGCCAGCCTGCCAGCAGCACCGCCGGATCGAGGTTGCCTTGCAGTGCCGTTCCGGTCTCGACTCGGGCCGCGGCGTCGACCAACGAGGTCCGCCAGTCAACGCCGACCACCGGCGCGCCAGCGGCCGACATAGCGCCCAGCAGTTCGGCGGTGCCGACCCCGAAGTGTGTCATCGCAACGCCGCGGTCGGCCAGTGTGTCGAACACCCGCGCGCTGTGCGGCAATACATATCGACGGTAGTCGGCAAGCGACAGCGCGCCCGCCCACGAGTCGAATACCTGAATCGCATCCACCCCAGCGTCGAGTTGAACCCGCAGAAACTCGACGGTGAGGTCGGTCAGCTTCTCCATCAGTGCATGCCAGCAGGTCGGTTCGGCCAGCATCATCGCCTTGGTGCGGGGGTGGTGGCGGCTCGGGCCACCCTCGACCAGGTAGGACGCCAGCGTGAACGGCGCCCCGGCAAACCCGATCAGCGGAACATCGCCCAGCGCCTGCACGAGCAGCGAGACCGCCTCCGACACCGGTTGAACACGTTGCGGTTCAAGAGGTTTCAGTGCGTCAATGTCGGCAGCAGTGCGAACCGGCGCTGCGATGACGGGTCCGACGTCGGGGACGATGTCCAAGTCGACACCGGCGCCGCGCAGCGGGACCACGATATCGGAGAACAGGATCGCGGCGTCGACGTCATGACGGCGTATCGGTTGCAGGGTGATCTCGCTGATCAGTTCGGCGTCGAAGCAGGCCGCCATCATGCTTTTACCCGCCCGCAGCGCACGGTATTCGGGCAGCGATCGGCCGGCCTGCCGCATGAACCACACCGGCACCCGGTGCGGTTTGCGACCGGCGGCCGCGGCCAGGTACGGCGATTCGGGAAGCGTGCGACGCGTAGTCATCAGCATCAATGCTGCCATGGCCAGCGGTTGAAGCGGTCCGCCAGGGAGTCTCGGCCTAGTCTGCGGTAGACCTGCGTAACGTCGTCGTGCAAAGTCCGTCAGCCGATGTGTCGTCAGGAGCCGGGATGCCAGTTCGTCACCCCTCAGTCAGCTACGACGAGTTTCCCAGCCTGCGAATCGAACGCGCCGACCACGGAGTGCTGAACGTCGTTCTCGACGCTCCCGGGCTCAATTCGGTCGGGCCGCAGATGCACCGCGATCTCGCCGACATCTGGCCGGCGATCGGTCGCGACCCGGATGCGCGCGTCGTCTTGGTCCGCGGCGAAGGCAAAGCGTTCTCCTCCGGGGGCAGCTTCGACCTGATCGACGAGACCATGGGTGAATTCAGCGACCGGCTGCGCATCATGCGCGAGGCCCGCGATCTGGTGCTCAACATGGTCAATTTCGACAAGCCGGTGATTTCGGCGATTCACGGGGCGGCGGTCGGCGCGGGCCTGGTGGTGGCGCTGCTCGCCGACATCTCGGTGGCCGGGCGAACCGCCAAGATCATCGACGGCCACACGAAGCTGGGTGTGGCCGCGGGTGATCACGCCGCCATCTGTTGGCCGCTGCTCGTCGGCATGGCCAAGGCCAAGTACTACCTGCTCACCTGTGAGCCGCTATCCGGCGAGGAAGCGGAGCGGATCGGGCTGGTCTCGATGTGCGTCGACGACGACGATGTGCTCGCCACCGCAACCCGCATCGCGGCGGATCTGGCACACGGGGCGCAGTCGGCGATCCGCTTCACCAAACACAGCCTCAACCACTGGTACCGGATGTTCGCACCGGCCTTCGAAACCGCCCTTGGCCTGGAGTTTCTTGGATTCGACGGGCCTGACGTCCGGGAGGGTCTGACCGCCCACCGGGAGAAGCGGCCGGCGCGTTTCTCCGCCGAGTAACTCAGCGTTGCCGCCCGCCCCGCCGGGGATAAACGGCGCGCCTTTTTCCGCGTGTCCGCAGATAGGTCTAGCGTCAGAGGTCGTGATTTTCGCCTGCAACGGCGCAGGGCGGAAGGATGAGGAGGAGCGGCGCTCGTGAGCTCAGCCGAACCGGTCCCGTTCCGCGAGGCGGTCGAGGCGATGAGTGGTGCCAGCGTGCGTTCGGAGATCGAGCTGGGCCCCATCCGGCCGCCCCAGCGTCTCGCGCCGTACAGCTACGCGCTTGGCGCCGAGGTCAAGCGTCCCGAGCTCGACCTTGTGCCGGAGCAGTCCGACGGTGACGCGTTCGGCCGGCTGATCCTGCTCTACGACCCGGATGGGGCCGATGCCTGGGACGGCACCATGCGGCTCGTCGCCTACATTCAGGCCGACCTGGACTCCAGCGAGGCCGTCGACCCGCTGCTGCCCGAAGTGGCCTGGAGCTGGCTGGTCGAAGCGCTGGACAGCCGCGCCGAGCACGTGACCGCGCTCGGCGGCACGGTCACCGCCACCACCTCGGTGCGCTACGGGGACATCTCCGGACCGCCGCGCGCCCACCAGTTGGAGCTGCGCGCGTCCTGGACCGCGATCACCCCGGACATCGGTACACACGTCGAGGCGTTCTGCGAGGTGCTCGAGCATGCCGCGGGGCTGCCGCCGGTCGGGGTGACGGATTTGGGCACGCGGTCCCGCGTCTGAGATGGCTTCCCAGCTGCCTCAAGCGGCAGACGATCAGCCGGAAAGCACGGAACCAGACGTCACGCCGCTGCTTCATCCCGCCGACGGTGTGCCCGACCTCTCGACGACTGCCCGCGAGATCGCTGCCGCCGCGGACGTGCTGGCCGGCGGCCATGGAGCGTTCGCGGTCGACGCCGAGCGAGCCTCGGGGTTCCGTTACTCCAACCGCGCGTATCTGATTCAGATCCGCCGCGCTCGCGCGGGCACCGTGCTGATCGATCCGGTCAGCCACGGCGGAGACCCGCTGAGCGTGCTGCGGCCCGTCGCCGAGGTGCTCGCGGAGGACGAGTGGATTCTGCACGCAGCCGATCAGGACCTGCCGTGTCTGGCCGAGGTCGGCATGCGGCCCCCGGCGCTGTACGACACCGAGCTGGCCGGACGGTTGGTCGGCTTCGACCGGGTCAACCTGGCGGCCATGGCGCAACGGCTGCTCGGTCTGGGTCTGGCCAAAGGGCACGGCGCGGCCGACTGGTCCAAGCGTCCGCTACCAGCGGCGTGGCTGAACTACGCAGCGCTCGATGTGGAAGTGCTCATCGAACTACGGGACGCGATCGCAGGGGTGCTGGCTGAACAAGGCAAAACCGATTGGGCCGCAGAGGAATTCGACTATCTACGGACCGTCGGCCAGGCCCCACCACCGACTCGACGGGATCGCTGGCGACGCACATCCGGTATCCACCGGGTGCGCAACCAGCGCGGCCTGGCCGCGGTTCGTGAATTGTGGACAGCGCGCGACGAAATCGCCCAACGCCGCGATATCGCGCCGGGGCGGATCTTGCCCGACTCGGCGATCATCGACGCCGCCACCGCCGATCCAAAGACCCTCGACGACCTGCTTGCCTTGCCGATATTCGGCGGTCGCAGGCAGCGCCGTAGCGCCGCGACATGGTTGGCTGCGCTGGAATCAGCGCGGGCGAACCGCGGTCCTGCGGAGGAGGCCGAACCGCCCAACGGGCCGCCGGCGCCGGCACGCTGGCCCAAGCGCAGACCAGAGGCCGCAGCGCGCCTGGACGCGGCCCGCACCGCGCTGCGCGAACTCTCCCAACAGGTCTCGGTGCCGACCGAGAACCTGGTTTCGCCCGACCTGGTGCGACGGCTCTGCTGGGATTGGGAGGACGTCGAGGACCGGGCGACGGCGATTGACGAGTTCCTGACTGCCGGCCAGGCCCGTGGTTGGCAGCGTGAGCTGGTGGTCCCGGTACTGGCCGCAGCGTTGAAACCCGTTGCCTGACAGTCGGCGTCGCTAGTCCAGCTGTTCGCTGATCTCTGCTGCGGACTCGACCCCGTTGCCCAGTGCAGCCACCCATCCGGTGATCTGGCGCGCGACGTCCTGCTCGGTCAGACCGGCGTCGGCGAGCACCTCGCCGCGCGACGCGTGATCGAAGAATTGTTGCGGCAGTCCGACATCGCGGCAGGGCACGTCGATCTCCGCGCGCCGCAACGCCGCTGACACCGCCGAGCCGACACCGCCGTTGACGCCGTTGTCTTCCATCGTGACGACCAGCTTGTGCGTAAGCGCCAATTCGGCCACCACGTCCGAAACCGGCAACACCCACCGCGGGTCGATCACCGTCACGCCAATGCCCTGGTTGCGCAGCCGCTCGGCCACCGCCAGGCCCATCGACGCAAACGCCCCGACCGCCACCAGCAGCACATCGGCGGTCAGCCCATCGGCGGGCACCGCGAGCACGTCTACACCAGAGCGCCGCTGAAGTGCCGGAATGTCTTCGCCGACATCACCTTTCGGAAATCTGATCGCTGTGGGACCGTCGTCGATGTCGAGCGCCTCACCGAGCTCCTCGCGCAGTCTTGTGCCGTCCCTGGGCGCGGCAACCCGCATACCGGGGACGATGCCCAGCATCGAGAGATCCCACATGCCGTTGTGGCTGGCACCGTCCGGGCCGGTGATCCCGGCCCGGTCGAGCAACATCGTGACCGGCAGCTGATGCATCGCCACGTCCATCATGATTTGGTCGAACGCGCGATTGAGGAATGTCGAATAGATCGCCACCACCGGGTGCAGCCCGCCCATGGCCAATCCAGCCGCCGACGTCACCGCGTGCTGCTCGGCGATGCCGACGTCGAACAACCGATCCGGAAAACGCTGCCCGAATGCCGTCAGCCCGGTGGGCCCCGGCATGGCAGCGGTGATCGCGACGACGTCGCGGCGTTTGGTCGCATAGTCGATCAGCGAGTCGGAGAACGTCGCCGTCCAGCTTGGTCCCGCGACCTTGGTGGCAATCCCGGTCGCCGGGTCGATCACCCCGCAGGAATGCATCTGCTCGGCCTCGTCGGCCTCGGCCGGGCCGTAGCCGCGGCCCTTGAGGGTGACGACGTGGACCAGCACTGGGCCGCGGAATCCGCGCGCGCTGCGCAGCGCCGTCTCCACGGCATGCTCATCGTGGCCGTCGACCGGCCCGACGTACTTCAGCCCGAGGTCGGTGAACAGCAACTGCGGCGAAAGTGCGTCCTTCACACCGGCTTTGACGCTGTGTATGAACTGGTAAGCGAATTCACCGACGACCGGCATTCCGCGAACCGCGCTACGACCCCGCTCCAGCAAGTGCTCGTAGCTGGGCTGCAGCCGCAGAGCGGCCAGATGGTTGGCCAAGCCGCCGAAGGTCGGGGCATAGCTGCGGCCGTTGTCGTTGACGACGATCACCACCGGCCGGTGGGCCGCCGCGATGTTGTTCAGTGCCTCCCAACACATCCCGCCGGTGAGCGCGCCGTCGCCCACCACCGCCACCACGTGCCGGTTTCGGTGCCCGGTCAGCTCGAATGCCTTGGCCAGCCCGTCGGCGTAGGACAACGCCGCGCTGGCGTGACTTGACTCGACCCAGTCGTGTTCGCTCTCGGCCCGGGAGGGATAACCCGACAAACCACCTTTTTTGCGCAGGGTCTCGAAGTCCGTGGAGCGGCCGGTCAGCATCTTGTGCACGTAGGCCTGGTGACCGGTGTCGAAGATGATCGGATCATGCGGTGAATCGAACACCCGGTGCAACGCCAACGTCAGCTCGACGACGCCGAGGTTGGGGCCCAAATGGCCTCCGGTTGCGGCGACTTTGTGGATCAAAAACTGGCGGATCTCGGCGGCCAGATCACGCAAGTCCGCCTGCGAGAGGTGCTGCAGATCGGCGGGCCCGCGGATCTGTTCAAGCATTCAGCCAGTGTACGCAGCGAAGCCGGCGGCGCGCGGTGCGAAAGCGCGCCTGATAGGTTAGGCCCCGGTGCCGGGAAGCCTGGTCGCCGTCGTTTCCTGCTACTCAGGAGTGGACGATGACTTGCACGGTCGACGAGACCGCGCTCATGACATGGACGGATCGTCGCGATATGCGTGCAGAGGACATCGCCGAGGACTTCCCAATCATGTCCGTCGACTCCGACGCAGTCGAGGCTGCCCGCATGATCGCCGAGCACAATCTGCCGGCACTCCTGGTCACCGACACGTCCGGAAAGCCGTACGGAGTGCTCCCGGCCTTCGAAATCCTGCGATTCATCCTGCCGCGCTATGTGCGGGATGACCTGACGTTAGCGGGCGTTCTGGGCGACTCGACCGCTGACCAGGCCACCCGGAACTTGGCGGGCATGACGGTCGGCGACCTGCTGCCCGACTACCTGCGCAACATTAAGTCGGCGGATGCCCGCGATACCGTCATCAAGGTGGCCGCGCAGTTGGCGCAGCTGCGAAGTCCGCTGATCGCAGTCACCAAGAACGGCAGTCTGCACGGCGTGATCACCGCGTCACGCCTATTGACCGCGGCGCTCAAATCTTGAGCGCCGGTTCGCCACGCATGCTGAGCAAGGTGCGCGCCCGACGGCCGGACAGCCGATGAACACCGTTCACGCCATCTATGCGGCCTCGGTATTCGTGGTCGCCTACGCGTTGATCACCACGGAGCGTTTCAACAAGACCATGGTGGCGCTGGCCGGCGCGACAGCCGTGTTCTTCTTGCCGGTGATCAATTCCGATGAGGTCTTCTACTCGCGCGACACCGGGATCGACTGGGATGTCATCTTTTTGCTCCTGGGGATGATGATCATCATCAGCGTGGTCCGCCAGACCGGGGTGTTCGAATACATAGCGATCTGGTCGGCCAAGCGCGCCAAGGGGTCTCCGCTGCGGATCATGATCCTGCTGGTGCTGGTGACCGCCGTCGGGTCGGCCTTCCTGGACAACGTGACCACGGTCTTGTTGATCGCACCGGTCACCCTGCTGGTGTGCGACCGACTGGCAGTCAGTCCGGTGCCATTTCTCATCGTCGAGGCGTTCGCCGCCAACATCGGTGGCGCGGCCACCCTGGTCGGTGACCCGACCACGATCATCATCGGCACCGGAGCCCACCTGAGTTTCATTTCGTTCCTGGCCAACATGGGGCCGGCGGTGGTCATCGTGCTCGCCGCCCTGCTGGCGCTGATCCCGCGCCTATTTCCCGGCTCTTTCACCGTCGATCCCGAGCGGGTCGCCGATGTCATGTCGCTGGACGAGACCGAAGCGATCCGTGATCGCAAGCTGCTGATCCAATGCGGAATCGTTCTGCTTGCGGTGTTCGCCGGGTTCGTCGCGCACAAAGAGATCCACATGGAGCCGTCACTGGTGGCGATGACCGGCGCCGGCATCCTGATCGTGATCTCCGGCCTGGACCGAGAGTTCTACCTGTCCAGCGTCGAGTGGGAAACGCTGCTGTTCTTCGCGGGACTGTTCATCATGGTCGGGGCCCTGGTCAGGACCGGCGTCATCAACAACCTGGCTCATGCGGCCAGCCATGCGACCCACGGCAATGAATGGCTGACCACGATGCTGATCCTCGGGGTGTCCTTCCTGTTCAGCGGGTTTGTCAACAACGTTCCCTATGCCGCCACGATGACACCGATCGTCAGCGAGTTCGTCTCGTCCATTCACGGCCATGCCAACTCGGGCGTGCTGTGGTGGGCCCTGCTACTGGGCACCGTCCTCGGCGGCAACCTCACCGCCGTGGGGGCCAGCGCGAATATCGTCGTAGTCGGGATTGCCCAACGCTCCGGCAACCCGGTGTCGTTCTGGGATTTCACCAAAAGAGGGGCGGTAGTGGCCCTGGTCTCGGCGGTGATTTCCGTCGGTTATCTGTGGCTGCGCTACTTCGTGTTCAGCTAGCCCGCCCGTCGGCCGCGGGTCGGGAGTGCAACCCATCGGCCGCATCGGCCCGGAGCCTTTACAAAACCCCAACGCCGAACATGATCACCGGAGCTCTCCGCGGGAAGTATTGTGACGGTGTGCGGGCAGAGGATCTTGACGAGAAGTTCCCGGTCGTGAATATCGACTCAAATGCGCTTGATGCCGTCCGCCTGCTTGCCGAGCACCGGCTGAACGGTCTCGTGGTGGTCACCAACACGTCCGAAACGCCGTACGCCGTGCTGCCGGCCTCTCAAGTCGTCCGATTCATCGTGCCCGGCTATGTGCAAGACGACCCCGGGCTGGCCGCGGTGTTGACCGAATCGATGGCCGACCATGCCGCGGAGAAGCTGGGCAATAAGACGATCCGCGATGTGCTGCCCAAGCAACGCCAGCACTTGCCGGTGGCCGACGCCGACGACACCATCATCGAGGTGGCCGAGCTGATGGCGCGCCTGCGAAGTCCGCTGGTCGCCGTGGTCAAAAACGGCAAGTTGCACGGCGTGATCACCGCGTCACGCCTGCTGGCCGCCGCGCTGAAAGATCAAAGTGCACCCCGCACGGCATAGACCATCCCCGCGATCGCCATCGCGCATTCTAGTTAGCCCCTTGGTTTACTTCGCCTTCACTTGAACCTGACCGGCGATTCATCCAATGGTCGCTCAATGAGCAACTGCGCGAACTTAATTCAAAGTGAAGGTCGCCATCCAACGCCGGCGGCCGGGCCCACATGACTGTCGTGCATCTGACAGCCCCACTGTTCGTCACCCTCGCCGACCGGCACCCTGTCCGCGACGATTAGTCAAGCGCACCAAAGGATTTCACAAGCCAGCCGCGCTGTTAACCCAGGGCCTGCCAGTCCGCCGCGCCACCTCCCGCAGCGCAGCACGGCACCCCCTACACCGGAACGTCAGAGGAATTTATCATGGGCTGCGTGCGCGCCGAGGAGATCGTCGAGGAGTTCCCAGTCGTCGACATCGACTCCCCCGCGCTGGACGCGGTCCGCTTGCTTGCCGAGCACCGGCTGAACGGACTGGTGGTTGTCACCAACACGTCCGAAACACCGTACGCCATCCTCCCGGCGTCCCAGGTCGTCCGATTCATCGTGCCCGGCTACGTGCAAGAAGACCCAGGGCTGGCCGGCGTGTTCACCGAATCGATGGCCGACCAGGCCGCAGCGAAGCTGGACGGCAAGACGATTCGCGACGTGCTGCCCAAGCAACGTCAGTATGTGCCGGTGGTCGACGCCGACGACACCATCATCGAGGTGGCCGAGCTGATGGCGCGCGTGCGTAGTCCGCTGGTCGCCGTCGTCAAAAAGAGAAGGTTGCACGGAGTGATCACCGCATCACGCCTACTGGCCGCAGCACTCAAAGATTGATCGGGCCTTCGGGGGAGCCTCGCCAATGATGTACTACGCGATCACGGTGTTCGTTGTCGCCTACGCATTCATCATCAGCGAGCGCTTCAACCAGACCAAGGTCGCGCTGGTGGGCGCCGGGTTGATGATCTGCCTGCCGGTGATGGACTCTCCCGACGTGTTCTACTCCCAGGACAACGGAATCGACTGGGATGTCATCTTTCTGATGCTCGGGATGATGATGATCGTCAGCGTCCTGCGCCAGACCGGTGTGTTCGAATACGTCGCGATCTGGGCCGTCAAACGCGCCAACGGCTCGCCAGTGCGCATCATGTGGCTGTTGAGCTGGTGATGGCGCTCGCCTCGGCAGTGCTGCCCAACGTCGTCTCGGTGTTGCTGATCGCCGCGGTTACCTTGCTGGTCTGCGATGCGCTGGACATCAATCCGGTACCGCTGTTGCTGGCCGAGGTGTTCGCCTCCAATGTCGGGGGTGCGGCGACATTGGTCGGCGACCCGCCGAACATCATCATCGGTGCCCGTAAGGCCCTGTCCTTCAACGCCTTCCTGGCGAACATGGCCCCGATCGTCGTCATTGTGATGCTTGTCCTGCTCGCCGTGGCGCCGCTGATGTTTTGTGGCTTTTCGGCCGTCAGTGCCGAACGAGTTGCTGACGTGATGTCGCTGCAAGAGCGCGAAACCATCCGGGATCGACGGCTGCTCATCAGATGCGGCGTTGTAATGGTCGTGGTGTTCGTCGGGTTCATCCTCGCCCCGGCGATCCACATCGCGCCGTCCCTGGTGGCGCTGATGGGCGCCGGTATTCTGATCCTGACCTCCCGGCTGGAACAGTCCGAGTACCTGTCCAACGTCGAATGGGACACCCTGCTGTTCATGGTCGGCCTGTTCATCATGGTCGGCGCCCTGCTCAAGACCGGGGTCATCAAGATTCTGGGCGAGCTGGCGGCCAAATTCACCGGCGGCAACGTCTTGCTGGCTACCATGCTGATCCTGGTTGTCTCGACACTGGTGTCCGGTTTCATCGACAACGTCCCCTACGTGGCCACGATGACGCCGATCGTCAGCCACCTGGCCTCGACAATGGCGGGCCATTCGCACCACCACGTGCTGTGGTGGTCGCTGGCGTTAGGCGGCGACTTGGGCGGCAACCTGACCGCCGTAGGATCCAGTGCCAACATCGTCATGCTCGGCATCGCGTTGCGATCCGGGAACCCCATCTCGTTATGGGAATTCACCCGCAAGGGCATGGTGATCACCACGATTTCGACCGTGCTCTGCGCGCTCTACTTGTGGCTCCGGTATTTCGTCCTCGCTTGATCCTGCGCGTCAACGCGTCAACAGCGCGACGCACTCGATGTGGTGAGTCAGCGGGAACGAGTCGAACACCGAAATCTTGTTGACCGCATAGCCGTGACTCCGGTACAAACCGATGTCGCGGGCGAACGACGCTGCCTCGCAACCGATGTGCACCACCCGCGGGACCTCGGCCGCGGCCAGCAGGTCGATCACGTCGCGTCCGGCGCCGGCGCGCGGAGGATCCAGCACGGCCACATCGGCACCGCCGCGTTGAGCGGTCAGCGCCCTGCGCACCGAATCGGTGATCACACTGACCTGCGGGATATCGGCCAACGTGGCTCGCGCCGCCCGCGACGCCGCCCGCGAGCTATCGACGCTCAGCACCCGTCCGGACTCCCCCACCGCATCAGCGAGCACCGCGGCGAAAACCCCTACGCCACCGTAGAGATCCCAGGCGGTCATGCCTGGGCCCGGTTGAGCCCAGTCGCTGACCAGTTCGCTGTAAGTCCGTGCCGCGTCGCGGTGGGCCTGCCAGAAGGCCGTCACCGGTACCTGCCAGCTGTGCCGACCCGCCCGCTGTACGCCTTGGTAGTTGCCCTCCACCACTTCGGTCGAGGTTCGTCGGCCCTGTCGCGCCGTGCGGACCACATGCCGCTGACCGTCGTCATCGATGACGATGTGCAGTTGCGCGCCGGGCAGCCATTCGGTGCAAGCCACACCGTCGGTCATCCCGGCCGGCAGCTGACCGCAATTGAGATCGGCGACCAGCTCATCGCTGCGGTAGCGATGAAATCCGGCCCGCCCGTCAGCGCCGATGTCGAGCCGGACCCGGGTTCGCCAACCGGTCGGGCCGACTGGCGACAGCGGTTCGACGATCCCATGCCAGTGGTAATTGCCAAGACGGGCAAGCTGATTGGACACCACTTCGGCTTTGAGCACACGCGCCGCCGCCGGGTCGACGAAAGCCAGATCGCAGCACCCGGCGCCGTCCACCCCGGCGATGGGACACAGCGACGCGGTGCGATCGTCCGAGGGTTCGATCACCTCGACCGTCTCGGCGTGCCAGTACGAGCCCCGATCTGCGGTGACCCGCGCCCGCACCCGCTCGCCGGGCAGCGCGTAGCGGACGAACACCACCCGGCCGTCGTGACGTGCCACGCAGCTGCCCCCGTTGGCCGGCGCACCGACGGTCAACGTCAATTCCCCCAGAGCGGGTGATGGCCCCGCGGTGAACTCAGGGGTCAATCGAAGATCCCCCGACGGGCATCGCCTGGGGCCGCGTGCGGCTGCATCGTCTTGAGCCGCTCCGACGAATTAAGTTGCCAGGGAACCGATGTCACCATCACACCGGGCATGAACAGCAACCTGCCCTTCAGCCGCAGCGCGCTCTGGTTGTGCAGCAGGTGCTCCCACCAATGGCCCACGACGTACTCCGGGAGGAAGACCGTCACCACGCTGCGCGGCGATTCCTTGCTTACGCGTTTGACGTAATCCAGTATCGGGCGCGTGATTTCGCGGTACGGCGAAGCGATGACCTTCAGCGGCACGCTGATATCGCTGTCTTCCCATCTGCGGACCAGCTCACGGGTTTCCGCGTCGTCGACGCTCACGGTTATGGCCTCCAGCGCATCGGGCCGCGTCGCGCGCGCATAGGCCAGCGCGCGCAGTGTCGGCAGATGCAACTTCGACACCAGCACCACGGCATGGTTGCGGCTGGGCAACACAACCTCATGGTCGTCGGTGGCCTGCCGCTCCAGTTCCTGGGTGACGGTGTCGTAATGCTTGCGGATCAGCTTCATCACGACGAAAAGTAACGTCATGGCGACAACAGCGATCCACGCTCCGGCAAGGAACTTGGTGATCAATACGACGAACAGCACCGTGCCGGTGGCCACGAAACCGATCGTGTTGACCACCCGGGAGCGCATCATCGTTCGGCGGACGGCCTGATCGGTCTCGTTGCGCAGCAGCCGAGTCCAGTGTCGGACCATGCCGATTTGACTCAGCGTGAACGAAATGAATACCCCGACGATGTACAGCTGAATCAGCGCGGTGACTTGCGCCTGGAAAGCGATGATCGCCGCGAGGGCCGCGACCGCCAGGAACACGATGCCGTTGGAGAAGGCCAGCCGGTCCCCGCGAGTATGCAATTGGCGGGGAAGGTAACTGTCCTGGGCCAGCACCGAGCCCAGTACCGGAAACCCGTTGAACGCCGTGTTGGCCGCCAGCACCAGGATGAGCGCGGTCACCACGGCGATCAGCAGGAACCCGATCTGGAAGCTGCCGAAGACCGCATGCGCGATCTGAGTGACAAGAGTCTTCTGTTGATAGTCGCGTGGGATGCCGCTCAGCTGGGTGGCGGGATCGTCGACGATCTGAACCCCGGTCTCCTTGGCCAGCAAGATGATGCCCATCAACAGGCTCACCGCGATCGTGCCCAGCAGCAGCAGCGTCGTTGCCGCGTTGCGCGACTTGGGTTTTCGAAACGCCGGCACCCCATTGCTGATCGCCTCCACACCGGTCAGCGCCGCGCAGCCCGATGAGAACGACCGCGCCACCAGGAACACCAACGCAAAGCCGGCGATCTGGCTGCGCTCGGCATGCATCACAAAACCGGCGGATTCGGCCCGTAGTGGCTCGCCCAGCACGTAAATCCGGAACAATCCCCAACCGAGCATGATGCCTACGCCGAGGATGAACGCGTAGGTGGGGATGGCGAAGGCCACCCCGGATTCGCGCACACCGCGCAGGTTCAGCGCCATCACCAGCAGGATCGCGCTCACGCAGAACAGTACCTTGTGGTCGGCAACGAACGGGACGGCGGACCCGATGTTCGACATGGCCGAAGCCGTCGAAACAGCCACCGTGAGAACGTAATCCACCATCAAAGCGCTTGCCACCGTGAGGCCGGAATTGGGACCCAGGTTGGTTGTGACCACCTCGTAGTCGCCGCCGCCGGAGGGGTAGGCATGCACGTTCTGCCGGTAGCTGGCCACCACGACCAGCATCACCGCCGCCACTGCGACGCCGATCCACGGTGCCAACGAGTACGCCGCCAGGCCGGCCACCGAGAGCATCAGAAAGACCTCCTCGGGGGCGTAAGCCACCGAGGACAACGCATCGGAAGCGAACACCGGCAAGGCGATCCGCTTGGGCAGCAGTGTGTGGCTCAGCCGATCGCTGCGAAACGGCCGACCTAAAACCAGCCGACGCGCCGCAGTCGAAAGTTTGGACACGAGAGCCAAGAGTAAGCCCACCCGGGACTGCCGGTACGGTTCTCTTGACAGCGGTGGGGCCTGACAAGTAACACGCGCGCCGAGAGGACCCGCAAGTGCGAGTGGTTGTGATGGGGTGCGGTCGGGTGGGGTCGTCGGTGGCCGACGGGCTGTCTCGGCTCGGCCACGACGTCGCGGTCATCGACAGTGACAGCAAGGCGTTTAGTCGGCTGAGCCCGGACTTCGCCGGTGAGCGCGTGCACGGTGTCGGATTCGACCGAGACGTGCTGCTCAGGGCCGGTATCGAGGAGGCCGATGCCTTCGCCGCGGTGTCATCCGGCGACAACTCGAACATTATTTCGGCCCGGCTGGCTCGGGAAATCTTCCTCGTGCCGCGGGTTGTGGCGCGGATCTACGACGCCAAACGTGCCCAGGTTTATGAACGGCTCGGCATTCCCACGATTGCCACCGTGCCGTGGACGACCGATCGGCTGCTCAACGCGCTCACCCGGGATACCGAGACCACCAAGTGGCGAGACCCGACCGGGACCGTCGCCGTCGCCGAGGTCGCGCTGCACGAGGACTGGGTGGGCCGCCGGGCCACCGATCTGGAGACGGCCACCGGCGCAAGAGTGGCGTTCTTGATCCGATTCGGTACCGGCGTGCTTCCCGAGCCGAAGACGGTCATCCAGGCCGGCGATCAGGTCTATGTCGCCGCCATATCAGGCCGTGTGGCTGAGGCATTGGCCATCGCGGCATTACCGCCCGGAGAGGACCTCTAGCCGATGAAACGCGCCGACGACGATAAAGACCCCGCAGCCGGGATTGTGGGGGTACCACCCGCTTGCGGGGGAGAGTGGCGCTAATGAAGGTAGCTGTCGCCGGAGCCGGCGCGGTCGGCCGCTCGGTCACCCGCGAACTCGTGGACAACGGTCACGACGTGTCACTGATCGACCGCAACCCCGAGCACATCGACGTCGACGCCATCAAGGGCGCGCACTGGCGGCTCGGCGACGCCTGCGAGATGAGCGTGCTGCAGTCGATACGCCTGGAGGAATTCGACGTCGTGGTGGCCGCCACCGGCGACGACAAGGCGAACGTGGTGCTCAGCTTGCTGGCCAAGACGGAGTTCGCAGTGCCCCGCGTGGTGGCCCGGGTCAACGATCCCCGCAACGAATGGCTGTTCACCGACGCCTGGGGCGTCGATGTGGCGGTGTCCACCCCGCGGATGTTGTGTTCTTTGATCGAGGAGGCCGTCGCGGTCGGAGACCTGGTGCGGCTGATGGAGTTCCGGAACGGTCAGGCCAACCTGGTCGAGATCACGCTGCCCGACAACACGCCGTGGGGCGGCAAGCCGGTGCGCAGGTTGCAGCTGCCGCGGGACGCCGCGTTGGTGACGATCCTGCGTGGGACCAGGGTCATCGTGCCGCAGGACGACGAGCCGCTGGAAGGCGGTGACGAGCTGCTGTTTGTGGCGGTCACCGAGGTGGAGGAAGAGCTGCGCCAGCTGTTGCTGCCTCTGCAGTAACGGTGCTGGTCGTCTCCAGAGCGCGCTGCGCCACCCTGATCGCCAGGTAGGTCACCAATGCCGACGCCGCGGTCAGCGGCCACCCCATCGCGATCCGTGCCACCACGAGCCAGCCCGTGTGGTCGGATTCGTAGAGCACTCGCTGCACCACGAAGCGTGCGCCGAAGACCAGCACCCAGGTGAGCGTGGCGATATCGAAGGCGTAGACCGCACGGCGGACGTCGCGCCAGGCTCGATCGTGCCCGCCCAGCCAGCTCCAGATGTAGCCGACAACCGGCCGCCGGATCAGGATGGACACCGCGAATACCGCCGCCCACAACAGCGACGTCCAGATGCCCAGCAGAAAATAGCCTTTGGACTGCCCCAGCATGTAGGCGATCAGTGCGCAGACCACGACGCCGATGAGTCCCGACACCGCCGGCTGCGCGGACTCGCGCCGGATCAGCCGCCACAGCAGGATGAGCGTGGCGATGCCGAGGGCGGCGCCGACCGCCGCCGCCAAGCCCAGCAGCCTCGAGGTGCCGACGAAGACCAGCACCGGCAGCGAGGAATAGATCATCCCGGACACGCCACCCAGCTGTGCCATCACCCGCTCGGCCGGGGTGGGCTGTGCAGCCTCGGACCGCGCTTCGCTCTCGGCTGCCGGCGTCATGTCACTGGCGTCTGTCGCACCGTTCACTAGGCGCTTCACCGCTGAATTTCGTAGTGCGGGTTGTAAATCGCCTTGGTGCCGTTTTCCAGCGTGCCGAGCCGG
Source organism: Mycobacterium sp. (assembly GCF_052143115.1). Lineage (GTDB taxonomy): Bacteria > Actinomycetota > Actinomycetes > Mycobacteriales > Mycobacteriaceae > Mycobacterium. The sequence continues at coordinate 18,461 of NZ_JBKQTQ010000297.1, forward strand.
CCGCGGACTCGCAGCGTGCGGCCCGAGTCGATGCCGGGAATCCGGCGTTGCCCCAACCACACCAGCGCCACGGTGTCGGTGCCGTCGAACAGCTCGGCGCGCAACCCGCCGGGGCAGCCCTTGGCGTTGGTGTCCACGCAGCGCAGCGTTCCGACCATGGTGACCTCTTGGCCTCGCTCACAGTCGATGGCTCGCTGCGCCCCGGTATTGACTGCCTCGTCGGACAATTCCTCGACGTCGCGCTGCTCGGGGTCCTCCGTCAACCGACGAGTCAGCCGGCGCAGATAACCTTCCGCCGCCATGACAACTCCTGACCGTCCTGTAGGTCCACCTTCCACCGGTGGAAGTCGATCCTCTCACGCCAACGGAAACCGTAGACCGGTTAGTTCCCCAGTGCCACGAGGTCTCGCAGTGCCTTTTGCGGATACCCAGATAGCGCCCGGGCAGTATCTAGGGGTGGCTATCAACCTGGGCGGGGCGACGACCGTCATGCTGCCGGGAACGGGGTCCGACGACGACTACGTCACCCGGGCATTCTCAGGGCCGCTACACGATGCCGGCGCGCGGGTCCTGGCACCGCCACCGCAGCCAAATCACTTGATCGACGGCTACCTGACGGCTTTGGACGACGCTGCGCGCCGCGGTCCGATCGCCGTCGGCGGCGTTTCGATCGGGGCCGCGGTGGCCGCGGCCTGGGCGCTACAGCATCCCGATCGCGCGGTGGCCGTGTTGGCCGCGCTGCCGGCCTGGACCGGTCCGCCCGGCGATGCTCCCGCCGCCATTGCGGCCCGGCACTCCGCGGACCAGCTGCGGCACGACGGTTTGGCCGCAACGACGGCGCAGATGCAGGCGTCCAGCCCGCCGTGGTTGGCCGAGGAGCTGACCCGGTCATGGCGCAGCCAGTGGCCGCATTTACCCGACGCCATGGAAGAAGCGGCGACCTATGTTGCTCCCACCCGCAAACAGCTGCAGCGGCTGGCGGTGCCAATGGGCGTTGCCGCCGCGACAGACGACCCGATACACCCCCTCGAGGTCGGGCTGGAGTGGGCGGCCGCCGCACCGCGCGCAGCGTTGCGCACGGTGACGCTGGATCAGATCGGCGCCGATCCCGCGGCACTCGGCGCCGCGTGTCTGGCGGCGTTGGGCGACCTTTAGCCGCCGGTGGTGCTGCGCAACTGCTGCATCGCCGATCCGGCGGCACTGCGGCGCGCGGTCGGCGCTGGGGAGTCTGTCGGCCCCTCTTCCCCCCCAACGTTAGGGTTCGGCGGCGCGACCGCCTGACCCTCCGGCGCACCCTCCGCGGCCGCAGCCTCGCGCAGCTGTGACGCCATCGGCTCGGGCAGCTGCACCGGCAGTGGCGTCCGAACCGGTAAAGGAGTGTCGCCACGACGAACCACGGTGTCTACCAACGCTTCCCGCGCTTCGTCGGTCAACGCATCGATGGTCTCGGCCGAGGCGTTCACGACGCAGCGGATCATCCAGCGGTAGCCGTCGACCCCGATGAACCGCACCACGCCGGTCGCAGTGCCAACCACCTCCCGGCCCCAGCGACCCTCCTGGATGCTCACCGCGGCCCCGTCCTTACGCAGCGAGTCGGCCAGCTCAGTGGCCACCTCGCGCCACAAACCGCCGGTCTTCGGCGCCGCGTAAGCAGCGATGGTGAAGCGACCGTTGGGTGTCACCACCCATACCGCGCTGGGGATGCCCGTCTCGGTCAGCTCGACTTGCAGCTGGGCCGAGGCCGGCATCGGCAGCAGCACCGAACCGAGATCGAGGCGGCCCGCCTCAGCGGCCGCGGTATCGTCGAAATCCTCGACGTCGAACGGGCCCTCCAAGTCGTCGGCGACCGCGTTCTCGACCGACCTTTCCGGTTCCGGGGGTGCGGCGGCGACCTCCGGGACTTGCGGAACTTCCCGGACTTCCGATTCGTCGGCCGGCTCGTCTTTGGATTTGCGTCTACCGAATGCCATTACCTCATCGCTTCGCTCTGCATCGTCGCCGGCGCGGCCAGCACGCCGCTCCTCCTCATCACTTCGCTCTGCATCGTCGCCGGCGCGGCCAGCACGCCGCTCCTCCTCATCACTTCGCTCTGCATCGTCGCCGGCGC
>NZ_JBKQTQ010000298.1:0-62993 GCF_052143115.1 Mycobacterium sp.
AACGGCCACGACAAACGCACCCCCAAAGCCTAGGAGCGCGGACCCCGCAACGCGGAGCATACGAGCGACTTCGACGAAGTGCGCGGTCGTTCGATTGACCGCAGCTGCGCCATGTAATGCCGCAGCTGCCCACGCGGTGGCTGTCCCGGCGCCGATCGGTCAGTGGTAGAACCAGCTTTGACCTTGGTGGCAGGTCCAGGATTCGAACCTGGGTAGGCGTAAGCCGACGGATTTACAGTCCGCTCCCATTGGCCGCTCGGGCAACCTGCCTGTGTGGTACGGGTAGCAAGAGTACAACGAGGATGTACCGGGTGCACAAACGGCCAACACCGATGAAAGGGGACGCATCCAATGGCGGATTCATCGTTCGATGTCGTCAGCAAGATCGACCGGCAAGAGGTCGACAACGCCCTCAACCAGGCCGCCAAGGAACTCGCCACCCGGTTCGACTTCCGCGGCACCGACACCAAGATCGCCTGGAAGGGCGAGGAGGCGATCGAGCTGACCAGTTCCACCGAGGAGCGGGTCAAGGCCGCCGTCGACGTGTTCAAGGAGAAGCTGATCCGTCGCGACATCAGCCTCAAGGCTTTCGACGCCGGCGAGCCGCAGGCCTCCGGTAAGACCTACAAGGTCACCGGCGCCCTCAAACAGGGCATCAGCAGCGAGAACGCCAAGAAGATCACCAAGCTCATCCGCGACGAGGGACCCAAGACCGTCAAGACCCAGATCCAGGGCGATGAGGTCCGCGTCACCAGCAAAAAGCGCGACGACCTGCAGGCCGTCATCGCGATGCTCAAGAAGGCCGACCTCGACGTCGCGCTGCAGTTCGTCAACTACCGGTAGATCGTGCGGTTCGTGCACCCTGTCCAGATGCATGAATCGCATGTAGCATGGTTGCCATGACCACTGCCGAGGACCTCGTCGTCGCGACGCAACGCGTTCGGGAGAGTGCGCAAGCCGTCGGCGCTGCCCTGGCATCGGTCGCGGTGTACACCGAGCCCGCCATTGCCCGGGCCGTCCAGGCCGAGCAGAACCTCTACGCCCGAATCGAGAATGAGTTCGGAATGCTGACCAGCACCGAGGCCGGCACTCGGATGGGGTCGCGGTCACGTGCTCCCCGCAACCTCGCAGCGACTGCACACCGCAACAACACGCTCGTCGCCGTGCGGCAAGGCAACAGCCTCGTCTACCCCGGCTTTCAGTTCGGGCCGGACGGGCAACCCCTCGCCGTGATCGGCCGCCTGCGCGAGACCGCGGAAGCCAACGACTGGTCGGAAGCTGGTCTCGTGCAGTGGCTGTGCTCGCCGACGACTTACTTCGACGGAGATCGACCCGTAGACCGCCTCGCCGAGGACCCGGACCGAGTCGTCGATGTGGCGAGAGATGCCCTGGCCGTGTCGTGGTGAAAGGGCCGCCGACCCCTTTCAAACCGGCCACCGACACCCTGCCCACGGGACACCTGCTGTATCGCGTCTTCACGTCAACCCGCACGGCCAGCGAGTTCAACCCCGGCGTGGGCGCACCGACCCGGTTCGGTTTCTTCGGCCAGCCGAAGGTACCCATCATGTACGCAGCCGACACCGAAGAAGCGGCCGTTGCCGAGACGCTTCTGCACGATATCCCGGTCGAAGGGGGCCTTCTGCCCTACGACGACTACTCCCGCAAAGCGCTCGCCCGCCTGGAGGTGATCCGCGAACTGCGCCTCGCAGTCCTGCACGGTCTGGATTTACGACGCCTCAAGGTCAGCCCCGAGGATGTCACGTCGAGCCCCTCGTCCACTTACGCGACCACAGTGCAATGGGCCGAAGCCGCGCACGGGATCGGCGTGGACGGCATGGTCTGGATGTCGCGACTGTGCAATACCGCCAAGGCGTACGTGTTTTTCGGCGACGAGTGCGCTGACGCGTTCGCTCAGGACATGTCGCACGCGCGCATCTTCGCCAGCCCCGCCGACCAGAAGTGGCTAATCGACCATTGCGCGCCACTGCACATCGACGTACTACTTCAACCGTCATGATCGGCGCCACGCTGGCTCAACCAACCGGTGGTTGCCTAATGTGGTGATCAGCACCGCGCCGCCGCGGGAGAAGCGAGGTTCGCAATGAGCGTGACGCCCCAAGCCGCTGCTGACACCGTCCCTACCCCGGAGGATGGCGGAGACTTCGACGTCGTCATCATCGGCGCCGGCTTCTCGGGCCTGGGCGCGGGCTACCGCATCAGCGAGCGCAACCCAGGGACCAGCTACGTCATCTTGGAGCGGCGCGAGCAGATCGGCGGCACCTGGGACCTGTTCCGCTACCCCGGGGTCCGCTCCGACAGCAGCATTTTCACCTTGTGCTTCCCGTTCGAGCCGTGGACCCGGAAAGAAGGGGTGGCCGACGGGGTGCATATCCGCGAATACCTCGCCGCCACCGCGCGCAAGTACGGCATCGACCGCCACATCCGGTTCAACAGCTACGTGCGCTCGGCGGACTGGGATTCGTCGACCGACACCTGGACGGTCACGGCCGAGCAGGACGGCGAGGAAAAGATCTACCGCGGCCGGTTCGTGTTCTTCGGGTCCGGCTACTACAACTACGACGAGGGGTACACCCCGGACTTCCCCGGCATCGAAGAGTTCGACGGCGCCGTCGTTCATCCGCAGCATTGGCCCGAAGACCTGGACTACACCGACAAGAAGATGGTGGTTATCGGCAGCGGCGCCACCGCGATGTCGCTGATCCCGTCGCTGGCCGAGAAGGCGTCGAAGGTGACCATGCTGCAGCGGTCGCCGACCTATCTGTTCTCGGGGCCGAAATACAGTGCCGCAGCGGATTTCTTGCGGAAAGTGTTGCCGGGCAGGGTTGCCCACTCGATCATCCGGCAACGCAGTGCGCTGCTCGAGGGCATGATCTGGTTCTTGGCGCGCAAGGTGCCGGGCTTCGTGAAGTGGTTGATCCGCCGCATCGCGATCAGCAATCTGCCCGAGGGCTACGACGTCGACACACATTTCAAGCCTCGCTACAACCCGTGGGACCAGCGACTGTGCCTGATCCCCGACGCCGACCTGTACGTCGCGATCGGTGATGGGCGCGCCGACGTGGTGACCGACCACATCGACCACTTCGATTCCAGCGGCATCGTTTTGAAGTCCGGCGGGCATCTCGACGCCGACATCATCGTCACCGCCACCGGTCTGCAACTGCAGGCGCTGGGCGGCGTGGCGGTGTCAGTCGACGGCGGCGAGATCAAGCCGCAGCACCGCTTCGTCTACAAGGCCCACATGTTGGAGGATGTGCCGAACCTGTTCTGGTGCGTCGGGTATACCAACGCCTCATGGACGCTGCGCGCCGACATCACCGCCCGCGCGACGGCAAAGCTGCTGGCGCACATGAAATCCCGCGGCTATACGCACGCCTATCCGCATCTCGACGGTGAGCCGATGCCCGAAAAGCCTTCGTGGGATATCCAGGCCGGTTACGTGCTGCGCTCGCCGCACGCGCTGCCCAAATCCGGCACCAAGCGGCCGTGGAACGTTCGGCAGAACTACTTCGCCGACGCCATCGATTACCGGTTCGACCGGATCGAAGAGGCCATGGTCTTCGGCCGCGCCGACGAAAAGGCGGCGCTGGCCGGATAACTGCTCCGTTCGCGAAATGTCGGTGACACACCGATAACTGGACTGGCAGCCGCGCACTTACCGGAGCATTATTGAGCCATGCTAATCACACGGAATTTCGTCACATCGCTGGTCGTGGCGGGAGCTGCCGCTGGGGCGATTGCCGCCGCATCGATAGCCGTCGTGAGCACGACGGCGCCGACCACCGCAACCAGTCACGTCATTCTCGCCGACCCAGCGAATGGCGGCGGCGGCCCGGACGATCAGGGTGGCGGAGGCGGCTGCGGGAGCGGTCCCGGCTGGAACGGCTGCGGCGGCTGGAACCCATTCCAGGGTGGCACGGTCAACGCTTGCTCCAACGGAGTCTGCGGGGGCTGGGACGGCCAACGCGGCGGGGCCACTTCTAACCAACCGCCGGTAAAGATTGGGCGACGGCAATACGCTGGTCGCCATGGCAGCTGCTAAGCGCGAACCGAACGTCGTCGTTTTGGGCGGTGGTTCCTGGGGCACTACTGTCGCGTCCATCTGCGCGCGCCGCGGACCGACGCTGCAATGGGTGCGATCGGAAGAGACCGCCAAGGACATCAACGAGAACCACCGCAACACGCGCTATCTGGGCAAGGACGTCGACCTCAGCGAAACCCTGCGCGCCACCACCGACTTCTCCGAGGCCGCCAGCTGCGCCGACGTCATCGTGATGGGGGTGCCGTCGCACGGGTTCCGCGGCGTGCTCACCGAGTTGGCGACCGAGTTGCGGCCATGGGTGCCGGTGGTGTCGTTGGTCAAGGGGCTCGAGCAAGGCACCAACATGCGGATGTCTCAGATCGTCGACGAAGTGCTGCCCGGCCATCCCGCCGGCATCCTGGCCGGGCCCAACATCGCCCGCGAGGTCGGCGAAGGCTACGCGGCCGCGGCGGTGCTGGCGATGCCCGACCAGCACCTCGCCGCGAGGGTGGCACAGCTGTTCGGCACCAAACGTTTTCGCGTGTACACCGTCGACGATGTGCTTGGCGTGGAGATGGCCGGCGCATTGAAGAACGTCTATGCGATCGCCGTCGGGATGGGCTACTCGCTGGGTATCGGCGAGAACACTCGGGCCATGGTGATCGCCCGCTCGGTGCGCGAGATGTCAAAGCTGGGCGAGGCGATGGGTGGACAGCGCGATACCTTCTTCGGCCTGGCCGGCCTGGGCGATCTGATCGTCACCTGCACCAGCCAGCGCAGCCGCAACCGCCACGTCGGCGAGCAACTCGGTGCCGGCAAGCCCATCGACGAGATCATCTCGTCGATGAACCAAGTCGCCGAGGGCGTCAAGGCCGCCACCGTGATTATGGAGTTCGCCGACAAGTACGGGTTGAACATGCCGATCGCGCGCGAGGTCGATGGGGTGATCAACCACGGCTCTAACGTGGAGGAGGCCTACCGCGGGCTGATGGTCGAGACTCCAGGACACGAGGTCCACGGACCGGGGTTCTGAGCCCGCAGCAGCCCCACCAGTCACAGCCGTACCGGCGGCCGTGATATCGCATGCGCCGTCGAATCGGAAAGTCACCGCATGCTCGGCTTGTGGGGACTCCTGAGGCTGGTGAGACTAGTGCCCGGCCATTTCCTCGAGCCGGCGGATCCGGTCGGCGATCGGCGGGTGGGTGGCAAACAGCGAACCGATTCGCTCACCGTTGCGGAACGGGTTGGCGATCATCAAGTGTGCCTGCGCCGCAAGCCGCGGCTCGGGAGGCAGCGGCGCGGCCTGCACACCACCGGAGATCTTGCGCAGCGCCGAGGCCAACGCCAACGGGTCGCCGGTCAGCAGCGCACCCGATTCGTCGGCTTGGTATTCACGCGATCGCGACACAGCCATCCGCACCACCCCGGCCGCGATCGGGCCCAACAGCGAAACCAGCAGCAGCGCAAAGGGATTGCCGCCGTCGCGATTGCCGCCGAATGCACCTGCGAACATCGCCATGTTAGCCAACGCGGTGATCACCGACGCCAGCGCACCGGCCACACAGGAGATCAGGATGTCGCGGTTGTAGACGTGCGAAAGCTCGTGACCCAGCACCGCACGCAGCTCGCGCTCGTCGAGGATGTTGAGAATCCCGGTGGTGCAGCACACCGCGGCGTTGCGCGGGTTGCGGCCGGTGGCGAATGCGTTGGGCGCGGCGGTGTCACTGATGTAGAGCCGCGGCATCGGCTGGTGGGCGGCGGTGGCCAGCTCACGCACGATCCGGTACATCGCCGGCGCCTGCAGCTCCGACACCGGCTGCGCATGCATCGCCCGCAGCGCCAGCTTGTCGCTGTTGAAGTAGGTGTAGACGTTCATACCGACGGCGAACAGCACAGCGATCCACAGCGCGGTCCGGCCGAACAGCCCGCCGACGAACACGATCAGCGCCGACATGCCTACCAGCAAGGCGAACGTCTTGAACGTGTTGTGATGCGGATGCCAGGTCATCAGCTTCCTCCTAGTCGCTCATTAAACGCTCAAGGCAGCCCCATGAGTTCCTGAAACCTAGCCGTGTCGGTGGATCGTGTAGTCGACCAGAGTGGCCAGCGCATGCCGACCACGGCTCTCGGGCAGCGCGGCCAACTCCTCCCGCGCCTGCGCGGCGTATCGCGCCACATTGTCCTTGGCCTTGGCCATCCCTGCCGAGGCCCGCAGCAGCGCCAACGCCTCGGCCACCCGCGCGTCGTCGTCGATCGGCCCGACCAGCAGTTCGCGCAGCCGATCAGCATCCGGTCCGCTGTCGTGCAACGCGTAGAGCACCGGCAACGTATGGACACCTTCGCGCAGGTCGGTGCCGGGCAGCTTGCCGGACTCGTCTGGGTCGCTGTCGATGTCGATGATGTCGTCGGAGATCTGGAACGCCGTACCGACAATGCTGCCCAGTCGGCTGAGCCGCTGGATTTGCTCCTCGTCGGCACCGGAGAACATCGCGCCGAACTGGCCCGCCGCACCGATCAGACAGGCCGTCTTCTCATACACCACCTTCAGGTAGTGATCGATCGGATCGGCGCCGTTGGCCGCTTCATCTATGCCCCGGGTCTCGCGCATCTGACCGGTCACCAGTCGGGCGAACGTCTCGGCGATGATCCGCACCGCGTTGGGACCCAGCTGTGACACCAGCCGCGACGCCGTCGCGAACAGGTAGTCGCCGGCCAGGATCGCGACGTTGTTGCCCCACCGCAGGTTGGCGCTGGGAGCCCCGCGGCGCACTTGAGCCTCGTCCATCACGTCGTCGTGGTACAGCGTGGCCAGGTGCACCAGTTCGATGACCGCACCGGCGATCGTCACCTCATCGGCGTCCGGCCGCGGCCCTAACTGGGCGGACAGCACCGTGAAAAGCGGGCGGAATCGTTTGCCGCCGGCCTCGAACAGGTGCAGCACAGCCTCTGTCATCAGGTCGTCTGACCCGCGCAACTCCGTTTCCATCAGTTGCTCGATGCGGGCCACCCCGTCGCGCACATTCGTGGCGAATGCGGCATCGCCGAAGTCCACGCCCGCCACCACCGTCGCCGGAGTCCTCACCCGACCAACATACTGGTGAGCATGCACAGCAGCGCCGACGTGGTGGTGGTGGGCGCCGGACCGGCGGGATCGGCGGCGGCCGCCTGGGCCGCCCGGGCGGGCCACGACGTGCTCGTCGTCGACGCGGCGAACTTTCCCCGCGACAAAGCCTGCGGTGACGGACTGACGCCGCGAGCCGTCGCCGAGTTGGAGCGGTTGGGGCTGGGCGACTGGCTGGATGCCCGGATCCGGCATCGCGGACTGCGGATGAGCGGATTCGGCGGCGAGGTGGAAGTCGAATGGCCCGGCCCGTCGTTCCCGTCGACCGGCAGCGCGGTGGCCCGCGTCGAGCTGGACGACCGGATCCGCAAAGTCGCCGAGGACTCCGGTGCGCGCATGCGTCTTGGCGTCAAAGCTGTTGGTGTTCATCATGATTCGTCGGCCCGCGTGGTCTCGGTGGCCCTGTCCGACGGGACGGAGATCAGCTGCCGCGAGCTGATCGTCGCCGACGGCGCCCGTTCGACCCTGGGCCGCGTTTTGGGTCGACGATGGCATCAGGAGACGGTGTACGGCATCGCCGCCCGCGGATACCTGACCACGCCGCGCAGCGACGAACCGTGGCTGACCTCGCACCTGGAACTGCGCTCCCCCGACGGCGCGGTGCTGCCCGGCTACGGCTGGATCTTCCCGCTGGGCAACGGCGAGGTGAACATCGGCGTAGGCGCGCTGTCCACCTCCAAGCGGCCGGCGGAGCTGGCGCTGAGGCCGCTGATGTCGTATTACACCGACCTGCGCCGCGACGAGTGGGGGTTCACCGGCCAGCCCCGCGCGGTGTCGTCGGCGCTGCTGCCGATGGGTGGGGCGGTGTCGGGGATCGCCGGTCGGAACTGGATGCTGATCGGCGACGCGGCGGCCTGCGTCAACCCGTTGAACGGCGAGGGCATCGACTACGGGCTGGAGACCGGGCGACTGGCCGCGGAAATGCTAGAAAGGCTCGGCTCGGGTGACCTGTCCAGGGCATGGCCGCAACTGCTGCAATCCCATTACGGTCGCGGGTTTTCGGTGGCGCGCCGGCTGGCGTTGTTGCTGACGTTCCCGCGGTTCTTGCCTGCGACGGGTCCGATCGCGATGCGCTCGACGACGCTGATGGGCATCGCCGTGCGGGTGATGGGCAACCTGGTCACCGACGACGACGCCGACCGGGTCGCGCGGGTGTGGCGCGGCGGCGGGCTGGCCTCGCGGCTGATAGACCGCCGAAAGCCGTTCAGCTGACCGCGTTCCCCGGTGAGCAGACACCAAAGCCCCTCACGCCTCGGCGTGTCGGGGGCTTTTGTGTCTGCTCGGCAGCGGTCAGGGCTTGTAGGCGGCGTGCAGCGCGACGATGCCGCCGGTCAGGTTGCGCCACCGCACCGCCGACCACCCGGCGCGCGAAATCTGGTGCGCCAGCGCCGCCTGGTCGGGCCAGGCCCGAATCGACTCGGCCAGGTAGACATACGCGTCCGGATTGCTCGACACGGCGCGCGCCACCCGCGGCAACGCCTGCATCAAGTACTCCTTGTAGGCCGTGGCGAAAAGCCGATTGGTGGGCGTGGAGAATTCGCACACCACTAACCGCCCACCGGCTCGAGTGACCCGAGCCATCTCGCGCAGCGCCGCGTCGCGGTCCGCGATATTACGCAGCCCGAAACTGATGATGACCGCGTCGAACACGTTGTCGCCGAACGGTAATCGGGTGGCGTCACCCGCGACTTTCGGCACAATCCGGGCATGCCCGGCCGCGAGCATTCCGACCGAAAAGTCGGTCGCCACGCACCACGCCCCGGAGCTGGCCAGCTCTACCGTCGACACCGCGGTGCCCGCCGCCAGATCCAGCACCTTCTCACCCGACCCGATGCCCAGCGCCAACCGGGTGGCGCGACGCCAATACCGGTCCTGACCCAGGGAGAGCACGGTGTTGGTCAGGTCGTAGCGCCGGGCGACGCCGTCGAACATCGACGCCACCTCGCGAGGATCCTTGTCCAGGGTCGCGCGGTTCACGCCGTCGACGCTACCTGTGCCCGGGAATGAGCTGCCGACGTGTGCGTTACTTGACTGCGTGAGCGAAAAAGTGTGGTTCATAACAGGTACATCGCGCGGCTTTGGACGGGAATGGGCGATCGCCGCGTTGCAGCGAGGCGACAAGGTCGCGGCCACCGCGCGGAACACCGCGACGCTGGACGACCTGGTGGACAAGTACGGCGACGCGATTCTGCCGATCCAACTGGACGTCACCGATCGGGACGCGGACTTCGCCGCAGTCGGGCAGGCGCACGATCACTTCGGGCGCCTGGACATCGTCGTCAACAACGCCGGTTACGGCCAGTTCGGCTTCGTCGAAGAGCTGTCCGAGCAGGACGCACGCGACCAGATCGAGACCAATGTGTTCGGCGCGCTGTGGATCACTCAGGCCGCCTTGCCGTACCTGCGCGAGCAGCGTAGCGGGCACATCATCCAGGTCTCCTCGATCGGCGGCATCACAGCGTTTCCGAACGTCGGCATCTACCACGCGTCGAAGTGGGCGCTGGAGGGCTTCTCCCAAGCGTTGGCCCAAGAAGTCGCTTCGTTCGGCATCCATGTCACGCTGATCGAGCCGGCCGGTTACGACACTGACTGGTCCGGTTCGTCGTCCAGGCGCGCCGATCCGCTACCCGCATACGCCGAAGTGCATGCGGCGACCGAGGCGGTACGCCAGCAACGGTGGTCAGCGCCGGGCAATCCGAAAGCTTCTGCGGCCGCGCTGCTGAAAGTGGTGGACGCCGATGAACCGCCGCTTCGGGTGTTCTTCGGCGAGGCGCCGCTGGGGCTGGCGAAGGCCGATTACGAAAACCGGCTAGGCACGTGGGAACAATGGCAGCCGGTTGCCGAGTTGGCCCAGGGGTAGCTCACTCACCCTGCGCGCGTTGCCTGCGCGCCATGCGGGCCCGCGCGATGGGCGACAGTACCGCTTCGTAATGGCCGAGCAGCTCGTCGCAGACGACCGGCCAGCTGCGGCCCAGCACGCTGCGCCGCGCGGCCACCGCGTAGCGCTCGCGTTCCGCGACCAGGTGCGCGACAGCCTCGGGTAGCCGCGCCTCGAACTCGTTGACGGGCAACAGCAGTCCGGTGCGCCACGGGGTAACCAGGTCGCGTGGGCCGCCGGCGTCGGGGGCGATTACTGGCAACCCCGACGCCAGCGCTTCCTGCACGACTTGGCAAAATGTCTCGTGCTCACCGGCGTGCACGAAAACATCCATGCTGGCATACGCTTCGGCGAGTTCCTCGCCATACAGTGCGCCGGTGAAAACAGCTGTCGGCATTGCCGATTGCAGCTTGGCACGGTCGACCCCGTCGCCGACGATGACCACCTGTACCGTGTTGCCAGCAGCCAACGTGATGAGTCGCTCGACATGCTTCTCTGGCGCGAGCCGGCCCACAAATCCGACGATCGGCTTGCCATCTGGCGACCAGTGCTGCCGGAGGGCCTCATTGCGAGCCGACGGCACGTAGCGAATCACGTCGACCCCGCGGGCCCACCGGTGCACCCGTGGAATGCCATGAGCGACAAGAGACTCCATCGTCGCACTGGATGGCGCCAGGGTGCGGTCGGCGAGGCGGTGCAGGTGGCGGAACCACGCCCAGGCCGCCCGGGTGGTGATCCCGATGCCATAGCTCTCCGCGAAACCCGGTACGTCGGTTTGATATACCGCGACCGCCGGCACCCCGAGACGACGCGCCGCCCGCACACCGCCCCATCCGAGCAGCGCCGGCGACGCCAAATGCACTACGTCGGGATCGAATCGGCGCAGCACGCTCGTCATCCGGGGTGTGGGCACTCCGAGCGGTAGCGTGGTGACCTTCGGAAACATCCGCGACGGCGCCCGGTGCACCCGGATACCGTCGTGGATCCGATCGGCGGGCAGTTGTCCCGGCGGCGTGTCGGGCGCAATGACAAGGGCTTCATGACCAGTGCGGCGCAGGTGCTCGAGTATCCGGACTACCGAGTTGCTGACGCCGTTGACGTGCGGGAGAAAGGACTCCGCGACAATCGCTACGCGCACACCATCACGGTGTCAGCGCCGCCTGTCGATATGGTTACCGACGGGCATACGACACGCGAACTCTGATGCAAAGGAGGTTGGTCAATGGGGTTCTGCCTGCGGTTATTGGCCGCGACTGTGATGTGGTCGGCGCTTTTTGGCGCCCGGATCGCGCACGCCGACGTGCCACGCACCCCGGACGGCGACGGGGTGGTGCTTGGGTCCGGCTGGTCTGCCGCTGCCCCAGTGCAGTTGGAGATCTTCTGCGAACCCCAATGCTCGTACTGCGCGCAGTTGGAGTCGAGCTACGGCGACCGGGTTGCCGGTGACCTGGCCAGCGGCCGACTCGCGGTCACGTATCGATGGCTGACTTTCCTTGATGGCAAGCGTCACAACGACGTTTCCGGCCGGATAGCGAATGCGCTTTTTGTAGCGGCCGACCCGACATCCCCGGCGACCGCGTATCAGGCTTTCGTGCAAGACCTCTACCGCCATCGGAGTTCCGACGGCCCGAACAACAGCGACATCGCGGCGATGGCCCGCGAAAGCGGGGTGCCCGAGGTGCTCGCCGACCGGATCGCTGCCGGCGATTACGCGGTCGATGCCGCCGCGCTAAACGACGCCAACCGAGCACGTCTCGCTCAGGTAAACCCGGCAAACCCGGCCACCCCAACGGTTTACGACCTCAAAACGAACAGAGTCGTCGATATTCAGGACCCGGGCTGGCTTGACGCCTTGTCCAGCTGACGGTCCAGCCGTTTGTCCACCAACACCAGCCCGGCCAGGGCGGCCGCGGCGACTAGCCAACCAACCACCGCGATAGATCCGGCCGGGATGATAGCCAGCTTGGCGTTGCGGTGCTGCACCCGCACCAGGTTGGGGTTGAGTTTGTCGTATTCGACGTAAATCCGCATCCCCGTTGCCAATTCGGACGGATACAGCACACCGAGCTCTGGGCGGTAGGTGACCCGGTCCGGTGTGACGAATTCGATGGTGGAGCGCCGCGGTCCCGCGCTGAGCACCTCGGCCTCCGCCACTCCCATATTGCGTTGGATGGCAATGTCGTTGCGCCACGCCCCGGCCACCAGCAGCAACGACTGCAGCGTGACCAGGCCCGTCAGGATCAGCACGCCGAGGCGTGCCCAGCGCATCACGCGATGCCCCCGAGTGTCGGGGACATCGCCGCTGCGACCGTGAATGAGGATGCGCACCACAGCTTTCAGTGATGCGAGGGCCGTCACGGCCCTAGCGGGGACCTTCACAATGCAGCCTTGATGGCGGCGTGCAGCTGCCGCAGCGAGGATCGGTCGGCCTTGACCTCGAGCACTCGCATGCCGGCGCCCGGCTCGTCGAGCGCGGGGCCGAGTTCAGCGACCTCGATTTGCCGGCTGTCAACGTGGTAGGCGCGGCACAACGCGCCGACGTCCACGTCGTGCGGGGTGCCGAAGACCCGGGAGGACACGTCGGAAAACCGTGGGTCGCCCTGCTCGAGCAGTTCGAAGATGCCTCCACCGTTGTCGTTGGACACCACGATGGTCAGCTGGGACGGTATCGGTTCGGTCGGCCCGATCAGCAATCCGGAGCTGTCGTGCACGAACGTCAGATCGCCGATCAGCGCCACGGTGCGACCGCCCGTCTGCTCGTGCGCCAGCGCCGCCCCGATCGCGGTAGACACCGTCCCGTCGATGCCGGCGACCCCACGGTTGGAGCGCACCTTGATGCCGTGCGGATTGAGGCCCACCAGGGCGGCGTCGCGCACCGGGTTGGACGCACCCAGCACCAGTTGGTCACCGGGGCGCAGCGCGTCGGCGACGGCGGCGGCCACGTGCAGGCCGGTGGTCAGCGGGTGGGCCTTGAGCTGCCCGCGCACCGCAGCGATCGCGTGACGGTTGAGCTCGGCGCAGCGGCCCAGCCAGGCCGGGTTCGGCTCACCGGTGGTGGCCGCCCGGGTGCCGGTGGCCTGCGAATTACCCGACACATCAGGCCAGCGCGGGCCGGTCGTCAGCGCATAAACCGGCACCGACGGGTCGGCCAGCAGCGCCGACACCGGTCGGTGCAGGGTGGGGCGGCCCAGCATGATCACCTGCTGCGGGCGCAGCAGCGGCAGCGCCAGCGGGTGCAGCGGATTGGCCGCGGGCGGGGCGGTCGGCTCGGCGACCGTCGGCAACGCGGCCAATTCGGGCTGTTCGCCGGCGCCGTGACCGGCGATGACCACCGTGTCCAGGTTCAGGTCGACGTCCAGCGGCTGGTCGAAGCTGACCGGCGGGGTGTACGTCCACGGTCTGCCGTTCGGGCGACCGTGCGGGGTGGGGCCGGGGTCGGAATCGGGCACCAGCGGCTCGCGCAGCGGGATGTCGAAGTGCACCGGCCCGGCGTTGGCGCTGCGGGCACCGGTAGCGGCGACCAGTACCCGGCAGGTGGCTGACCGCCAGGTCGCATTGAGCGCGTCCATCCGCTCCGGTGTGTCCTCGGCCAGCCCGAGGCTGATCGTGGCGCGGACCTGGGTGCCGAAGTAGCCCAGCTGCTCCATGGTCTGGTTGGCGCCGGTGCCGAGCAGCTCGTAGGGCCGGTTGGCCGACAACACGATCAGCGGCACCCGCGCGTAGTTGGCCTCCACCACGGCCGGACCCAGATTGGCCACCGCGGTACCCGATGTCATCGCAACGCACACCGGCGCGCCCGCCGCGATGGCCAGCCCGATCGCCAGATACCCGGCGGTCCGCTCGTCGATGCGCACGTGCAACCGGATCCGGCCGGCGCGATCGGCTTCTTGCAGCGCAAACGCCAGTGGGGCGTTGCGCGAGCCTGGGCACAGCACCACATCGCGGACGCCGCCGCGGATCAGTTCGTCGACGACGACGCGGGCCTGTGCCGTCGAGGGATTCACCAGCCCAGCCTAGTCGGGCGACGATGCAGGCCGGGACGGCCTGAGGTGGGGGTACCTCCCGCTTGCGGGGGCGAGCCCGACCACTGGGTTTAGTTGGGTCAGTTGAGGAGCCCGGTTAGAACGGCACCTCGGTGAAGAAGTCCAGGATCGCGGTGTTGACCACCTCCGGCCGCTCGAGGAACCCGAGATGCCCGGTGTCGGCGATCTTCAGGTAAGTGGCGTTAGGCATGGCATCGGCGACTTCTTTGCCAAGGTGCGGCGGTGTCACCACGTCATCCGCGAAGCCCAGCACCAGCAACGGCGTCGGAATACTTCGATACGCGGGCAACCGGCTGCCCTGCGGCGAGGCCTTGCCTTGGCAGACGAATCCCGGAGTGAGCTTGATCGGCCAAAGGTTGAACATGCCGATCCACTCGGCGACGACCTCGTCGTTGCTCAGCGTCTTGGGTGAAAAGTTCTCCAGCAAACGGATTTTTGCGTCATAGGAAGCGGGCAGCTGGACGCCGGACGCGGCGAACTCGTCCTCCGCAGTCCGGAAGAAATCCCGTGCACGGTCCAGACGGCCGCGGGTGGCCATCAACACCGCCTGGCTCACCAAATCGGGCCGGACCACCAGCAACTCTTGCGCGATGTAGGAACCCAACGACACCGCCACGATGCGCACCGGGCCCGCTTCCAGGGATTCGATCAGCCCCACGGTGTCGGCGACCATGGTCTCGGTCGTGAAACCGTCGGCGTTCGCTGTCGCGCCGACCCCGCGGTTGTCGAAGGTGATGACACGGTAGCCGGCCGCCAGGAAGGCGGGGACCTGTTGCAGATGCCAGGTGCGTCCCAAGCCGCCACGGCCGGCGATGAAGAGGACGGGCTCGCCCTTCCCGCTGTCGTCGTAAGCCAGGTTGATCACGACGATGAACCTACCGACGCTCCCGGCTCAACCCCAAAACGGGCAGTCATGCCCCCGCGACGCGATTCGATCCAAGATCCGGCCAAGCATATGGCCGGTAGAAGCTGGCCAGCTGCGGCAATTCAGCGGCGGACGACCTTGGCCCGTGCCGCCGACAGCGCTCGGTCCCACAGCAGCAGCGTCCCGGCCTTCAGCTGAGCCGGTTTGGCCACATCCCTGGCCATCAGCGCGGTGGCCGCCGCCTTGGTCTTAGCGGATGCCTTGGACATGTGGCCGGAGTCGAACGGCGGCTCCGGATCGTATTCCATCGACAGCTGGATGGCCTTCGCCCGATCGTCACCGCCGATCCGGGCGGCCAGCCACAGCGCCAAGTCGATACCCGCGGACACCCCGGCGCTGGTGACGATGTCACCTTCGTGGACGACTCGTTCATCGCCAACTGGGATGGCGCCCAACGTTTTCAAGATGGGAAGAGCCATCCAATGCGAGGTGGCGCGTTTGCCATCGAGCAGGCCGGCCGCCGCGAGGATGACCGAACCCGAGCAGACCGACGCCGTCCAGGTCGCGCTCCGATGCGCCGTGCGCACCCAGTCCAGCAGCGTCTCATCGCGGGCGTGTGCCACGGTGGTCATCCCGCCTGGCACCAAAACCACATCGGGCGAACGGGTTTCGGCGAACGAATGAGTGGCCCCGATGACGAGCACGCCGGAGTCGGCCGTGATCGGACCAGGTTCGTGCCACACGAATCGGATCTCGGCGTCGGGCAGCCAGCGCAGCACCTCGTACGGGCCGATGAAGTCCAGCGCGGTGAAACCTGGGTATATCACGATCGCGATCTGTGTCATGCGGTGCTCCTTGATTCAGGCGAATGTTTTTCGGTACTGGTCGGGCGACACGCCGATCCGGCGAATAAAGTTGCGGCGCATCGTTTCCGCGGTGCCGAAGCCGCAACGCGCGGCGATCGCCACCACGGTGTCGTCGGTCTGCTCGAGTTGACGGCGGGCTGCCTCGGTGCGGACCCGTTCGACGTACGCGCCGGGCGCCTCGCCGACTTCGTCGGTGAATACTCGGGTGAAGTGCCGCGGGCTCATGGCGGCGCGGCGGGCCAGCTCACAAATGCTGTGCGCGGCACCAGGTTCGGACTCAATGGCATCTTGGACGGTGCGGATCGGTTCGCGTTTGGCCCGCGCCACCCACACCGGCGCCGCGAACTGCGTCTGCCCGCCGGGCCGACGCAAATGCAGCACCAGATACCGGGCCACCGTTTGTGCCACCTCGGTGCCGTGATCCTCTTCGACCAGCGCCAGCGTCAGATCGATCCCCGCGCAGACGCCGGCGGCCGTCCACACGCTCGGCGAGCTGCGCACGAAGATCGGGTCCGGGTCGACGTCGACCGCCGGGAATTCGCGCGCCAACTGGTCGGTGAAGGCCCAATGGGTGGTCGCCCGGCAACCGTCGAGCAGACGGGCCTGGGCGGCCAGGAATGCTCCGGTACACACGCTGACCACCCGGCGGGCATGTGGCGCGGCTGCGGCGATCCAGTCGATGATGCGTGAATCCTGCCGGGCCGCATGTACCCCGTGACCGCCAGGCAGCACCAGGGTGTCGACGGGTTCACTCGGGTCGGGCAGTTTGACGGTGGCGAAGGTCAGCCCGGTCCCGGTGGCCACCGGCTGCCCGTCGATCGAGGCCACCACCGGCTGATAGCCCTCTTTGCCTTCGGCGGACAGAGCCAGTGATGCCCCGGCGAACACATCGAATGGCCCGACCATGTCGAGGGCCTGGACGCCCGGGAAGCCGACTATCAGGACTTTTCGCGCCATAGAGCTAAGTGTTCGCGACAGACGCGGTGTCGTCTACGCCATGCACCCCACAAATCAGGACATCAGCGGGTAGCAGGCCCTGACCCGGTCGATCCACCACTGTCGGCGCTGCGGCGGCACGGCCAGCGCCTGCAGCCGAGCCGGGTCGGGTGTCACCGGCGCGACCGGCAGATAGCCGTCGGCGGGCGCGACGGCCTCGGCGACGTCCTCGACGAACAGCCGACCGGTGCCCAACCCGCAGGCATGATGCAGGTCCGGCAGGGCGGCGGCAGCGGCCAGGCCAACGGCGATCCCGACCGCCGAATCCAGTGCGCTGGAGATCACGACCGGAATGTCGATCTGCGCTGCGATCTTCAGCAGAGCCGAAATACCGCCCAGCGGCGCCACTTTCAGCACGGCGACATCGGCGGCACCGGCGCGGACCACGGCCAGCGGATCGCCGGCTTTACGGATGCTCTCGTCAGCGGCGATCGGGACGTCTACGCGACGCCGCAGTTCGGCGAGTTCGTCGACCGTGCCGCAGGGCTGCTCCAGATACTCCAGCGGACCGCTGGCGGTCAGCGCGGCTGCGGCCTCGACGGCCTGCGCGACCGTCCAGGCGCCGTTGGCGTCGACCCGCACGGTGGGAACCAGGCCGCGGACCGCGTCCACGCGGGCGACGTCGTCGGCGAGGGTCTGGCCGGGTTCGGCGACTTTCACCTTCGCGGTGCCCGCGCCGGGGAAACGGGCGAGGATTTCGGGCACCTGCGCGGCGGGGACGGCCGGGACGGTGGCGTTGACGGCGATGCGGTCTCGTCGCGGCGGCGGCGCCGGCCGGTAGGCCGAGTCGAGGGCGGCGGCCAGCCAGTGCGCGGCCTCGGCGTCGCCGTATTCCAGGAAGGCGCCGAATTCGCCCCATCCGGCCGGACCGTCGATCAACGCCAGCTCACGGTTGGTGATGCCGCGGAAGCGCACCCGCATCGGCAGCGCCACCACATGCAGGCGGTCCAGGACGTCGTCCAGACTGACCGGCGGGGCGGGAGTCACTGCGCGTAGACCTGGAGGCCAGCCAGGAACGTCGCGCGGACCCCGAGGTCGGCGATGCGCTCCGGGGGCACCGCGCGGGGATCGGCCGACAGCACCATGTGCAGAAAGCCTACTGATCTTCAGGGTGGCGACAGGGCGCGACAGACACGAATTGCAACACGTTCTAGTCTTGCCTCATGAGTGACGAGCTGCTGCGCAATCCGACCCATAACGGCCACTTGCTGGTCGGCGCACTCAAGCGCCACAAGAACAAGCCGGTGCTGTTCCTCGGCGACACCACGCTGACCGGCGGCCAGCTGGCCGAGCGGATCAGCCAGTACATCCAGGCGTTCGAGGCGCTGGGGGCCGGCACCGGCGTCACGGTCGGCCTGCTATCACTCAACCGCCCCGAGGTGCTGATGATCATCGGCGCCAGCGGGACCCAGGGCTATCGCCGCACCGCCCTGCACCCGCTCGGCTCGCTGGATGACCACGCCTACGTGCTCTCCGACGCCGGCGCCAGCGCGCTGATCATCGACCCCAACCCGATGTTCGTCGAGCGCGCGCTGGGCCTGCTGGAGAAGGTTGACTCGCTCAAGCAGATCCTGACGATCGGCCCGGTGCCCGAACAGCTCAAGGATGTGGCCGTCGACCTGAACGCCGAGGCGGCCAAGTACTCCCCGAAGCCACTAGTGGTGGCGGATCTGCCGCCGGACCACATCGGCGGCCTGACTTACACCGGCGGCACGACGGGCAAGCCCAAAGGCGTGATCGGCACCACGGGGAACATCGCCACCATGACGTCGA
This sequence comes from Mycobacterium sp., assembly GCF_052143115.1. Taxonomy (GTDB): domain Bacteria; phylum Actinomycetota; class Actinomycetes; order Mycobacteriales; family Mycobacteriaceae; genus Mycobacterium. The sequence goes on from NZ_JBKQTQ010000298.1 coordinate 18,585, forward strand.
TCCAGCTCGCCGAATGGGAGTGGCCGGAGAACCCGCGATTCTTGATGTGCACGCCGCTGTCGCACGCAGGTGCGGCGTTTTTCACGCCCACCGTGGTCAAGGGCGGCTCGATGTTCGTGCTCGGCAAGTTCGATCCGGCCGAGGTATTGAAAGTCATTGAAGAGCAACGCATTACAGCCACCATGCTGGTGCCGTCGATGCTGTATGCCTTGATGGACCACCCCGATTCGCAAACCCGGGACCTGTCGTCGCTGGAGACCGTGTACTACGGCGCCTCGGCGATCAACCCGGTTCGGCTGGCCGAGGCGATCCGGCGGTTCGGCCCGATCTTCGCCCAGTACTACGGCCAATCCGAGGCGCCGATGGCGATCACCTACCTGGCCAAGGCCGACCATGACGAGAAGCGGCTCACCTCGTGCGGGCGGCCCACCCTGTTTGCGCGGGTGGCGCTGCTCGGTGACGATGGCAAGCCGGTGCCGCAGGGTGAGCCGGGCGAAATCTGCGTCAGCGGACCGCTTTTGGCCGGTGGGTACTGGCATCTGCCGGACGCGACGGCCGACACGTTCAAGGACGGCTGGCTGCACACCGGCGACATGGCCCGCGAGGATGAGGACGGCTTCTACTTCATCGTCGACCGGGTCAAGGACATGATCGTCACCGGCGGCTTCAACGTGTTCCCCCGCGAGGTCGAGGACGTCATCGCCGAACACGCGGCGGTCGCGCAAGTGTGCGTGGTGGGCACGCCGGACGAGAAGTGGGGTGAGGCCGTCACCGCCGTGGTGGTGTTACGCGCCGATGCGGCGACCGACGACGCCGCGATCGAGGCAATGACCGCCGAAATCCAGACGGCGGTGAAGGATCGCAAGGGCTCGGTGCAGTCACCCAAGCGGGTGGTGATCGTCGACTCGCTGCCGTTGACCGGGCTGGGCAAGCCGGACAAGAAGGCTGTGCGCGCGCGGTTCTGGGAAGGCGCCGGGCGAGCTGTCGGCTGAGACACTGCCGCGAGCAGACACAAAAGCCCCCGACACGCCAAAGGTTTGGGCGCTTTTGTGTCTGCTCGGCACCAGTTGGGTCAGGACGACCAGGACCCGATCCCACCGACTTTGTCGATGTGGATGTGCGTCACGAATCCCGGCGGCGCGTTGTCCGGCGGAAAGGTGTTCGGGTCAGCGAGACCGCCAGCACGAGCTGCACCTGGGCGAAGTTCAGCACCCGGTTGGCCCGGTAGATCAGTGCCATCCCGACTGCCACGAGCGCGCCGAGCAGCCCGACGATGACGCCCTGCAGCACCACCCCGAACGGCATCGGGAAGAAGATCAGCTGTACGGCGAGAACGGCCAGCGCCGGGATGACGGTCGCGCCGACCCAACGCACGCGTGCCATCGGGTCGCCCGCCGTCGCTGACTGTGTCGTCACTCCTCGCCCGTCGGCCTCGGTCAGCCGATGCTTTGCGCTGCGGCCGCGTTGGCGCGGAACTCGAGGCCCTCGAACTCCCCCGACCGCCGCCAGGCGTCGATGTAGTGGAAGTAGGCGACTGGACCGCCCGGATAGCGGCCCTCGTTGAGCAGCTCGCGGCGCCCCATCGGCTTGCCCTCGTTGTTGTAGTAACCGGGCGTGCAGTGGGGATCGTCGAGGAACGACTGCGGGGCGGCTTCGAGCATCTGGACCCACGACTGCTCAGCGCCCTCGCTCACCTCGACCTCGTCCGCGCCGTCCTCGAGCGCATGCGCGACGACCGCGGCGATCGTCGTACCCGCTTCGACCAGGTTGTGGGTGATGTTGGAGATCAGGTAGGCGCCCTGCTTCGGCCCCACGATGAACAGGTTGGGGAAGCCGTGTGAGTGGATGCCGTGCAGGGTCTGCATGCCGTCCGCCCAGTGCTCCGAGAGCCGGCGCCCATCGCGCCCGGTCGCGTCAAAGCCGGATCGTCGCGAATACTCCGTGCCGACCTCGAAGCCGGACGCAAAGATCAGGCAGTCGAGCTCGTAGTGCACCCCGCCGACCCAGACGCCGGTCTCGTCGATGGCCTCGACGCCCTGCCCGTCGCTGTCGACCAGATGGACGTTCGGCTCGTTGTAGGCCTGCAGGTATTCGTCGTGGAAGCACGGTCGCTTGCAGAGCTGGCGATACCAAGGTTTCAGGGCCTCGGCGGTCTTGTGGTCGGTGACGACGGCGTCGACCCGGGCCCGGATCTCGGTCATCTTCGCGTCGTCGCTCTCCTCGTACGCCCGCCGGAACCCATCGGGCCCGAACACCGGGCCCGCTTCGGTCATGTGACTGACCACCCGGTCGCGGATCCGTTGCCCGATGTCGGTCCAGCCGTCCATGACCAGGTCCTGATCGGCGAAGCCGCCAGAATACAGGACGGTGAAGTTCATCAGCCACTTCTGCTGCCAGCCGGGTTCGAGCGAGTCAAAGAGCTCCGAATCGAGCCGATAGTTGTTGCGGACGTCGATCGACGACGGCGTCCGTTGGAAGACGAACAGCTCCCCGGCCGCCTGCGCCAGGTGCGGGATGCACTGCACGGCGGTCGCGCCGGTCCCGATGATGCCGACCCGCTGGTCGCCCAGCTTGTCCATCGGCGCGCCGGTGAAGTCACCCCCGGTGTAGTCGTAGTCCCAGCGGCTGGTGTGGAAGCAGTGTCCGCCGAAGGTCTCGATGCCGGGGGTGCCGGGGAGCTTCGGCCGGTGCAACGGGCCAGTGCCCATCGTGACGAACCTGGCCCGGATCCGGTCGCCACGGTTCGTCTCGACAATCCAGCGCGACGACCTCTCGTCCCACGCCAGGTTCGTGACCTCGGTCGAGAACAGCGCGTTCTCATACAGGTCGAACTGGCGGGCGATCCGCTGCGCATGACCGAAGATCTCGGGCGCGAAGGTGTACTTCCGGGTGGGGCGGTGCCCGGTCTCTTCGAGCAGCGGCAGGTAGACCATCGCGGCGGTGTCGCACATGGCGCCGGGGTAGCGGTTCCAGTACCACGCCCCGCCGACGTCACCGCCGCCCTCGATCAGGCGTACGTCGGAAACGCCCGCCTGCTTCAGCCGAGCGCTGGTGACCAGCCCGGAGAAGCCGCCGCCGATGACGGCCACGGTGACCTCGTCGGAGCGCGACGCGCGGTCGACCGGCTCGGTGTACGGGTCGCCCAGCAGGTGCGCGAGCCGGCCGGTCGGCTCGAGGTATTGCGCGTTGCCGTCGGGCCGCAGCCGCTTCGTCCGCTCGTCGAGGTACCTCGCCCGCAGCGCCTCGCGGTCGATCGGCCCGGTGTCCATCTGCACATTATGACCGGATGACCGCTCGCGGCCGAAATCGAACCTCGTTCTGGTTCATCGTCTGGCCGGGCCGGTCTGGCTGTCGTATCGTCCGCCCTGCAGGCCGGGGGGCGGCTGGACGCGGTCAGCCCGCCCGAGGCAAGCCCGCAGTACCGCCACGGCGTCGAGAGGTTCATTGAGAGGCGCTGATGGTCAGGTGATCGCAGCCCCGACCAGATGACCTATCGCGTACGTGATCGCCAGGGCCAAGCCGCCGCCGACGAAATTTCGAAGTACTGCACGGTTTTTCGGCGCCCCGCCCAGGCCCGCCGACACCGCCCCGGTGACCACCAGCGCCAGCAGCACTGCCGCGACGGTGACCGGGATCCGCAGTGCAATCGGTGCGCCAAGAATTGCGATCAGTGGCAGCACCGCCCCAACACTGAACGACAAGGCCGACGACAGCGCGGCCTGCCACGGGTTGGTCAGCTCAGAGGGATCGAAGCCCAGCTCCACTTCGGCGTGCGCGGCGATCGGGTCATGGTCGGTGAGTTCCTCGGCGACGGTCCGTGCTGTCGCCGGCGACAAACCCTTGGCTTCATAGAGTGCGGCGAGTTCGTCCAACTCGGCGCTGGGGTCCGCGCGAAGCTCTCGGCGTTCCTGCCGCAGCAGCGCCTCTTCGGTGTCGCGCTGCGCGCTGACCGACACGTACTCGCCCAACGCCATCGACACCGCGCCGGCGGCCAACCCGGCGACTCCCGCGGTCATGATCGGGGCGCGAGCGACGGTCGCCGCGGCCACGCCCACGACGATGCCCGCGGTTGACACGATCCCGTCGTTGGCGCCGAGCACCCCGGCGCGCAGCCAATTCAATCGGGCCGAGACCGAACCCAGATGAGGCTCATGCGGATGCGGTTTAGCGGTCACGGAGCCACACATTAGGCCTTGCCGAAGCGCTATCCAAGGTGACGGGTAACGTCGCCGGTATGTCCGGCAGCAAACCAGTCCGGCCGCCATGGTGGCTGAAACCGGCGAACAAGGTCGTCATCCAGATGTCGCGACTGGGCATGAGTTTCGGCGGCGAGAGCCCGGTCGTGCTGACCGTGCCCGGACGCAAATCGGGACGCGGGCGATCGACCCCGGTCACCCCGATGAGCGTCGACGGTCAGGAGTACGTCGTCGCCGGATTCCCCGGCGCCGACTGGGTGGCCAACGTGCGAGCCGCAGGACAGGCCAGGCTGGCCCGCGGCGGGAATGTACGGCGGGTGAACATGGTGGAATTGTCGACAGACGATGCGCGGCCGCTGCTGCGGGTATTTCCGACCGAGGTGCCCACCGGTGTCGGTTTCATGAAGCGGGCTGGACTCGTCACCGAAGGCAGGCCTGAGGAATTCGAGGCGCTGGCCGGCCGCTGCGCGGTGTTCCGGTTGGACCCGGTGTAACCCGATGAGCGACAATCCTTTTCACGCTGAGGACTGGAAGCCGGTCGACGGGTTCGCTGAGCTGACCGATATCACGTATCACCGCCACGTCGCCGACGCCACCGTGCGAGTGGCGTTCAATCGGCCCGAGGTGCGTAACGCGTTTCGCCCGCACACGGTCGACGAGCTCTACCGGGCGCTCGATCACGCCCGGATGTCGCCCGACGTCGGAGTGGTGCTGCTGACCGGAAACGGGCCGTCACCCAAGGACGGGGGTTGGGCGTTTTGCTCCGGCGGGGATCAACGCATCCGCGGGCGCAGCGGCTACCAGTACGCCGCCGGCGAGACCGCCGACACCGTCGACGCCGCCCGGGCGGGCCGACTGCACATCCTCGAGGTGCAGCGGCTGATCCGGTTCATGCCCAAGGTGGTGATCTGCCTGGTCAACGGGTGGGCGGCCGGCGGCGGGCACAGCCTGCACGTGGTGTGCGACCTGACCCTGGCCAGCCGCGACCACGCCCGGTTCAAGCAGACCGACGCCGACGTCGGCAGCTTCGACGGCGGCTACGGCAGCGCATACCTGGCCCGGCAGGTCGGCCAGAAGTTCGCCCGCGAGATCTTCTTCCTCGGCCGTGACTACACCGCCGAGCAGATGCACGCGATGGGCGCGGTCAACGCCGTTGTCAGCCACGCCGAACTGGAGTCGGTGGGTGTCCGATGGGCGGCCGAGATCAACGCGAAATCGCCTCAGGCGCAACGGATGCTGAAGTATGCGTTCAACCTGCTCGACGACGGATTGGTGGGCCAGCAACTGTTCGCCGGCGAGGCCACCCGGCTGGCCTACATGACCGACGAAGCCGTCGAAGGCCGCGACGCATTCCTGGAGAAGCGGCCTCCCGATTGGAGCGGGTTCCCGCGCTACTTCTAGCGACGCCGAGTGTCACGCCAGCGTGGCACTGGGATGCGAGCGCCACGCCAGCGTGACGCTCGGTGCAGGTAGGGCATCCCCCTAGACTCCCGAACTGTGAGCAAAAACCCGCTTCGACGATTGACCGAGCAGTTCGTGCTGGCCACCATGCGCCCGCCCATCGCGGCGCGACTCGCGGCGTACCGCCCGACCGCGAAATCTGTCGACCTCGAGGGCAAGCGCGTCCTGCTCACCGGAGCGTCGTCGGGAATCGGGGAGAGCGCCGCCGAGGAGTTCGCCCGCCGCGGCGCCACCGTGGTGGTCGCTGCCCGCCGTAAGGACCTGCTGGAGGCGCTGGTAGGCCGAATCGAAGACGACGGCGGTACCGCGATCGCTATCCCCTGCGATCTGTCCGACCTGGACGCCGTCGACGCACTGGCCGCCGACGTCGAGGAGCGTCTTGGCGGAGTGGACATCCTGATCAACAACGCCGGTCGCTCGATTCGCCGACCGCTGGCCGAGTCGCTTGAACGCTGGCACGACGTCGAGCGGACGATTGTGCTCAACTATTACTCGCCGCTGCGGCTGATCCGCGGGCTCGCGCCCGGGATGCTGCAGCGCGGCGACGGCCACATCATCAACGTGGCGACCTGGGGGGTCTTCAGCGAGGCGTCACCGCTGTTCTCGGTGTACAACGCGTCGAAGGCCGCGCTGTCCGCGGTCAGCCGGGTGATCGAAACCGAATGGGCGACAAAGGGTGTGCACTCGACCACGCTGTACTACCCGCTGGTGGCTACCCCGATGATCGCGCCGACGAAGCAATACCAAGGGCTGCCGGCGTTGACGTCACAAGAGGCCGCCGGCTGGATGATCACAGCGGCGCGCACCCGGCCGGTCCGGATCGCGCCGCGGATGGCCGTCTTCTCGCAGGCGCTGGACACCATCGGTCCCGGTTTGGCGACCACGATGATACGGCGGCAGCGGCTTCAGCCCGGCGACGCGTGATAAACACGAAGGTATGGAAATTCTCGCCAGCCGGATGTTGTTCCGGCCGGCGGACTATCAGCGGTCGCTGAGCTTTTACCGCGACCAGCTTGGCTTGGCGATCGCTCGTGAGTACGGCGCGGGCACCGTGTTCTACGCCGGCCAGTCACTGATCGAGCTGGCCGGCCACGGCGCGCCGGACCACCCGGCCGGGCCTTTCCCCGGCGCGCTGTGGCTGCAAGTGCGCGACGTTGCCGCGACGCAGGCGGAGCTGGAGAGCAGAGGCGTGTCGATCGCCCGCGAGGCCCGCCGCGAACCATGGGGTCTGCATGAAATGCATGTCACCGATCCCGACGGCGTAACCGTGATCTTCGTCCAGATACCCGGTGATCACCCACTACGCCGCGACACTCGTGGTGAACGTCGCAATCCCGAAGGTTAACCCGAAGCAAACATCTGGCGACGAGTGCAAAATACCTTGTCTTCGCATCACCGTTCTTTCGACAACACCACCCACCTACCCCCAGAATTAGGCCCGTGAACCTCCAGTTGTTCCTTCTGATCATCGTCGTGATCACCGCCCTCGCATTCGATTACACGAACGGGTTTCACGACACCGCAAATGCCATGGCCACCTCCATCGCCAGTGGCGCGCTCTCGCCGAAGGCCGCGGTAACGCTCTCGGCCGTGCTGAACCTTGGCGGAGCGTTCCTGTCCACCGCTGTCGCCGGAACAATCGCCAAGGACTTGGTGAACGGTCACCTGGTGACCTTGCAACTGGTCTTCGCCGGTCTGGTCGGCGGGATCGTCTGGAACCTGATGACCTGGCTGCTGGGTATCCCGTCGAGCTCCTCGCATGCCCTGGTCGGCGGCATCGTCGGCGCCATGATCGCCGCCGTCGGCGGACACGGGGTGATCTGGACCGGTGTGGTGTCGCGCGTACTGATCCCGGCCCTGGTGTCGGTGGTGTTGGCCGGGCTGGTCGGTGCGGTCGGCACCTGGCTGGTCTACCGGCTCGCCCGCGGCGTCCCGGAGAAGCGCAGCGAGGCCGCTTTCCGCCGCGGCCAGATCTTCTCGGCGTCGCTGGTCTCGCTGGCACACGGCACCAACGACGCGCAGAAGACGATGGGCGTGATCTTCCTGGCGCTGATCTCTTACGGCGCGGTCAGCCGGACAGCCGCCCTGCCGCCCATGTGGGTCATCGTGGCCTGCGCTTGCGCGATGGCACTGGGTACCTACACCGGCGGCTGGCGGATCATCCGCACCATGGGCAAGGGACTCGTCGAGATCAGCTCGCCGCAAGGCATGGCCGCCGAATCGTCTTCGGCGGTCATCATTCTGCTGTCCGCTCACTTCGGGTACGCGCTGTCCACCACTCAGGTGGTAACCGGATCCGTGCTCGGCAGCGGGGTGGGCAAACCCGAAGCAGAGGTGCGCTGGGGGGTTGCCGGCCGCATGGCCGTCGCCTGGCTGATCACGCTGCCCGCCGCCGGTGCCGTCGGTGCCATCACCTACTGGGTGGTCCACTCGATCGGTGGCTTCTTCGGCTCGATCGTCGGCTTCGCTCTGCTGGTGGCGACGGCCGCGGCCATCTACCTGCGGTCGCGCAAGACGAAGGTAGACCACAACAACGTCAACGCCGAGTGGAAGGGCGACCTGACCGCCGGGCTCGACGAGGACGGCCAGCCGACGGCCAACGTCGGCGCGGAAGTCCCCGGCGGGAACGGAAAGGTTACCGACGCCGCTCCCGGCACCGCCCCGGCGAAGAAAGCAGGCATGCCATGAGCACTTGGTTCAACTACGAGGCTTCGTTGAAGATCCTGCTCTTCGGTTTGGTCCTCGGTAGCGGGCTGCCTGCGCTGTTCGCACTCGGCGTGCGGGCGGGCGCCGCGGGCGCCGGTGTCGAGGGCTCCGATGGCACTGCCGTGGGGCACAAGAATCCGGCGCTGACCGCTCTCAGCTACGCGTTGTACGCGTTGGCGCTGGCCGCGGTCGTGATCGGCGTGTTGTACGTCGCCCGGGACTTCATCGGCTACCACACCGGCTGGTGTATCCTCGGCGCCAAACCCGCGTAACATTCAAATTCATTCGCTGATCAGGCTTAACCAACGCCTTGCGGGGGAAGTTGAGGCAGTGTGAACCGATTTCTGACCTCGATAGTGGCCTGGCTCCGCGCCGGGTATCCAGAGGGCATACCACCCACCGACTACTTTCCGGTGCTCGCCCTGCTGTCGCGTCGGCTGTCCAACGATGAGGTCAAGGCGGTGGCCCGCGAACTGATGCAGCAGGGCAACGTCGACGACATCGACATCGGTGTGTTGATCACCCAGATGACCGACGAGCTGCCGTCGCCGGACGACATCGAGCGGGTGCGGGCACGCCTGGCTGCCAAGGGTTGGCCGTTGGACGATGCTCGCGACGGCGAGGAGGCCGGATAGCCGTCCTGCGCGCGTTCGCCGTGGCGCAGGGCTCTTCGGCGCGCCCGCTGCTCGCGGCCCTGGAGCAGGTTCTGGACGGCCGTGCGTCTGCACTGCTGCCGTTGCCTGCCGGTGCCGATCGCCGGTCGACATTGTCGGCGCTGCGGGTGGGCGAAGCGATCGACGACGACATCGCCGTAGTGGTCACGACGTCGGGAACCACCGGCGCGCCCAAGGGTGCGCTGCTCACCGCTGCCGCGCTGACCGCCAGCGCGGCGGCCACCCATGACCGTCTCGGCGGGCCGGGCCGGTGGCTGCTGGCTTTGCCGCCGTATCACATCGCCGGTGTGCAGGTGCTGGTGCGCAGCCTCCTGGCGGGCACCGTTCCGGTCGGGCTGGACGTGTCGGCCGGCTTCGACGTCAGCGGATTGCCTTCTGCTGTAGACGAACTCGGCTCCGGTCGGCGCTACACGGCGCTGGTGTCCACGCAGCTGGCCAAGGCGCTGACGGATCCCGCGGCCGCTGCGGCGCTGGCCGAGTTAGACGCCGTGCTGGTTGGCGGCGGACCGGCCCCACGACCGATCCTGGACGCCGCCGCAGCCGCGGATATTACGGTGGTCCGGACCTACGGGATGAGCGAAACCGCCGGCGGCTGTGTATATGACGGTGTCCCGCTCGACGGCGTCAAGGTCCGGGTAGACGCCGACGGCCGGATCGTGATCGGGGGCCCGACCCTGGCCAAGGGCTATCGCAACCCACCCGACTCCGACCCGTTCGCCGAGCCGGGCTGGTTTCGCACCGACGATATTGGTGCTGTTGATGATTCGGGCGTACTCAGCGTGCTGGGCCGAGCCGACGAGGCGATCAGCACGGGCGGGTTGACCGTGCTGCCGCAGCCCGTGGAGGCGGCGCTGCGGACCCACCCCGCGGTGTCCGACTGCGCGGTTTTCGGGCTGGCCGACGAGCGGTTGGGCCAGCGGGTGGTCGCTGCCGTCGTGCTGGCCGATGGTCACATTCCGCCTTCGCTCGAGGAGTTGCGGGCACACGTCATGCACACTCTGGATCGCACCGCCGCGCCCCGCGAGCTGCATATCGTCGACGCGCTGCCAATGCGCGGCATCGGCAAGGTGGATCGGCAGGCACTGGCAGGCCAAGCCGGGAAACGGTTGTCCTAGAAGACTGGACGCCCGCGTCAGCGCGCGGAGTTGTTAATGCCGGATGACATAATGAGTCGATGGGCCGGTCCGAAATCTTGGAGAACTCGGTCGCCTTCGGGCTTTCCTTCAGGAGCGTACGAGAGCATGCACCGCCACATCATTGTTAGTGGTGACGATGCGCTGGCCATGACGATCATCGATGAGCTGAAAAACGCCGGAGTGACGATCGCCAGGCTGGCCAACCTCGACCTGTCCGAGGCCGGGGTTTCTCGTGAACTCGCCCTCGCCGAGGTCGGTCATGCGCTCGCCGTCGTCTGCGCCGGGGACGACGACGCGGTAAATCTTGAAATCGCGCTGCTGGCAAGGAAAGCCAACCCGAACGCGCGCGTGGTGGCACGGCTGGCCAACGACGTGCTGCGCGAAGCGATCGCCGACGACAACGGGCCCGGCGCGATCTTGAACGTCGCCGAACTGGCGGCGCCGTCAGTGGTCGAGGCATGTCTGGAACACACCACGCACCAATTCGAAGCCGCGGGCATCGAGTTCGTCGTCTCAGGCGGCGAGGCATACCGCGACGCCACGCTGCGCGAGCTGTACGGGGATCTGGCCCCGGTAGGGGTGATTCACGGCGATGGCTCCCCCACCCCCGGCGAGCTGGAGGTCTGCCCGAGCCGGGACCAGCGGGTGCACGCCGGTGATTGGACGATGATGGTCGGCACCGCCGACGAGGTGGCCGCCCAAGGAATCAAGATCCGAGGCATGAGACGCACGCGAACGCGCCAGCCGCGGCTGCGGCGCGCATTCGATGCCGTCCGGGCGCTGGTCAACGACTTCAACCCGGCGTTTTATCCAATAGTGGCCGGCACTCTGGTGCTGCTGAGTCTCTCCACGGTGTTGTTGCGGTTCGGCTACCAGGCCCCGCCGCGGATGGGCTGGGTCGACGCGGTCTACTTCACCATCGAGACGATGACCACGACCGGCTACGGCGACTTCAGCTTCGTGCACCAGCCCACCTGGCTGCGAGTGTTCGCCACCCTCCTGATGTTCAGCGGGGTGACCACCACCGCTTTGTTGGTCGCGTTCGTCGCCGACGTGCTGCTGTCGCGCCGCTTCGTTTTCGGGTCCGCACGCCCGCGGGTGCGTCATCTGCGCAACCACATTGTCGTCGTCGGATTGAGCGCGCTTGCCATCCGCGTGATCAGCGATCTGACCGCCGCCGGCTACGACGTGGCGGTGATCGAGAAAAACGAGGAGAACAGCTTCTTGTCGGTGGTACAGAAGCTCGACGTGCCGGTGATCTTCGGCGACGCCACGTTAGGTCAGACACTCCGATCGGCGCGAGTGGATCACGCCCGCGCGGTAGCGGTGCTGACTCGCGACGACATGACCAACATCGAAACCGGGATCGTGCTCACCGAGATGCTGGGCACCAAGGTTCGGCCCGGGCTCAACTGGACCGATGTTCCGCTGGTACTGCGCGTCTATGACAACACGCTGGGTTTCGCGGTGGCGCAGCGGTTCGGCTTTGAAAACGTGCGCTCCACCGTCGAGCTGGCCGCGCCGTGGTTCATAGGCGCCGCGGTCGGTCTGCAGGTGCTGGGCACGTTCTCGGTCGGGCAACGCTCCTTTGTGGTCGGCGGGATGCAGGTGGCGCGCGGCAGCGAACTCGACGGCCTGCGCATGTTCGAACTGTCCACCCAGACCCGGGTCATTGCCATCACCCGGCCCAGTGCACTGGTCAAGCTGCACCCCCGCCGCGACGCCCGACTGCACGCCGACGACACCGTCTACCTCGTCGGTCCCTACCGCGAACTGCTCGACACGCTGCGCAAAGGACGGCCACCTCAACAACCCGCGGCCGACGCGCCTGCGCACAACTAGGTCGGGCGGCTTACCGGTCGTGAGGATCGCCCGCCGAGAAGCAATCGCGATTGCGATCGGGTTGGTCCTGGTTGCGGCCGCATTCGTGTTGCCCCGCCTGAACTGGGGCATCAGGTCGCGGCTGCACAACGCGCCGGACCGTTTCGGCTGGCATGCCGGCGCTGCCCCGATCTTCGGCTGGTTCAACGCCCACGTCGGCTGGGGCACCGGACCCGCGATTCTACTCGCGCTGGCCGCGGTGGTGTGGGGACCCGTTGTGGCGCAGCGACTTTCGTGGCGGGCGCTGCCTCTGGTCGCGTGGGCCACATCGTTCGCGTGGGCGTTCGCGCTGGCGATGATCGACGGCTGGCAACGCGGCTTCGCCAGCCGGTTGACCGACAAGGACGAGTATCTGGCGCAGGTGCCGGGCATCACCGACATCCCGGTGGCCCTGCGTACGTTCTCCAGCCGGATCCTGGATTTTCAGCCGAACTCGTGGATCACCCACGTCTCCGGTCACCCGCCGGGGGCGCTGCTGACCTTCGTGTGGCTGGACCGCATCGGACTGGGCGGCGGCGCGTGGGCCGGGTTGATGTGCGTGCTGGTCGGGTCGAGTGCCGCCGCCGCAATCGTGATCACCCTGCGGGCTCTGGCCGACGAGCCGACTGCGCGCCGCGCCGCGCCGTTCGTCGCGGTGGCACCCACCGCGATCTGGATCGCGGTCTCCGCCGACGGGTACTTCGCCGGGGTCGCCGCCTGGGGTATCGCACTGCTGACATTGGCCGCGCACGGCACGGTTCGGTTCCCTGCGCTGGTGGCGGCCGCGGCGGGATTGCTGCTCGGCTGGGCGGTGTTCCTCAGCTACGGCCTGACGTTGATGGCGTTTCCGGCGCTGGCGGTACTGGTGTGCGCCACCGGCTGGCGCTCGGCGCTACGGGCACTGGGGCCGGCAATTCTGGCCGCAGCCGCGGTTGCGGCGGCGTTCGCCGCTACCGGCTTCTGCTGGTTTGACGGCTATGCCCTTGTGCAGCAGCGCTATTGGCAGGGCATTGCCCATGATCGGCCGTTCCAGTACTGGAGCTGGGCCAACCTGGCTGCGGTGGTGTGCGCGATCGGCTTGGGCAGCGTCGCCGGGCTCAGCCGGGTCTTCGACCTGGCCGCGATACGTCGGCGGTCGGGCCTGCACCTGCTGATCCTGGCGATGCTGGTCGCCATTGTCTGCGCGGACTTGAGCATGCTGAGCAAGGCCGAGACCGAACGGATCTGGCTGCCGTTCACCGTCTGGCTGACCTCCGCGCCGGCGCTGCTGCCGCAGCGGTCTGAGCGGCTGTGGCTGGCGCTCAACGTCGTCGGGGCGCTGTTGCTGAACAGCCTGATCTTCACCCACTGGTAGACGACATGGACGGCCAACGGAATCAATCGGGCCAGCCGGAACTCTCCCGCCGACTCGGCACCGGCGATGCGGTGGTGATCGGGCTGGGATCGATGATGGGCGCAGGAGTGTTCGCCGCCTTCGGCCCGGCCGCGCGCGCCGCCGGCGCCGGGCTGCTGATCGGGTTGGCGATTGCCGCGGCGATCGCGTACTGCAACGCCACCGCCTCGGCGCAGCTGGCGGCGGTTTATCCGACGTCCGGCGGCACCTACATCTATGGGCGCGAACAGCTCGGCCCGTGGTGGGGCTTCGCCGCCGGGTGGGGGTTTCTGATCGGCAAGACTGCGTCGTGTGCGGCGATGGCGCTCACTATCGGCGCGTATGCGCTGCCGGGAGCGTGGTGGGCGCAGCGCCTCGTCGCTGTCACCGCGGTGATCGGGCTGACCGCGCTGAATTACCGCGGTATCACCAAGACAGCGGCATTGGCGCGAATCTTGCTGGCGTGCACGTTTGTTGCCCTTACCGTCGTGGTCATCGGCATCGCGATCGGTGGCATGCAGCTGTCGAATCTGAGCGGTGCGGGCGCCTGGTCGTCGGCAACGTGGTACGGGGTTCTGCAATCGGCCGGGTTGCTGTTCTTCGCGTTCGCCGGTTATGCGCGGATCGCGACGATGGGCGAGGAGGTTCGTGACCCGGCCCGCACCATACCCAGGGCGATCATTGTCGCGTTGGGAATAGCCGTCGTGGTGTATCTGGTCGTCGGGGTCGCGGTGCTGCTGGCAGCGGGACCCGATCGGCTGGCGCGGTCGCCCGCCCCGCTGGCCGAGGCGCTGCGCGCCGCTGGGGCGGTGCCGCTGCTGCCGGTGGTGGCGGTGGGCGCGACGCTGGCCAGTCTGGGTGCGCTGCTGGCGCTGACCGCCGGCATCGGGCGCACCACCCTGGCCATGGCCCGTCACCGGGATCTGCCCGGCTGGCTGGCCGCCGTACATCCGCGCTACCAGGTGCCGCATCGCGCCGAGATCACGGTCGGCGTGGTCGTCTGCGTTCTCGCGGCCACCGTCGATCTGCGCGGCGTGATCGGCTTCTCATCGTTCGGGGTGCTGATCTACTACGCGATTGCTAACGCGTCGGCCTACACCCAGCCGACCACGCAGCGCCGGTGGCCGCGTGTGCTGAACGTGTGCGGGGTCATCGGCTGTCTGCTGCTGGTCGCCACCTTGCCGTGGCAGTCGGTGGTCGTCGGGCTCGGGGTGTTCGCGATCGGCCTGACCGGACGCGCTATCGTCCGGCGATCCTTCACAGACCCGCGGCGCGAGTGACTTCGGCAAACCGACTGCCCGGCCGACATCCCTCACGGACCGCGACCACGTCGTCGGCGACGTCGAAATCAGCCAACTCGTCGAGAAGGGTGACGCCAACACCGTTGCTGCGCAGCGATTTCAGCGTCAACACTCCGGTGTCCGGCTGCGACATCGGGACATAGCGCAGACACTCGGCGAGCCCCGGGGTATGGACCCCGAGCGCCCACCAGCCTCCGTCGCGGGCGAACCCGAGCACCGCCGTCGACTCAGCCAGGCGTCGCCCGCAATCGCCCAGCAGCTCGGCGGTCACCTGCGGGGTGTCCATCCCGATCTGCAGCACCGGATGCCCGTCGACGGCGGCCGCGTCGGCATGCGCGTTGGCCAGCCGGTCGCCGAAGTCGTTGCCGCGCTGATCGATCACGGCGAACGACGCGAGCCGTCGCCGTATCTCGCCAGCGTCGGCGGCGGCGTCGAGCTCGCCGGTGAGCGCCACCACCCGCGTGGCGACCGGCGTGGCCGCAACCGCCTCGAGGGTGTCCAGCAGCGCGGCGGCAGCGATCTGTGCGGCGACCCGGTCGCCGACCGTCGCGGCCAGCCGGGTCTTGGCCTGGCCGGGCACCGGGGCTTTGGCCACCACCAGCAGCGTCACCGGCACGACGGTCAAGAGATCACCTTCCAGAAGTCCAGGATCGCGGTCACACTGCCCCGCAGCGAACCGCTGACCTTCGATTTACCCCCAACACGGGGCCCGTATGCGACGTCATGCTCAACCACCCGCCAGTCGGCCGCGGCCGCGCGCACCAGCAGCTCCAGCGGATATCCCGACCGGCGGTCGCGCACGCCCAGGCTGAGCAGGGCGTCCCGCCGGAAGACCCGCATCGGCGCGATGTCGTGTACCGGAAGGCCGTGCCTGGTGCGTAGCCGCCAGCTCATCATCACCGTGCCCAGCCGCGCTACCCACGGCCAGCGCAACCCCGGCACCGGGCGGCGCCTACCGATCGCCAGGTCGGCGCCACGGTCCAGCTCGCCCACCAGCGCGGGCAAGTCGGCGGGGTCCAGGGAGCCGTCCGCGTCGATCACCGCCACGATCGGCGTCGTCGCCGCCACCACCCCGGCATGCACGGCCGAGCCGTAGCCGTGCCGCGGTTCGGCGACCACCCTGGCGCCGTGGCGGCGGGCCACCTCCGCGGTGTCATCGGTGCTGTTGTTGTCGACCACCAACGCCTGGTAGCCCGCGGGCATAGCGGACAGCACAACCGGCAGCGACTCGGCCTCGTTCAGACACGGCAACACCACCGTCACCAGACCGTCGGCCATCAGTTGGCTTCGGCGACGGCGGTCATGGTGGCGAGGATGGTCGCCACGTGCTTCGAACCGCCGCCGGAGACGGCGTAGGCATCGCCTCGGCAGACAGTGAGATTTCGACCGGGACGGACGACCTCGCCACGCGCTTGCAGGAAGTCACCGACCGCGGGGGCGAGCAAGTTGACCTTGAGCTCCACGGTCAACACGCGCATCCCGGGCGCCATGAGCGTGAATGCCGCGCAACCGCAAGCACTATCAAGGATGGCGATGCCAACCCCGGCGTGGAAGAAGTCGTCCTGCTGGCTCAGTCCCGGCGAGAACGGCACTTCGATCTCGACCGCGCCAGGCTTGATACTTCGAAGCTCAGCGGCGAACGTAGCCATCAGACCCTGCCGAGCGAAGGTCTCACGCACTCGCTGCTCGTAGCCGGGATCACCAGGTTCGAAAGCGGGACTCATGCGCCGAAGAGTACCTGCAACTTCTCGGCCTGCAGATGCTAACCGCGCAGCGGCGCGAACGCGAAGTCGCGCAATCCTTCCCGCGGCTTGACCACTGCCCGGAAACCCAGCACGTCGGCGGCGCGGGCCGGATCGGCGACGATGTGGCGCACGTCGCCGCTGCGATATTGGCCGGTGACGACCGGCGACACAGGGCCCACAGCGGAACCTCGCGCTTCGCAGAGCATCGTCGCCACCTCCATGATGGAAATCGGCTGCCCGGAGCAGACGTTCGCGGCGGTGAAGCCACCGCGGTCAGCCACCACCGCCGCCACATTGGCCGCCGCCACGTCGTCGACATGAACGAAGTCCCGCATCTGGCCGCCATCCTCGAAAACGTTTGGTGGCTCGCCTTTTTCGAGCGCTGAGCGGAAGATCGCGGCGACTCCGGAGTACGGCGTGTCGCGCGGCATGTCGGGGCCGTAGACGTTGTGGTAGCGCAATGCCACCACCGATCCACCCGTCGACTCCGACCACGCCAGCGCGTAATGCTCCTGCGCCGTCTTGCTGGCCGCATAGAGGCTGCGCGGCTGCAGCGGCGCGTCTTCGTCGACCAGCCGCCAGGCCAGTTCCTCCCCGCCGACCGGGCAGCGGTGCTCGAAAACACCGGCATCGAGATCGGCCCGTCGCCGCGGCAGCGGGGCGACCGGCCCGTGCTCGCGGCAGTGGTAGCGGCCTTGCCCGTAGACCACCATCGACGACGCCAGCACCAGACGCGCTACCCCGGCATGGAACATCTGCGCCAGCAGCAGGGCGGTCCCGAAATCGTTGTGGCTGCCGTATTCCGGAGCGTCGGCGGCATTCACGCCGGCACCGACCATCGCGGCCTGATGGCACACCACATCGACGCCGTCGAGCAGCGGGGCCAGCGCGTCGGCGTCGCGGATATCGACGCGTCGACAATCGCGCGGCAGCTCCGCATCGCGTCCGTGCGCGGCGGGCAGCATGGCATCGACGGCGACCACCTCATGATCAGCGGCCCGCAGCGCCGCGCCGACTCGCGAGCCGATGAAACCGGCCGCGCCGGTCAGCAGCACCCTCACGGCTGGTCGAACGGCAGCTGGATACCGGTGTGCGACAGGCATTCTGTGCAGGTGCGTTCGCCGGGGACCTGGCCGACCGCCTCCTGCACGAGTTTCTTGAACGGCTCGATGTTCTTCTCGAATTCGGCGATGACGTCGACGACCTTCACCCCGGCGCCGGCATCGATGCCGGCATCCAAGTCCGTCACCAAAGCGATTGTTGCATAACATATTTCGAGCTCACGAGCGAGCACCGCCTCCGGATAGCCCGTCATGTTGATCAGGGTGAAGCCCGCGGCGGCGAACCACTGACTTTCCGCGCGGGTGGAAAACCGCGGACCCTCGATGACCACCATGGTGCCCCCCTCGACAACGCCGGGCAGCCCGGTGACTGCGGACCGCAACGTCGGGCAGTACGGATCGGCGAAGGACACGTGCGCCGCACCGGAGTCGAAGTAGGTGTCGGCGCGGCGACGGGTACGGTCCACCAGCTGATCGGGCACCACGATGGCGCCCGGCTCGAGTTCAGGCGTCAGGCTGCCGACCGCGCACGGGGCGAAGACCTGCCGCACCCCCAATGCGCGCAGCGCCCACATGTTGGCCCGATACGGCACCTTGTGCGCCGGGTACTGGTGGTTGGCGCCGTGGCGGGGCAGGAACGCGACCTCGTGCTGGCCGACGCCGCCGACCGTAACCGAGGCGCTGGGCTCGCCGAACGGGGTGTCCAGATTGATGGTGCGCGCGCCTGAGTCGAAGAACGTGTAGAAGCCGCTGCCGCCGATTACTCCGATCATCTACGCCCTCCTCCTCATCGCTCCGCTCTGCATCGTCGCCGGCGGTCATCCACGCCGCTCCTCCTCCTCGCTCCGCTCTGCATCGTCGCCGGCGGTCATCTACGCCGCTCCTCCTCATCGCTCCGTCCCCCGCAAGCGGGTGGGGGTACCCCCAGCCGCGCAGCGGCGAGGGGGCGTACCCCCTACCGGCGGGCGTCCGCTCATTGTCGTGCACGACGCATGCAACGATCGACGGGTGGCCAGTTTTGCGCAATGGGTCGCGGGCGCGCGACCGCGGACCCTACCGAACGCAATCGCGCCGGTGATCGCGGGTACTGGCGCCGCCGCCTGGCTGCACGCGGCCAACTGGTGGAAGGCGCTGCTGGCTTTGGCCGTCGCGGTCGCGTTGATCATCGGGGTGAACTTCGCCAATGACTATTCCGACGGCATCCGCGGCACCGACGATGAACGCGCCGGTCCGTTGCGCCTGGTGGGCTCGCGGCTGGCGACGCCGCGGTCGGTGCTGACGGTGGCGGTGCTCAGCATGAGCGTCGCGGCGGTGGCCGGGTTGGCGCTGGCTGTTACTAGCGCGCCGTGGCTGATCGCTGTCGGCGCGTTCTGCATCGCCGGAGCGTGGTTGTACACCGGCGGATCAAAACCATACGGCTATGCGGGTTTTGGCGAGCTGGCGGTATTCGTGTTCTTCGGGCTGGTCGCGGTGCTCGGCACCCAGTACACCCAGGCGTTGCGGGTGGACTGGGTGGGCCTGGTGCTGGCGGTGACGACGGGCGCGCTGTCGTCGGCGGTGTTGGTGGCCAACAACCTGCGGGATATCCCCACCGACGCACAGTCCGGCAAGCTCACGCTGGCGGTGCGCCTCGGCGACACCGGAACTCGCAGGCTCTATCAGTCGCTGCTGGTAATCGCCGCGGTGTTGACCCTCGCGCTGACAGCGGCGACACCGTGGTGTGCGTTCGGTCTGGTGGCCACGCCGTTGGCACTGAGGGCCGCGGCGCCGGTGCGATCCGGTCGGGTGGGTGCCGAGCTGATTCCGGTACTGCGCGACACCGGCCTGGCGATGCTGGTCTGGTCGATCGCGGTGGCGGCCGCGTTGACGCTGGCGGCCTGAGCGGGCAAACGCGCCTTGCCGGCCGCCAGAGTTCTCATGCAGTGGGATCGGCTAATTTCGCGACAGCGTTGCCGACGTCGATCTTCGGGTCGAGTCGGGCGGCGCAATGTAACGACGTGATGAGGAGTTCGACGACCACTTCCACCATTGCGTCGGGATCAAACGGCCGCTCGTTCTTCAGCCAGTAGGTGGTGGCCTCATCGAGGGCCCCCGCGCAGGAGCGCAGCATCAATCGCAATGCCGGGCGGGCGAGGTCGAGTTCGAGTAGCTGAGCCGTCCATTCGATGGTGTGCCAGCGTGACTGATCGAAGATTTGCCACGCCTCCGGGTCGCCGCCGCTCCCGCCAAGGACCAATCGCAGCGCCAAGTCGTCGTGCTCGCTGAGGTATTCCAGGTGGGCGCGCAACATTCGTCGAAACTGCGTCCCGGGAGAGCCATCACCAGATGGCGGTGTAGTGGCGGCGTTCAGCCTGTTGGCCGCGTCGCGCAGCGCCTCAAGGTAGATGCCGCGCTTGTTCTCGAAATAGTGGAACAGCAGACCCTGGGCTACACCTGCGGTTTCGGTGATGTCGATGGTCGCGACGTCGTCGAAGTGACGCGCGGAGAAGTGCTCGACAGCGGCTTCGAGAAGCTTGCGCCGGGTCAGTTCAGCCTGCACCTGCCGTTGCGTCGCGCGTCGTGGCGTCTGTCGAGTCACTTTGGCGTTGCTGGCAGTCACTGGTAGATCGTGCGCCAAGAGGGCCGGTGAGGACAACTCAACGAAGGAAACTCATAGAGTCATACTCATTGACACTGACTCAATCAATGCTTACGTTGTCTGCATCGGACACAGCTAACGAGGAGACCGCTTATGCCCGAAGTCAAGGCATTCGTCATCGTGCAAATCGCGATCAACGACCGGGATGGCTACCACAGCTACGAAACTGCCGGGCACCAAGAGATCTTCGACAAGTTCAGCGCAAAGCTGGTCGGCGTCGACGAGCAGGTGGAAGCCGTCGAAGGAAGCTGGCCCTTCACCCGAACCGTGATCATCGAGTTTCCAAGCAAGGAGCTCGCGCGGGCCTGGTATGACTCCGACGAATACCAGGCGGTGGTTGGTTTGCGCCACCGCTCCACCACATCGAACCTGGTAATCGTTTCCGGCTACCCCGGATGAGTGCGAGAAATCGCTGACGCTGATCTCGCTGGCCTTGACGATGACATCGGCGAAGACTTCGGTCGCAGATAATTACGCGGCCTTCTCGAGCAGTTTGACGACCGCCGCGCGCAATTGCGCCGTGTAGACGTGCTCGGTGATCAATCCGACGGCCGCGTTGTCGCCACCTCGCAGGATGCCGAGCAGCAGGTGCTCGCAGCGGATCTCGTTGTCTTTATGCGCCAATGCTTCTCGCAGGGCGAGTTCGAGCACCTTTTTGGCCCCGGGGCTGAATGAGATATGCCCCCGTGGTCGGCGCCGTCGCCCCGACCGGGACAGGGCGTTGTCGAAGGCATCGGTGCCGAAGGTGCGAGCGACGCTGTCGCGAACGGCCCGCAGGTCAATACCGATGGTGCTCAGCGCATCGGCATCCTCGTCGAACGACTGGTCGCCGGTTGACGTTTCGGCAAGCCGCGCCCGCACAACCTCGGCGGTCAGCCCGTAGCCGGTCAACACCGCCGAGAGCTCCTCCCCTGCGGCCTGCAGGATTCCGAGAAGCAGGTGCTGCGAACCGGTTTCGCGGTCGCACAGTTCGCGGGCCTCTTCCTGGGCCAGCATGACCGCAACCCGGGCATTGCGGGCGAACCGCTGAAACGGTCTCATCGGTCATCTCCTCCGGTTGTATTTCTGGTGCACCGCCTGCCGGCTCACGCCCAGCGCGTTGGCGATCGCCTGCCAGCTCCAGCCCTGCTCGCGCGCGTTGGCGACGTGGATCGCCTCCAACCGCTCCTGTAGCCGCTGCAGTGCACGCACCGCGCGCAACCCGACTGCGGGGTCGGCGCTGCCTGCGGCGTCCGCGGCGGTACCCAGCGACAGGTCGGACAGTTCACTCACGAGTGTCAACATAACTTGACACTCTCCAGCCTGTCAAGGAACGTTGACAGGCGAGCGTAAACGGTGCCCGGGAAGCGTTTTCAGTCGGAGGTGTCAGAGTCGGCGTCGGGCGGTGCCTCGCCGCGCAGCCTGGCCCGCAGCTGCTCGCGGTCGCGGCGCCGGCGCTCGGTGGCTACCTCGAGGCCGGCGGTGGCCCGCCGCCGTAGCGGACCGAACAGCCAGATGCCCAGCGGCATTGCAATGATGAGGGCAAACAAGATGGCGATCACCACCGGGAACTCTCGCACGCCAAACAGTCGTCCCGCGCCGTAGATCACCGCGGTGAGCACCGCCACCAAAACCAGCCGGGCCGCGACATAAAGCAGGACGCCGGCGACGGCGTGACCCGCTGAGCTCTGAGCCTTTGGCACCATGCGAGCCTAAGACGCCGCGTATATTCAGACCAAGGAGGTGTTGAGTGCTGTACCTGCTCCTCGTCCTCGCTCTCGGGACGCTGATCTACGTCGGCTGGCGCGCGATCCGTTCACAGGTCAACCGGCAGAAGACTCGCGTTATCGGCCCCGACGACGATCCGGACTTCCTGTGGCGGCTAAGCCACGGTGACAACAACCCGCGTTAGCTAGATGAAGTGCTCGTTGGATCGGCGCTGATCGCTCGGAAAACCGTCGGCGACAACGGCTGCCAGTTCGATGAGCGCTTCCCGAGTTTCCCGCTTCAGCCGATCCAGGCTGATCTCCGCACCCTCCTCGAGATGCGGGTCGAACGGCACCAGGCGCACCGCGCGGCAGCGCCGCGAGAAGTGATCGACCACTTTCTGCATGTCGACTTTGCCTGAGCGGGGCCGCACCGCGTTGATGACCGCGATCGAATTGCGGACCAGGTCCTCGTGGCCGTGCGCGTCGAGCCAGTCCAGCGTCGCTGACGCGCTGCGCGCGCCGTCGATCGATCCCGAGCTGACCACGATCAAGGCGTCGGCCTTGTCCAGCACCGACGTCATCGCCGAATGCAGAAGGCCGGTCCCGCAGTCGGTGAGCACCAGTCCGTAGAACCGCTCCAGGATTTCCAGCGTCTGCGCGTAGTCGTCGGCGCTGAACGCCTCCGACATCGCCGGATCGCTTTCCGAGGCCAGCACTTCCAGCCGGCTCGGGCCCTGTGAGGTGTAGCTGCGAACATCGCTGTAGCGCTCGATGCCCTCGACGTCGCGCAACAGGTGGCGCACGGTGGCCGGCGTCTCCAACGGCACTTTTTGACTCAGCGTGCCGCGATCGGGGTTGGCGTCCACGGCCACCACCCGGTCGCCGCGAATCGACGCGAAGGTCGCCCCAAGCGTGGCGGTGATGGTGGTTTTGCCGACGCCGCCCTTCAGCGAGAGCATCGCGATGCGGTAGCAACCCCGCAGCGGTCTGTTGACCTGCACGATCAGGTCGTTGTAGCGCATGATCCGTGGGCTTTCGCCCACGTTGATCAGCTGCCCTGACAAGAGGTAAAGCCACCGACGCCAGCCCTCCGACGGCGGCGGCTTGACCTGCCGCAACAGCGTGCTGGTGGACAGTTCCGGATACCGGAACGGCGGCAAGGCGGCCTCCGGGTGTCCAGCGTCCGCCTGCGAGGCCGATGGCGGCGGTCCTCCATAGTTGCCGTAGACCCGCCGGGGCGAATCGACGACCCGCGGAAGTCCTTGGTAGGGCGTGGCTGCCCAGGCCCGTGGTTCGACGCGGGTCTCGGGGGGCGGCACGCCCCGCGTCTGCGCCTCGCTGAACCGCCGCTCGGTGCGGAACCCGGCAAACGCCCTGGTCGGCGGCTCGCTGGCCGGCGGTGGTGGCGGCTGCGGCGGCAGCTGGGTGGTCGGATGGTCTTCGTGACCATGCGATACCCCCGCATTCTGCGTCGGATGCTCAGACACGTGCACTTCCCCTTGTTGCAACACTTGGGTCGCTTGTTGACGAACGGTCCGGTAACCGAACATATCGTGGCGCCGATCGGCCCCCCCGATGTCGGCCTAACCCACCCCAGCATAGGAGTGCAGGCCAACCGTCACCAGGTTGACGAAGAACAGGTTGAACACCATGGCCACGAAACCGACCACGTTGATCCAGGCCGCTTTCCTGTCCCGCCACCCCGCCGTCGACCGAGCATGCAGGTAGGCGGCGTAGACCACCCAAGCAATGAACGCCACCGTCTCCTTGGGATCCCAGCCCCAATACCGGCCCCAGGCCTGCTCGGCCCAGATCGCGCCGAATATCACACCGAAGCCGAACACCGGGAACGCGAAGATCGTGGTCCGGTAGGCGATTCGATCCAGCGTCTGCGCGTCCGGCAACCGCTGCACCATCCGGGCAAGCGCACCCGGCGTATCCGGCTCGCCCAGCCGCGAAGTCCGCAGCAAAAACAGGATGCTGGCCACGCCCGCGACGAGGAACACCCCCGAACCCAGGCTCACCACCGACACATGGATGGGCAGCCAGTACGACTGCAGTGCCGGCATCACCGGTGCGGCGTTGGTGTAGAGCCAGCGCCCTGACACCGTCAGCAAAATCAGCACCGGCAGCAGCAGAAAAACCCACAGCGGACGGTACTGCGGTCGGCGCAACACAATCGCGCCTGCAACCAGGCCGCAAAAGCAGGTCAGGTTGATGAACTCGTACATGTTGCCCCACGGCACCCGCACGGTGGCCAGACCGCGCAGCACGATGCACAGCAGCAACAGGCCGATGCCGGCGTAGACCAGGATCAGCCCGGCCCGCCCGACGCGTTCGTCGAACGGCCGACGTGCGACATCCAGCACGACGCCCGGCGTCGCGCTGTCGGCGGCCACCGATCCGGCGCTGACCAGCTCACGTTCGGCACGGCGGCTGCGGGCATAGGCGAGTTCGACGGCCAGCAGCAACAAGGCGACGACCAGCACCACCACCGCGGAAGTGAACGCCCAATCCGAATTGCGCGCCAGGCCGAGGTGGACATGCGCGGTGTTCATTCGAGGCTCCTTGCGGTCCCGACGGGCTCAACAGCAGCGGCGGCCGGCGCATCAAACCCGTCGATCAACCGGCCGGTTAGCCGCTCGAATTCGTCGCCCCAGCCGGAGTTGTCCGTCCGCGCCAGGCCGCCTAGCTCGACGTTCACCGTACCGGCTGCGGTCGGTATGAGCCGGACCCACACCCGCCGTCGGCGCACCAGCAGCGACACCACCAACCCGGCCATCATCGTGATGGCGAACACCAGCACCCAGATCTGCCCGGGGTCGTGTGAGACCTGCAGGTTGACGAACGGGACGGCGCCGTCGAAACGCACGACTGTGCCCGCCGCCGGGCCCTGATCGAGCCGCACGCTGTGGCCGACCCGCAGGTTGATCCGTTTGACCCGGGCGAGCCGGTGCTGGTCGATGAGACGCGGATCCAGGGTGTACAGCGACTGCGGCCGGCCGGTGTCCAGGCCGGTGTCACCGGAATAGATGTCGACGGCGACCGCCGGGGCATTCAGCGCGGGAAAGCTCGACGACAGCAAGGTGCCCTCGAGCTGCTCCGTCGGCGCGAGCAGACCCTGGATGGCGATCTGGTGTTTGCGACGTTCGCCGGCGTCGGGATACGCCCCGGCCGGCGGGTCGATGCGCGCCACGCCCGACGACAGCAGCGTTCGGGGGTTGTCGGGTCGCCACTGCACCGTCGAGGTGCGAGCCTGCCCGTCGGGAAAGGTCACGGTGAACGTCGGCGCATAGCCGTGGCCCTGCAAATAGACCCGGTTGCCGCCGACGCGCAGCGGGTGGTTGACCTCCAGCCGATAACGTCGCCAACTGTCGTTGGCGAGGTCGCGCCCGGCCTGGTAGTCGATGTCGGCGGCGAACGACGTGGCCTGCCCCGAGGACAGGTAACGCGCGTCAAAGTCTTTGACGCGCAAGCAGATCGGATACAGCGACGTGCCGTCGACGGTGTTGCCGGCCCGAAACGAGTCGAAGGCGGCAGGCGATGCCGAGCAGAAACCGGGACCGCCGTCGGCGATCACGACGACGTTGCCCTCGTAGCCGAACAACTTGCCGGCGGCGACCGCCACCAGCAGACCCACCAGCGAGAAATGGAACACCAAGTTGCCGAATTCGCGGAGATAGCCCTTCTCGGCGGAGATTTCGATGGCGCCCTCAACAGTGCCGGCGCTGCGGGCGATCTTGCGCCAACCCCGCAACCGGCCGGCCAGCGTCGCCGCCAGCTGGTCGGGTTCGCCGACAATCGTGGCGGTGGCGTGCTTGGGCAACCGGGCCAGGTTGCGCGGAGCCGGCACCGGCGTGGCTCGCATGCTCCGGGCATGCTCGATGATCCGCGGCGTCAGGCAGCCCACCAGCGACACGAACAGCAGCGTGTAGATGGCGGTGAACCAGAAGCTGCCGAACACGTTGAACGCCTGCAGCCGATCAAGCCACGGCCCGATCATCGGGTGGGCGGCCAGGTAGTCTGCGACCTTGCCGGCGTTGAGGCTGCGTTGCGGTAGCAGCGCGCCGGGCACCGCACCCAGAGCCAGCAGAAACAACAGCACCAGCGCGGTACCCATCGAGGTCAGCGCGCGCCAGGTGTTGCGGGTCAGGGCCAAAAGCCGGGTCAAATCGGCAACCTCACGTCGGAGACGAACGCGTCGCGCAGCCAGGATATGAACTCGTTCCACACACCGCTGACCAGCGCGACGCCGACGACGATCAGCAGCACGCCGCCGAAAATCTGCAGCGCTCTGGTGTGCCGGCGCAGCCAGTCGAGGCCGGCGACCGCGGACGCCGATCCGAACGCCAACAAAACGAACGGGATGCCCAAGCCCAGGCAGTAGGCAATCGTCAACACGATCCCGCGGGCCACACTCGCCCCGTCGGTAGCAGAAGCGACGGTGATCACCCCGGTCAGCGTCGGCCCCAGACACGGTGTCCAGCCCAGTGCGAACACCGCACCCAGCAGCGGCGCTCCGGCCACCGTCGACAACTGCCGCGGCGCGAACCGAACCTGACGCTGCAGCGCCGGAACGTATCCCACGAACACCAGGCCCATCACGATGGTCAGCGCGCCGCCTAGCCGCTGCAACACCAGCTGATCGGTGATCAACGTGGTGGTCATGCCCAGCACGGCGACCGTGCCAAGCAGGAACACCAGGGTGAACCCGGCGACGAACAACGCCGCCGACCCGGCGACCCGCCACCGCGCCGCGGGTGGTGCCTTGAGTGCACCGGGCTGCGGCTGCTCGTCGACACCGACCACCGCGGCCAGATACGACAGATAGCCCGGGACCAGCGGCACCACGCACGGCGACGCGAACGACACCAGCCCGGCCAGCAGGCACACCGCCAACGCCACCAATATTGGCCCGGCAGAGGCGATTTCGGTGAAGCCGGTCATTGCGCTCTCGGTGGTGCCGGCTGCTCGGCGGGTTCAGACGCGATTCGTTGCACCACCGGCTGCAGGTCCTCGGCGAGCAGTTCACGCAGGAAGACCGCCGCGACCCGGTGGCTGCGGTCAAGCACCAGGGTGGACGGGATGACGGTGGTGGGGTATTTGCCGCCGAACGCGATCATGGTGCGCATCGCCGGGTCGTAGATCGACGGGAACGTCACGTTGCGGTCTTTGACGAAGTCCTGGGCCGCTTGCCGGTTGTTGTCGCGGACGTCGATGCCCAGCAGCGTGACACCGTCGGCGCGGGTGGCGTTGTACACGTGCTGCAGCTGGGTGACCTCGGCTCGGCACGGGCCGCACCACTGGCCCCAGACATTGATGACGACGACCTTGCCGGCAAAGGGGCCGGCGGGGTCGTCGACCGACACGGTGCGCGACGGGTCCGTCAGCTCGGGGCCGGCGACCGGTCCGGGTCGACCGCGGTGGTCGGGCGGGTCGTAGTAGATGTCGGTTTTGCCGCCGGGAGCGACGAATTCGAAGGTGCCGCCCTGAGCGACCGCGTCGTCGCCGCTGGAGCAGCCGACCAGCAGCCCGGCCACCGCGGTCGCGACGAACGCCAGCCGCCGCATGGTCAGCCGCCCGCCGGCTCGCTGTACAGCACGTCGACCAGCCGCTCGCCGTCGTACACCAGGGACGTCACCGACGCGACCGCGCACTGGCGGCGCCGTGGATCGTGCCAGAGCCGCTTGCCGGTCAGGTACAGCCGCTCGGTCCACACCGGCAGCTGGTGGCTGACGCACACCGCCTCGTGACCGGCGGCCCGCGCGCGGGCCTTGTCCACTGCGGTCGTCATCCGGGCCGCGACCTGTTTGTACGGCTCACCCCAGGACGGGGTGAACGGGTTGCGCAGCTGCCACCAGAACCGTGGGTCGCGCCAGGCGCCGTCGCCGGGGCCTAACCGCTTGCCTTCGAAGAAGTTTGCCGACTCGATCAGGTCGGGGTCGGTGTCCACCGTCAGGTCGTGACGGGCGGCAATGGGCGCGGCGGTCTCCTGCGCCCGCTGTAGCGGCGAGGCGATGACCGCGACGATGTCGCGATCGGCCAGCGCATTGGCCACCGCTTGGGCTTGTCGGATTCCCTTGTCGGACAGGCGGAATCCGGGCAGCCTGCCATACAGCACACGCTTGGGGTTGTACACCTCGCCGTGGCGCACCAGGTGGATTCGGGTCTGTTCGGCCATTAGGGCTTGCTCTCCTTGGCTGCGGCGGCGGCCGCGGGCAGCCCCTCGGCGATCCGGGCGAAGGCAGCATCGTCGAGCGCCGCCGAGACGAACCACGCCTCGAAAGCACTGCACGGCGGGTAGACACCGCCGTCCAGCAGGGCGTGAAAGAAGGACGGGAAGCGCCACGTCTCGCTGGCCCGCGCGGACGCGAAATCGGTTACCGGCGCCTCGCCGAAGAACACGCTGAGCATATTGCTGGCCCGCGGAATCTGATGCGGCACACCAGCATCCGTCAGAGCCTCGGAGAGCAGGCCGGCCAGCCGGTCGGCGTTGACATCCAGCGCCGCATATACCGCGTCGTCAGCAGCCCGCAACGTCGCCAGCCCGGCGGCCATCGCCACCGGATTGCCGGACAGCGTGCCGGCCTGATACACCGGCCCCAACGGCGCCAGCCGTTCCATCACCTCAGCGCGCCCGCCGAACGCCGCAGCAGGCAGCCCGCCGCTCATCACCTTGCCGAAGGTGAACAGGTCGGCGTTCACCGGATCGATTCCGTACCAACCGCTTCGGCTGACCCGAAACCCGGTCATCACCTCGTCGACGATGAGCAGCGCGCCGTGCGCGGCGGTGATCTCGCGCAGCGCCGCGTTGTAACCCGGCGCGGGCGGGACAACGCCCATGTTGCCGGGGCTGGCCTCGGTGATCACCGCGGCGATCTGGTCACCGAACCGGGCGAAACTCTGCTGCACTGCGTCAATGTCGTTGTACGGCAACACAATCGTGTCGGCCGCGCTGGCGCCGGTGACGCCGGGTGACGACGGCAGGCCCAGCGTGGCGACCCCGGAGCCGGCGTCGGCGAGCAAGGCGTCGACGTGGCCGTGGTAGCAGCCGGAGAACTTGACGACCTTGGCGCGGCCGGTAAAGCCGCGGGCCAGTCGCACCGCGCTCATGGTGGCCTCGGTGCCGGAGTTGACCAGACGTATCCGCTCCACCGGTGGCACCCGGTCGATGATCTCTGCGGCCAGTTCGGTTTCGGCGGGTGTCGGCGCTCCGAACGACAACCCGGTGGTGGCGGCCTTGGCGACGGCGCCCACCACCGACGGGTGGGCGTGGCCCAAAATCATCGGTCCCCACGAGCAGACCAGGTCGACGTAGCGGTTGCCGTCGGCGTCGGTGAGCCAGCAGCCGTGGGCTTCGGTGATGAAGCGGGGGGTGCCGCCGACTGCCTTGAAGGCCCGCACCGGTGAGTTCACCCCGCCCGGAATGACCGCGCATGCGTCGTCGAATAGCTTCGCCGAGGCGTCGGTATGCACGTCCTCTAGTGTCCCAGCTGCTGCGACCGGCTTCACTACAGGGTGTAGTTGTTGCCCTACCCCCTCAACCTCACGGGCCACACCAAGGTGAAGTGTCCCGGCGCCGCTGTTCGGTTAGGTTGCCCACGTGGGCAAGTTGCGAGTCAGCGCCGATGACGTTCGGGCCACGGCGGCCTACTACCAGGCGTCAGCAGGGAGGCTGACCGGCGACACGTCAACCGGTGCGGGGCAGTCGTTTCAGCCCAGCGCGGCTGCGGTGCAGGCGGTGCACGCCGGTACGGCAATGACGCGAGCGGCGCTTTCGGCGCGGACGGCGGCTACCGGGATGAGGGTTGCTGAGGCGGATGCCCGCTATCTCCAGAACGAGGCCGAATCAGCGGTCAAGCTCCAACTGGTGGGCCTCCAGGGGGTGTAGATGGACGTGGGCACCCCGCTGCCGACCCTGTCGCAAATACGGAACTGGGACACCGAGCACCTGAGTCAGGCGGCTGATTACTGGGAGGCCGAGGCGGAGCGGTGGGAGACCGCCTACGAGCAGAACTACCAGCGTCTTGCCGAGACCGACTGGCAAGGGCAGGGCCGCGAGGCCGCGTTGGAGCGCGCCGGGCTTGATTTGGTGAAGGTCCGCGGCCCTGCCTGGCAGATTCGGGAGGCGGCGACAGCTGCCCGTTACGGGTTTGCCCAACAAATCGGTGCCAAAGAGTGGGCGTTGGATGCCGTTGCCGACGCCGAGCAAGCTGGTTTCAGCCCAACAGAAAACCTGTCGGTCACCGATCGCCAAACCGGCGGCGGCGCCGCAACACGGGCCGCTCGGCAGGCCGAGGCCCAAGCCCTGGCCGGCCAAATCCGCCATCGGGCCGCGTTGCTGGTCACCAGCAACCAGGAGATCGCCACCAAAATCACCGCCGCCGCCGGCAACATCGGCGAATTCAGCTTCGACGAGCCCACCGGCATCGCGACCACACCATCGACGCAGAAAAACAACGGGATTCAACTCGTCGACAACAAGTCTTGGAAGGAAGACCCCCCGCCACCGCCACCACCACCCCGGCCCCACCCAGATCTGCCTCCCGAGGGTGTTCGCCCTCCCATTCCGGGAAAGCTGACGCCGGGACCAGCCAGTCAATCTAGAGCACGGCGTTTTGGCGGCAAGAGTCTCTGGGACGAAAACGGTGGTGAGTGGCGGTATTTTCCGGGTGACGAATACCGTAATCCGCATTGGGACTACAACCCGCACGACCGGAACAACCCCGAGTGGGAAAACATTCCTATAGGGGGACTTCCGCCGCACAAAGAAATGCCAGGTTCGCCGGCGCCACAGTTCCCTCCGATGGACATGCCAGACCCGCCGGCCGCGCCGGCTCCGATATACACGCCACCACCGGGAGGGCCAATCATTAACTTGCCACCGATCTCACACGACGACGCCGCGAAAGCGGGCACAGCGACGGGGCTAACCGGGATCGCGGGAATTTTGGCCTGGCTTTCCTTAATTCTCGAACAGAATTGACCCCATCCTACCAACCACAATGACACCGCCGACCTCAGTGACGCCGTCCCGGACGCATTCGTCAGTACCATGACGGCAGCACCAGAGCGGAACGTCCGTGCCGCCGGTTTCCCGGGAACAGGAGATCTTTCACCTTCGCAAGGGAGTAAAGTGCCTATCTTTCGTGTCGGCTTTTTTCCAGACTTCAAGTGGGATGACGTGGTTCTCGTAGGTGCGGATCGGGATGGGATGCGCGTGTTCGAGTCCGCTGTGCGATCAGCGCATGAAGACGGTGAAGGGGCCGTCGAACTCCACGGAATTCAGCACCGGATACTGCGCCAAAATGGTGCGGCTGATATCGAACTAGGGTCTCCAACTGTTGTCTGGCGATTCGATGAGACAAAACTCGCGGAGATCCTGAATATGGCGGCGGGGTTGATTAATGTCGGACACTCCGCTCACAATTATTTTGATGACCTAAATAGTCCTGACGCAACGCTCATGATGTCGGTTGATGAGTATGTAGACGGCGGTCCCTTCGCCGAGTTTCCTCAAGGTATGCCGGTGCCACCGCTCCCCACACAGTCGCAGACATCGACCGCATTGGGCAGCGAAGCCGGCCCCGACCTAGGTGCTCTTCAGGTCAAGCCGTCGCCACCGTCGCCCCCGACGGAGCAGACCGACACCGAGCGTGCATAAGACACCAAGCTGGCCTGCACAATGACATCAGCGAACTCAGTATCGCCGTCCGCGACGCATTCGTCAGTACCATCGCGGCAGTACCATCGCCGGTTGCCCGAGCCTAGGCGATCTTCTACCCCGGAAGGAGTGAGAATGACTATCTTTCGTGTCGGGTTTTTTCCAGATTTTCTTTGGGGTGATGATGTGGTTCTCGTAGGTGCGGATCGAGATGGAATGCGCATGTTTCAATCCGCGGTGCGATCGGCACATGAGGACGGGGCGGCGAGCTTCGAATTCGACGCAATTAAGCATCACGTCGTGCGGCAAGACGGTGCAGCTGATATCGAACTGGGATCGCAGAGTGTTGTGTGGCGGCTCGATGATGCGAAACTGGCAGAGATGCTCAATTTGATCGAGCCACTGGTCGATATCATAAAGCCGGCTCATAATTACTTCGATGACTTAAATGATCCAGACGCAACGCTGATGCTATCTGTTGATGAATACGTAAGCGGCGGCCCGTTCGCGGCGTTTCCTCACGGTTTGCCGGTGCCACCCCGTGTAGATTCGCAGAGATCGACCGCTTTGGGCAGCGAAGCCGGCCCCGACCCAGGTGCTCTTCAGGTCAAGCCATCGCCGCCGTCGCTCCCGACGGAGCAGGCCGGCACCGAGCGTGCATAAGACTCCAGGGACGGACTTGGCCATCTTTCGTGTCGGTTTTTTCTCAGATTTTGACTGTGGCGAGGATGTGGTTCTCGTAGGTGCGGATCGGGATGGAATGCGCGTATTTCAATCCGCGGTGCGATCCGCACATGAGGACGGTGCGGCGAGCTTCGAATTCGACGCAATTAAGCATCACGTCGCGCGACAAGACGGTGCAGCTGACATCGAACTGGGATCGCAGACTGTTGTGTGGCGTTTCGATGATGCGAAACTGGTTGAGATGCTCAATTTGATCGAGCCACTGGTCGACACAGAAGGGCCACGCCATCAATATGTCGATGATCTAAACAGCCCTGCGGAAACACTCATCTTATCGGTCGACCAATATACAGACGGCGGCCCATTCGCGGTGTTTCCTCACGGTGAGCCGGTGCCACCCTCGGAAGATTAGACGCGGGCGCGGGCATGGCTCAACCATTTGCTCACCGCCCTCTTGCGCTAGACGACCCCCTGGCATTGGAACAATCGACGGGTGACCTCCCAATCGGCCCGTGCGGTCGCGGTCGCCAGTGTCGCTGCCGTCCGAGACGACCCGGACGGGCGGCTGGCGCTGATGCGCAGCCAGTACCGCGTCCCACCAGACGTGGACCGCGGCTATCTGCCGTTCCGGCAGGCAGCGTCGGCCTTCATGCGATGGCAACTACGGCGAGGACTGCTCAACCCGATCGACTCGCCCAGGCCGGGCAGCCCATGGTGGCGGGCGATCAACGAGCGCCTCCTCTACGCCGGCGCCGAAGCCCGCGCGCTGGCCTTCGGTCATCCCGGGCCGCCCAGCTCGCCCACGGTCGCCGCGTGGCGGGAGTTCATTCGACGTCCCAGCGCCGCGAGCTGGTACCGGGCGCACAACATGAGCGTGGTCGGCGCCTACCTCGAGCATGAGCATCTGGCGGCGCGCGAAGGCCGAATCGAACGGTTCTTCATCAACCTGGTGCTGGTCCGGGTGCTGTACACCCACGCGATCGTCGCCGCGCCGCGACTGGCACTGGGCTGGCTGGCTCCCGCCGGCCGGGTCCTCGGCGATCCACGGCTGGGCATGACCAGCATCTTCCTGTCACTTTCGCAAGTGCTGCCCGACCGCTATCCGCTCGGCGACGACATCGCGCCGTACGCGCAGCTCGAACACGGAGTAGGCCATCTGCTCGACGTCGGCGTCATCTCACCCCGGGTCGACCGCCTCTACGCCTGGTCGGCCACCGAGCTGGACACGCCGGGCCTCCGGCAGCTGCTGTCGGGCCAAACGCCCTGCTACGCCTGGCCTGCGGGTGACCGGCAGCCGTGGAATCCGGCCCCGTCGCGGCTGGCCCGGCTGTCGCGCAGGCTTTTGCCCGTCACGCCGACGCGGTGAGCGCAAACACCGGGTGGTCGGCCGGATCGGGCAATTTGCGAAAGTAGCCGTCCACGGCCCGACCCGCCTTTTGCTGGTAGGCGGTCAGGATCGGCTGGCGCTGCGAGGTCGGTGTTTCGCGCGCGACGTAGGTCGCGGCGCCGGACTTGTTGGTGACCGTGACGGTCCGGATGCGCCCGCACGTTTTTCACCTACTGCGACTCGCCGCGGGTGGACACCAGATACCGGGTGCCGCCGACGTCGACCGTGACGACGGGAATGTGCTGCGGCCCTCTGCTGCCCCGCTTGGTGACGGTGAGGGTTTCGCTGTTGCTGATGCCGGTGGCCATCGCGATCCGGTTGAAGACCCTGACGGTGAACCACGGCGGCTTGAGGTAGGCCATGCCGAAAGAGTTTGATGGCGGTATGCAACTACCGCAACGGCTCGCCCGATTCAACCGACACGTCACCAACCCCATTCAGCGGATGTGGGCCGGTTGGGCCCCATCGTTCGGCATTCTCGAGCACGTCGGCCGGCGCTCCGGCAAGCCGTACCGCACCCCGTTGACAGTGTTCAACGCCGAAGTCGACGGAAAGCCGGGCGTGGCGATCCTGTTGACGTACGGCCCGGACCGTGACTGGCTGAAGAACCTCAACGCGGCTGGCGGCGGGCGGATGCACCGCCATGCCAAGACCTTCGGCGTCAGCAATCCGCGGACCGTCACCAAGGCTGAGGCGGCGCCGCACGTCAGCGGCGCGTCGCGGCGGCTCTTCGCCAGGATGCCCTTCGAGCAGGCGGTTCTGCTGACAAAGACCAACTAATCGCGCAACTCTCTACGCTACGGCGGTGGGTTAGCTTGGGCGACAACACGTTTGCTAACGAAGTACAGCACGACCACCACGGCCCAGGACAGCAGACTCAGCCAAAACTGGACACGGGCGGAGCTGTCGAACGCCATTTGCACTAGCACGCCGACGATCCCGGCTACCGCCAGGATCGAGAGCACCGGGAAGAACCACATCTTGACCCGCAACTTCTCCGGCGGCGTCTTGAGGCGCAAAACGATCTGCGACAGTGCGATCAACAAGTAGACGAACAGCACGATGGCGCCCGACGAGTTGAGCAGGAAAAGGAACACTGTGCCCGGAGCCACCCCCGCCATGATGACGCACAGAAAACCAACCACCGACGAGCACACGATCGCGATGTAAGGGACCCCGCGTCGGCTGACTTTGACCATCTGGGCCGGCGCCTCTCGCTGACCGGCGAGCACGAACAACACCCGAGACGCACTGTAGAGCCCGGAGTTCAGACACGACAGCACCGCGGTGAGCACCACCGCATTCATCAGATGATCGGCACCCGGGATTCCCATCTGCTTCAACGCGGCCACATACGGCGAAGAGCCAGCCTGCACGGAGTTCCACGGCAATATCACCACGAGCAAGAAGACTGAGCCCACATAGAAAATCGCGATGCGGGCGGCCACCGCGTTCGTCGCTCGCTGGACCGCACGCTGCGGATCCGGAGTTTCCGCGGCAGCGATGGTCGCGACCTCCGCACCGACCATCGAGAAGATCACGACCACGATTGCGGCGAAGACCCCATGCACACCGTTCGGGAAGAACCCGCCATGAGAGTGCAGGTTGGAAAAATCCGCGTGACGATGGGGCCACAGCCCCGATGCGTACATCATGCCGAGAACCAGGAAAAGCACGATGGTCGCGACTTTGATTCCGGCGAACCAGAATTCGAATTCGCCATAGGATGCGACCGAGAACAAGTTCGTCACCGTCATCAACACCATCAAAAGCAGCGACAGCAGCCATAGTGGCGCGTGGAACCAGTACGTGATGACTTTCGCCCCGGCAACCGCCTCGAAACCGACAACGATCACCCAGTAGTACCAATACAGCCAGCCGACCGAGAACCCCGCCCAGCCGCCCAGGGCCTGCCGGGCGTACTCGGCGAATGATCCCGTCGTGGGGTTCGCGGTGGCCATCTCACCGAGCATCCGCATCAGGAGGATGATCAGCACACCGCAGAGCGCGTAGGTCAGGAATGCGGCGGGGCCGGTTTTACCGATGACGACGCCGGATCCCACGAAAAATCCGGCGCCGATGATTCCGCCGATGGCGATCATCATCAGCTGTCGTTGCGACAAACCTTGGCGCAGTTGCGGTGTGGCGCTCATCAACGCCGAAGTCAGGTCGCCTGCATCGGCGCGGCAGCCAAATCCGCTGTCTGCCGGCGAGGTACCACGTGGGTAACCGGGATCGGATACGCGGCACGTGCTTTGTCGACCAGCCCGAGCCGCAGCCACGATGCGCGAGCTTCGGCGATCACCAGTTGATCGGGCTGAAAGCGTTGCACCGCAGCGTTCAACGCTCGCAACGGCCGGTAGTCGCCGAGCTCTCCGGCTGCGGACAGACCGATGTCGCGCATCGCGGTCAGAATGGCGTCGAGCCGTTCTTGCGCCGCTGTGACCGTGGCGTCCAGAACGAACACCGGGCCGGTGCGCTCGGCTTGCCCGGTGTCGACCGGGTTCACCGGAACGCAGATGAAGTAATCGGCGCGCTGCCGGGCGTCGACGCGGCGCACTACGTCGAAAAGCTCACTCGTGGAAACGTTTTTGTTGGCCAGCACCAGGACGCGGGTAGCCTTGCCGGTCGGCGGCATTGCCGGCTCGAGCTTGGCGGGCCCACGCCGCCACCTGGGCACGAAGTACAGCGCCAAAACCACCGCCCAGGACAGCAGGCCCAGCCACAACTCGACACGAGCCCTCGGGTCGAATGCCATTAGCACCAGCACGCCGACGATCGCGACCGTAGTGAGCACCGACAGTCCCGGGAAGAACCACATCTTCACGCGCAGCCGCTCCGGCGGCGTCCGGCGACGCAACACGATCTGAGAAAGCGCAATCAACAGATACACCGAAAGCACCAGGGCGCCCGATGATTTCAGCAGGAAGACGAACACGGCACCGGGCGCGACCCACGCCATGACCACACACAAAAAGCCCACTACCGACGAACACAGAATGGCAACGTAGGGCACCCCGCGTTTACCGACTTTGACCAACTCCACCGGAGCTTCGTGCCGGGCGGCCAGCACGAACAGCATCCGCGACGCGGTGTAGAGGCCCGAGTTCAGACACGACAGCACCGCGGTGAGCACCACCGCATTCATGAGGTGACCCGCGGCGGGAATCCCCATCTCCTGCAGCGCCGCAACGTAGGGCGAGGTTCCCGGTTGGTGTGCGTTCCACGGCACGATCACCGCCAGCAGGAACACCGATCCCACGTAGAAGATCACGATCCGCACGACCACCGATTTGGTCGCGCGCGCAACCGCCCGCTCGGGATCAGCGGTTTCGGCGGCCGCGATGGTGGCCACTTCGGCGCCGACCATCGCGGAGATGACTACCGAGACGGCACCGAAGACCGTGCCGACGCCGTGCGGAAAGAATCCGCCATGTGAGGTCAGGTTGCTGAAGTCGATACCGTGCCGCGGCCAGGCTCCCAGAACAAACAGCGAGCCGAGAGCCAAAAAGACGACGATCGCGGCGACTTTGATTCCGGCGAACCAGAATTCGAACTCACCGAATGCAGCGACCGAGAACGGGTTTGTCGCCGTCATCCCCACCATCAGGATCAGCGACAGCAGCCACAGCGGCGCGTTGATCCAGTAGGACAGGACGGCACCGCCTGCGATGGCCTCGAAGCCGACCACGACGACCCAGAAGTACCAATACAGCCATCCCACCGAGAAGCCCGCCCAGCCGCCCAGGGCTTGCCGGGCGTAGTCGGCGAACGAACCGGTCGACGGGTTCGCGGTGGCCATCTCCCCGAGCATCCGCATCACCAGAACGACCAGCACCCCACACACCGCGTAGGTGATGAACGCGCCGGGTCCCGTCTCGCCGATGACGACGCCGGATCCCACGAACAGGCCGGCACCGATTACGCCGCCGAGCGCGATCATGTTCAGCTGCCGTTGCGAGAGCCCGCGGCGCAGCGGCGACGTGGTGCTCACGCGGGCCCCCCGTGCATCTGCACCATGACGGGACGCTAACACCTGTAAGCGCCGTCCCGCTCGATTCACACGGGTACGGCGCGCAACGCGGCAGGCAGGCTGGGCAGGAAGTGCTCGGTAGCGAACGCGCGAATATCGTCGGCGCTAGCCAGGGGCTTGCGGCTGGGCAACAACAGCAGCATCGCCGCATAGCGCAGGATGGTTTCCGCGAGTTCGTCAATTGCCGGGTTGCCGATCCGCTCGGCAAAGCCGTCGGGGAAGATGATGCGCAATGCGCCCGCCATCCGCTCGACCGCGGCATCCCAGTGCTGGTCCGCCAACTCGATCATCAGGCCGGGCTCGTCAGCGAGCATCCGGGTCAGCACGCGGTGTTGCCGGAATCGCATGATCGACAGCGTGAACGCCTCGACATAGTAATTCGATTGCGGCCGGCGGCTTTTCAATTCGTTGGCGATATCGGCGAAAAGCACCGCGTTTTCGCGGTCGATGACGGCGGCAACCAATTCGTCGCGTCCGGCAAACCGCCGGTAGATGGTGGTGCGGCTGACCCGCGCGCGGCGGGCTACGTCGTCGAGCGCGACACGGCGGAAGCCGTGCTGTTCGAACTCGACGACGGCGGCGTCGAGGATGGCACGGGTGGCGGGATCATCCGTTGACATAGCCGGCCTGGGCAAACCTGTTGTAGCGCAGCCGCATCGGAAGATGATCCCGTAGCCAGTTGACCGGCCGCGACCGCCACACTGCGGCGAAACGCTGGTAGCGGCGCTCCTGCCGGTCGCTCCAGGGCAGACCGAGCAGGGTGCGCGCCCGCGGCGGCAGGCCACCGGTGGTCAAAAACGCCGCGACCGGATTGAACGCCGGCGAGACCAAGCGCCACACCAGCGACGGCACACCCTTGGGGCACGGGAACCCTTTAGTCACGTATCCGACACCGTATTTCGCGGTCGGATGGGCGATCATGACGTGGTCGAGCATGTGATCCCAGTACCGCTCGAACTCGTTGTAGTCGGCAGGCATCGGCCGGTCGCTAACACCGTAGCGGCGATACCAGGTCTTGGACTCGAGGTAGATCTGCTGCTTCTCCTCGTCGGTGAGGCGTTTGACGAAGGTGTCGGCGAAGTACAGCACCTGCTCGACGAAGGTGGCGTGCGCCCAGTAGTAAGTATCCGGGTCCAACGCGTGATACCGCGCGCCGCTGGGCATTTCGCCCTTAATTCCGTGATGAAAATCACGCACCCGCTGGCCGGGGTGATCGCCGTCTGAGCCGTAGACGGTCATGAAGATCGGCGGCAGCGAGCGTTTGACACGCGCCGCAGTGTCGCTGAAGAACACCGAGTGGTCCAGGACGCCCTGCCCGAGTTCGGCGAGCATGTTCTGCAGCACGGCAGGCCGCGGGCCGATCAAGAACATCCGGTTGTCACCGAAGTACCGCCACACCAACGATTGCGGCCCCAGCGGCAGGGCGTCAGAAGACCTGGTCGTCCTAGTGGTCGGAGACGGCTCGGTCAGCTGAGTCATGTGGGACAGTGTTACACATTTCGCACTTTGTACCAACTGCAGGGGGCGCCAGGCCGGTCGCCAGGCGTTGTTGCCGGACTGTTGTCGGACCGTTGCCGCTCAGCGCCCGTTGGCTTGGCACGATTCGCTGGTGAATTCAATGACCCGCCGGTCCGCGCTGCGCCTGGGCGCCATCGGTGCCGGTGCCGCGGGTCTCTGGGCGCTGGGAGCGCTGCCGGATCCGACCCGGGCCACGCCCGCTCCGCTGAGCAGTCCGCTGCCGACCCGCGAGGAGGGCTCATTCATCTCCGCCGCGCGCGGCGGACGGAACACCAGGTGGATCATCGCCCGTCCGCCGGGCCAGACCGGCCCGTTGCGCACGGTGATCGCGCTGCACGGGTTGGACAGCGATGCCGCCGGGGTGATGAGCCTCGGTGTCGAGGACGCCCTGGCCAAACTGGCCACCACGGGCAAATCGTCGATCGCGGTGGTCAGCGTCGACGGCGGCAATGGCTACTGGCGGCCGCGGGCCTCCGGCGAAGACTCCGGCGCGATGGTGCTCAACGAGCTGATCCCGATGCTTGCCGGCAAGGGTCTCGACACCTCGCGGGTGGCGTTCATGGGCTGGTCGATGGGCGGGTACGGGGCGATGCGGCTGGCCTCTCGACTGGGCGCGGCCCGGACCTTCGCGATCAGCGCAATCAGCCCTGCGCTCTACCTGTCGTATTGGGGAGCGCCGCACGATGCCTTCGACGGCCTCGATGACTTCCGGAAGAACTCCACGATCAACGCCGCGGAGCTGACGTCGATTCCGCTGCGGGTGGACTGCGGGACCGGCGACGGCTTCTACTTCGCCACCCGGGAATTCGTCAACCAGCTGCCCAGGCAGCCGGCCGGCGGGTTCTACCCGGGCGGCCACGACGCGGAGTTCTGGCGCCAGCACCTGCCCGACGAGCTGGCCTGGCTGGCCTCCTAAGGCTGGCGCATCAACGGGTCAGGCCGTCGAGTGCCGGCGTACCCGTCGCAGCCTGGCCACGCCGACCACCGTCAGCATCCCGGCCGCCGCGGCCAGTAACAGCGCCAACAGCAGCAGCGGAGGGTCATAAACCACCGACATCGTTACCGGCTGGCCGTGGGCGACGGGTGCGACGGCCACGGTGGAGCGCACTTCCGACCAGCTGATCGCGCAGCCGATCACCGCGACGCAGGCCAGGGCGAGTTCGATGAAGGCCCGAAATCGGGCCATCACCAGCGTGATCCGGCGTCGTCGTCGCCGTCGTCGTCCTGCGGCTCGGGCGGTGCACCGTCGGGTCCGACGCGCTCCTCGACCAGTGGCGTCAGCACGGCTCGCAGGTGACGGTGTCGACGCGCCCACGCTTGCGCGGTGCGGCCGCCGGTGAGTCGCAGACCGATGCCGGTGCGGCCGCGGGGCACCCCGACCAGCTCACCGAGGGCACGTGCCGATTGCCAACGCTCCAGCTCCTTTTCGGATGCCAGCGGATGGTCGGCTTGCGGGTAGACCTTCACGATCTCGGCCACCTTGATGGTTTCGGTGCCTTGCCGCAGCGTCTGACTGGTCAGTTCCACCGAAGTGTGGATGCGCGCCGCCTTGACTTGCAGCGCAATGAAACTGGTCACCAGCACGAGAAAGAGCAGCGGGACCGAAAGCTGCCAGCCGTAACCGTTGGATTTCTCGAGGTACAGCATGAGCGCGGCGGACACCGGGCCGACCAGCACCCAGTACCAGCTGGCACCGGCTTCGCGAAAGAGCGGAGCCGACTTGGTCTCCGTACCTGCGGTCATCGAAACATCATCCCCCGCTGCGCCCGACGCCAAACCACCTGGGGGTCCTCCTGGCGGCTCACCTGGTGAAGTACGCCTGGGCGTCACTGCGGTGCAGCAAAAACATCCCCCCGGCGATCAGCACCGAACCGACGATGCCGGCAACCCCGCAGATCAGCGCGAACATCGGTGGCCAGTTCACGGTGAACAGCCTGGTCCCGACGTAGACGACGGTGGCTATGCCACCGCCGGTCAACACGGTTCGGGCCCAGCGGTAACCGGCCCGCATCAGGATCAGGAAGGTCACCACGATCGCGCACAACACCGTGGTGAAAAGACCTGATGCGACGTACAGCAGCGCCGATCCGCGACCGGCCGATGACCCGACCATGTCGGCGATGTAGCCGACCACCATCAGCGGCAACGCCACCATCCACAACCAAAAGCCGGTGTCGACGTCGACGGGCCGGATCTGCGGCTCCGGCGGCCGCGGCGGGACGGGACTCGTCACGATAGCCAGGCCGCCGCCTCGGCGGCCCAATACGTCAGCACGATGTCGGCCCCGGCCCGTCGGATACCGGTCAGAGATTCCAGCGCGGCGGCGCGCCCGTCGACCCAGCCGTTGGCGGCCGCTGCGCGGATCATCGCGTACTCCCCCGACACCTGGTAGGCGGCCACCGGTACCGGCGAGATTGCGGCCGCGGCCGCCACCACGTCGAGGTAGGCCATCGCGGGTTTGACCATGATGATGTCGGCGCCCTCGTCGAGATCCAGCCGCACCTCACGCAGCGCTTCGCGGGCATTGCCCGGCTCCTGCTGGTAGGTGCGCCGGTCCCCGGACAGGCTCGAGCTCACGGCCTCGCGGAACGGGCCGTAGAACGCCGAGGCGAATTTGGCGGCGTAGGCCAAAATCACCACGTCCGCGTGGCCTGCGGCGTCCAGGCCATCGCGGATCGCCCCCACCTGGCCGTCCATCATGCCACTGGGACCTACCACATGGGCACCCGAATCCGCCTGTGCCACAGCCAGTTCCACATACCTCTTCAGAGTAGCGTCATTGTCGACGCGGCCGCGCTCGTCCAGCACACCGCAGTGCCCGTGGTCGGTGAATTCGTCCAGGCAGGTGTCGGCCATCAGCACGGTGGCATCGCCCAAGTCCTTGGCCAGATCGCGCAACGCGACGTTGAGGATGCCGTCGGGATCGGAGCCCGCCGACCCGGCTGCGTCCTTGTCCTCATCGCGGGGCACGCCGAAGAGCATCAGCCCGCCCACCCCGGCGGCCACCGCCTCGGCGGCGGCGGTACGCAACGAGTCCCGGGTGTGTTGCATCACGCCCGGCATCGATGCGATCGGCCGCGGTTCGTCGATACCGTCGGCGACGAACATCGGCAACACCAGATGCCTTGGCTCCAGCGATGTTTGCGCCACCAACCGGCGCAGCGCCGGCGTCGAGCGGAGCCGACGCGGGCGTTGCCGAGGGTAGCTCATGAGTGGCGACCCGCCGCGCCCGGCTTCGCCGCGCTTGCGATCACCACGGCCACTAGCGCCTGCGGCTCTTCTTACGCGGCGGCGGCAGCGCGCCCTCGGCGCGCAGTCGGGCGGCGTGCTCGGCCAGTGCCTCAATCAGCGGGCCCACCGCGGCGGTCTCGGGTTGCACGTCGACCCGCAAACCGAATTCGGCGGCGGTCTCGGCCGTCTTGGGGCCGATGCAGGCGACGATCGTGCGCGCGTGCGGCTTGCCCGCGATGCCGACCAAGTTGCGCACCGTCGAGCTGGAAGTGAAACACACCGCGTCGAAACCACCGGTCTTGATCATTTCCCGGGTGGCGGCCGGCGGCGGCGCCGCTCGCACCGTCCGGTAGGCGGTGACGTCCTCGATCTCCCAGCCACGTTCGCGCAGGCCCTCGGCCAACGTCTCGGTAGCGATGTCGGCGCGCGGCAGCAGCACCCGGTTCACCGGGTCGAAAATGCTGTCGTACGGTGGGAATTCGTCAAGCAGGCCCAGCGACGACTGCTCACCGGAGGGCACCAGCTCGGGGCTGATGCCAAACGCGCGGACCCGGTCGGCGGTCGATTCGCCGACGCAGGCGATCTTCACCCCGGAGAATGCGCGGGCGTCCAGGCCGAACTCGCCGAATTTCTCCCACACCGCGCGCACCGCGTTGGTGGAGGTGAACACCACCCACTGGTAGCGGCCGTCGACCAGACCCTTGACCGCGCGCTCCATCTGCGCGGGGCTGCGCGGCGGCTCGACGGCGATGGTCGGCACCTCGATCGGCAGCGCGCCGTGCGCGGTCAACCGCTCGCTCATCTCACCGGCCTGGTCCTTGGTCCGCGGCACCAACACAGTCCAGCCGTACAGTGCGCGACTCTCCCACCAGTTCAGCTTGGCCCGGTTCTGCACCGTCTTGCCGATCGTCACGACTACCGGTGACGGCGCAGCGGGGTCGGCGCCGACGACTACCGACGAATCGGTCAGCCCGCCCAGCGTGGACTCCACCGAGCGCTGCGCGCAGGTGGTTCCCGACGACGTCACCACACACGGGGTGGTGTCGGCGAGCCCGTACTCGATCAGCGTGCGCGCCGCGTCAGCCACGTGCGAGGACGTCGCGTGCAAAATCAACGGGCCCGGGGCGGCGGCCAGCGCTCCCCAGTCCACGTCACCGCGCACGTCGGCAACGGTGTGCGACGAGCCCAGCGGCAACCCGGCGTAGGTCGGCACCGCGCAGCTGGCGGCCAGGCCGGGCACGATCTCGAAGTGCAGGTGGCTGCGGGCGACGGCGTTTACCTCGGTGATCACCGCGTCCACCGATAGCGGGTCGTCGGCGACCAAGCGCACCACGTCGGTCCCGGCACGGGCCTCGGCGACCAGCGTTTTGGCCACGTCGGCGGGATCGCCCAAGGCCGGCCGGATGTCGGGTCCGACCGACACCACCGCGGCGGGCTGTTCGTCGGTGCCGGGCCCCTCGGGCGCTGCGCTCTCCGACTGGCCACTCGGCTCGGCCGGCGCAGGCCCGGACACCGGCGGCAAGTCCTTGCCGATCAGCGCGAGCACCGGCTCGGGCACGTCAGGGTCAATGAACACCAGGGGGGCATTTGCCAGCACCGTCGCGGCCCGCGTCGTCAGCAGAGCCGGGTCGCCTGGACCCGAGCCCACGAACATGATGCGGCCGGGCCTCGGCTTACGCCCTCGCGTCGTCATCTGTGTCTCTCCCACTCAACTTCCTCGTGCGGGTGGTCTCACCGCGCAGCCGACATGAGTTCCCGTGCGCCCAGCGCGAACAGCTCGGCGGCCACCGAGAGCCCGAGCTCTCGTGCCCGATCCGGACTGCCGATGCCGGACGCGCGGATCACGTCGGATCCGTCCAGCGCCGCCACGCAGCTTCGCAGCGACAGCTCTTCGAAGACACGGCCGTCCTCGTCAATGGATTCGACCACCTCGGCGATCGCCCCCACTGGCGCGGAGCAACCCGCCTCCAGTTCGGCGAGCAGGGCACGCTCGGCGGTGACGGCCGCGCGGGTGTCGGCGTCGTCGAGCTCGGCCAGCAGTGCCGCCAGTCGGG
>NZ_JBKQTQ010000299.1:0-17695 GCF_052143115.1 Mycobacterium sp.
CGGACCCCAACGCAAAGCACCGCCCACGCGGGCACCAGCAAACCAGGCCACCAATCAGTTGTCGCGGGCATCCGGCACATGAGGCAACGAATACCGTCGCGGGCATATTGACATGAGGCAACAGGGGTGCTCCTTGTGCCCGCCTCTGAGCGAAAAGTTCCCTGCGCGCCTTGGTTTGTCGCTACAAGGCGGGCAAACTGCCTACCGGCTCCGCGCAGAGATCGGCGTGACAGATGT
Source organism: Mycobacterium sp. (assembly GCF_052143115.1). Lineage (GTDB taxonomy): Bacteria > Actinomycetota > Actinomycetes > Mycobacteriales > Mycobacteriaceae > Mycobacterium. The sequence goes on from NZ_JBKQTQ010000299.1 coordinate 238, forward strand.
GACTGCTGTACGGCCTAGGGCGTTGCTGGTGCCGTAACGACGCCGACAGTGCCTCAGCCCTTGACCGTCAGCGGCGGGATGGCGTTGCGCGGCACGTGAACCTGGCTGCCGCCGGCGATTGACGGCGGCAGCAGCTCTCCCGGCGCGAAGTAGAAAATCACCTCGTCATCGGTGATGGCGAAGTTCTGATAGTGCGACGAATCGAGGCCGGAGCCGGGCAGGATCGCCCCGGCGAACCCGGTCTGCCGTCCCATCTCGCGCTGCACGATCGGGAAAACGGAATCAAGCGGTTTGCTGTTAGGCACGAAGAGCGTGTCGAAGGTGATCGCTTGCTGTGATCCGAGGTCGTAGTTGAAACTCTTGTAGGAGTTGGACGGGCGCGGACCGCCGAGGTCCTCGAAGACCTTGAGCACCACGCTTCGGGTGCCGCCCGGTGGCTGGCCGGAATGGTACTGCTCGGAGGTCACCTCCATTTGGTACGGCACCTCGCGCGTTCCCGATGTCTGCGACGACGTCTGCGCGACGCTGACAAATCCATCGCGGTTCTGGCCGATGTAGTCGGTGAGCGCCTGCTCGTCGGGGTAGTCGAGCGGAAACTTCATGTCCAGGGTGTAGGTGGACGTGGAGGCATGCACATGGCACGTCTGGTCACCCTCGACGTCGCCGCCCAAGTTGCCGCACGTCGAGTCCGCGGCCGCGACCGGCCCACCGGACCAACCCAACAGGGCTCCGGCCGCGATCAGCACGGCCGTCATCAGGTAGCGCATGGGTGACTTGTCCTCGCAGACTGGGAACGGCTCAAATGCCGTCCCGCAAGCCTACCCGGCTCCTATCAGGACGGGCGGCAAACGTCCGCCGTCGCCGACATGAGGCAGAAGCCTAGAACAGCGACAGCAGCTCGGCCAGGAAGCCGCCGCTGGTAGCGGCTGCAGTGCCGGATTCGTTACCCAACGCCGAGATGATCTCGTAGAGATAGTCGGCGCCTCGAGCCGAAGCGGTAGCACCGTCAGTCAAGAGGACGGCGGCGAGGTCATCAACCTAGCCAACTCTCTCAGCTCTTTTTCTAGCCCTGAACCGCGCAGGGTCTCGGGCCCTGGCCCAGCAAGTCTTCGGCCGAGATCAGCGCCGCGTGCGCGATTTTCGCCATCAGCGCTTGACCGCCGAGGCCCATTAGTTTATTGACCGGCGTGCAATATGTACGAACAAAAGCTGAGAAAACACTGAGTATGTCCTCAGCTTGTATTCGGACGATGCGAACTCAAAGGCCACTCGCGGTGGAATGCCGTTTAGTGCAGCCGCTACCGCGACGGGCGGCACAGGAATGCGATCCCCCTCGCCGCTGCACCCGAGCCGACCCGGGTGATCACCACCGTCAAGGCCTGGCTGCCCCGCAACGCCAACCGCCGTCGCAGCGCCGTGGGGTCGACATCCACGCCGCGCACCAGGATCTCCAACGTGCCGCCGTCCAGCGCTGAGAGCGCCTGACGCAACCGCCGCTCGTCGAACGGCAGCTGCTGGAGAACCTCGAATCCGCGCACTCCCGTGGGCAATTGGTCCCCGGACAGGTAGGCGATGTGCGGGTCCAGCTGCCACAGCCTGTGGCGCGCAGCGTAATGGCGCACCAGGCCGGCCCGCACCACCGCGCCGTCGGGGTCGACGATCCACCGGCCGACGGGCCGCACCGGGCAATCGTCCGGCTCGGCGTCGATGATCTGTTCGCCGCGGTCCAGGATGCTAGCCCGCCGGCGCACACCTGGGTCGGCCAAACCGGCCGACCACAAGCACGCTTCCCGCACCGACCCCCGATAAGAGGTCACCTCGATCTCGCCGTCGAAGCCGAGGCGTGTCACGACGTCGAAATCGATTCCGGGAGAGCACTTTACGACCAGCTCCCGGCCACGATAGACATCGAATAGCTGGTCCAGCGCGGGCTGGTACTCGCGCGGGTTGAAGCGCCGTCGTCCGCTGCCGCGCCGCGCCGGGTCGGCCATCACGACCGCGTCGCGGGTCACTGGGTCTAGCGCATCGGCACGGCACAGGTCGGCCGCGGCACCCAGGTTGTGTCGCGCCATCGCCAGCCGCACCGGGTCGATATCGCTGCCCACCACCCGGGCCGCGCAGCCGCGCAGCGCCGCGACCTCGGTGCCAATCGAGCACGTCACATCGTGCACAATGCCGCCGGCCAGCCGCTGCGCCCGATGCGACGCCACAACCGCGGCGCTGGCTTGCTGCAGCGCCTCGTCGGTGAACAGCCACTCGCCGGTACCGGGCAGCTTGTCGGCCGCGCGCCGCCGCAGCAACACGGTTTCCACCAGTGCCGGTGTCCGATCGCCGAATTGCTTTCGTAGCGCAGCGATCTCGGTGACGCGATCGGTCAGCGGCAACCCATCCACGATAGTCAGCGCCGCACGGCCCGCGTCCGATATCAGGTAAGCAACGTCGTCGAGCCCGAAGTTCAGGACGGCTTGATCCCGGTGATCATCACGTTGTAGAACCAGCGCTTCGGCACCACGCGGCGGCACAGGTTCTCATCAACCCAGCTCAACGTCTTCCAGCTGTTGAACGCCAACTTGGCCCAGACCCAGCCCAGCCGTTCCGAGGGCACGGCGTACTCGAAGGTGCGCAGCGGCCAGCCCAGCATTGCCGCTGTGAACTCGACGGTGGCGGTCTCGACGTCCACAGCGCCGGCGGAGACGGCCATCTTCTCCAGGTCACTGGGAGTAAAGGTGTGCAGGTCGACAACGGCCTCCAGCGCCGCGGCGCGCGAGGACTCGTCCAGCTCGGCCTGTGGACGCCGCCAACTGCCCAGACCGGGCAACTTGGTGACATTGGTGGTGATCCGCCAGGTCAGTGTCGACAGCGTCCGGGCGTAGCCGTTGCCCACAGAGGTCGGCTCGCCGGCGAAGACGAAGCGCCCGCCCGGCCGCAGCACCCGCTGCACCTCACGCAGCGACAGCCCGACGTCCGGAATGTGGTGCAGCACAGCATGTCCCACCACCAGGTCGAATGTGTTGTCGTCGTACGGGATGCCCTCGGCGTCGGCGACCCGACCGTCGATGTCCAGGCCCAGCGACTGCCCGTTGCGAGTGGCGACTTTGACCATGCCCGGGGACAGGTCGGTGACCGAACCACGCCGCGCGACCCCGGACTGAATCAGGTTCAGCAGAAAAAATCCTGTGCCGCAGCCTAATTCGAGAGCCCGGTCGTACGGCAGGCGGTAGATCTCATCGTCAGGGATGACGGCGTCGAAGCAGTCCCGCGCGTAGTCGATGCAGCGCTGGTCGTAGGAGATGGACCACTTCTCGTCGTAGTTCTCCGCCTCCCAGTCGTGGTAGAGCACCTGGGCCAGCTTGCTGTCGTGGCGGGCGGCCTCAACCTGCTCGGCGGTGGCATGCGGTTGCGGCGCCGGGTCACCGGCGGCCTTCGAACTCCTCGTCACGATGCGCCAGCTTAGTGGCACTGCCGAACACGTCCACAAAGCGGCGACGTTCGGCGGCCACCCGCTCGGCCGGAGCCAGCTCGAACACGTCGTTGATGCCGGCCTTGGCCGCGGCCAGCGCGTACGGGGGCCCGTCGACGAAGCGCCCGGCCCAGGCCACCGCGGCGTCGTACACGTTGTCAGGAGCTACCATCTCGTCGATCAGGCCCAAGGCCAGCGCCTCCTCGGCGTCGAAGAAACGTCCGCTGTACACCAGTTCCTTGGCCCTGCTGACCCCGACCGTGCGGGTCAACCGCGCCATGCCCCCACCGTCAGGCACCAAACCGGCCAGGATCTCCGTCGCACCGAAGCGCACGTTGTCACCGCTCACCCGCCAGTCGGCGGCCAGCGCCAGGCCCAGCCCGGCGCCCAGCGCGTAACCGGTGATCGCGGCCACGGTCGGCTTCGGAATCGCCGCGACGGCGTCGACGGCGTCGCGCCGCATCTGTGCCCAGGTCTCGGCTTCCGGGGCGGTCAGCGCGCGCAGTTGGGGCATGTCGTCACCCGCGGAGAAGATCTCGTGGCCGCCGAAGATGATCACCGTGGCGATGTCGTCGCGACGTGCGACCTCGGCGGCGGCCTGCCCGATCTCCCGGTAGACCTGGCGGGTCATCGCATTGGTGGGCGGCCGCGACACCACCAGCGTGCCGACCCCCGGGCGCTCTATGCCCAGGTGGATGCTGACGAACTCGCTCACAGCCGCCATCGGTGTCCACCGGCTTTCCGTGCCGCGTGGTAGCGATCGGAGTCGAAGAACTCGAACACCCAGTTGTCGCCGTCCATCTCCAGATTCGGCTGCACAGTGACGATCTGACGCTCGACGGCCAACACGTCGGCGACCGTGCGTCCGGCCAGCGAGTCCAGCTGGGTCCAGGTCGGCGGCAGCAGGAAGCTGCGGCCGGCCGCGAAGTCGTCGATGGCGGCCCGCGGCGTGGTCCAATCCGCACGGTCGGATTCGGTGTTCTCCCCGTCGGCCTGCTGACCCTCCGGCAACGCTCCGACGAAGAAGTACGTGTCGTAGCGGCGGGTGCGCTCGGCTTCCGGGGTTACCCAGTTGGCCCACGGTCGGAGCAGGTCAGCCCGCAACACTAGGTTCTCGCGGCGTAGGAAGTCGGCGAACGACTGCGTCCGATCGGCCAGCGCCAGCCGCGATTCCCGATACGCGGACGCGTCGCCGACGATGCCGCCCGGGTCGTCGGCCGGGCCCGCGAACAGCACGCCGCACTCCTCGAAGGTCTCCCGGGCCGCGGCGCACACCAGGGCTTCGGCCAGCTCGGTTTCGATGCTGAACCGCTGCGCCCACCACGACGGCCGCGGCCCGGCCCAGGCGATCTGGGCGTTGCGGTCGCGGTCGTCGACGCCGCCGCCGGGGAACACCATCACCCCGGCGGCGAATTCCATCGCCGAGTGCCGGCGCATCAAGAAGACGGAAACACCGTGGGAGCCGTCGCGGATCAGCATCACGGTGGCGGCGGGCCGGGGCGTCAGCGGGACGTAGGGTTCGTCGGTCGACGAGGTCATCAGCGCCTCCGATGGGCCGCGCGGGTGCGAGTGCGGCGGGCGAAGTAACGCCCGTCGATCACGTCGACCGTGATCGACTGGCCGAACGCCGTCGATAGATTCTCGCCGGTCAGTACGTCTGTCAGCAAACCTGCCGCGACGACTTGTCCCTCCGACATCAGCATGCAGTGGCTGAAGCCGGGCGGAATCTCCTCGACGTGGTGGGTGACCAGGACCAGCGCCGGAGCGTCGGGATCGGCGGCCAAGTCGGTCAGCCGCGCCACCAGTTCCTCGCGGCCGCCCAAGTCCAGACCGGCAGCCGGTTCGTCGAGCAGCAGCAACTCGGGGTCGGTCATCAACGCGCGCGCGATCAGCACCCGCTTGCGCTCGCCCTCCGACAGGGTCTCGTAGGTGCGGTCGGCCAGGTGCTCGGAGCCCAGGCTTTCCAGCATGTCGATGGCCCGGTGGTAGTCGACGTCCTCGTAGCGTTCCCGCCACCGGCCCAGCACCGCGTAGCCGGCCGAGACGACCAAGTCGCGCACCACCTCATGACCGGGAATCCGTTGCGCCAGCGCCGAGGAACTCAAGCCCACCCGGGAGCGCAACTCGGACATGTCGACGCGGCCGAGGCGCTCACCGAGCACGTAGGCGACGCCCGACGAGGGGTGCTCGGCGGCAGCGGCGATGCGTAGCAACGATGTCTTGCCGGCACCGTTGGCCCCAATGATCACCCAGCGTTCGTCGAGCTCGACCGACCAACTCACCGGCCCGACCAGCAGATGGCCATCACGGCGCAGCGAAACGTCCTTGAAGTCGATCAGCAGATCGGGGTCGGCTGCGTCGTTAGTCTGGTCGGTTCCACCCTCGGATTCTCTCGAATCCTCGGGTTTCACCTCCGGCTTCCGGTTTCGGGCACCCGACCATCGTGCCGTACCGCGACGCCGCGGCGGCTGTCGGGTCGCGCGGTTATTCGGGTGGGATCTCGACGCGTCGCACCACACCGTCGACCGCGTCCGCGGCCTCGATCTCGCCGCGCGTGACGCCGAGCAAGAACAGCACGGTGTCCAGGTACGGGTAGCTCAGCGAGGCGTCGGCAACTTCCCGCAGCGCGGGTTTGGCGTTGAATGCCACGCCCAGGCCCGCGGCGGCCAGCATGTCGATGTCGTTGGCGCCGTCGCCCACCGCGACCGTCTGCGCCATCGGCACGCCGACCTGATGCGCGAAGTCCCGCAGTGCCTTGGCCTTACCGGCGCGGTCGACGATCGCTCCGACGACCCGGCCGGTGATTTTGCCGTCGACGATCTCCAGTTCATTGGCGGCGACGAAGTCCAGCATCAGCTCATGCGCCAACGGCTCGATGACCTGCCGGAAGCCGCCGGAGACCACGCCCACGTGATAACCCAGCCGCCGCAACGTGCGCAGCGTGGTCCGCGCGCCCGCCGTCAGCTCCAACTCTTCGCCGACCTCGTCGAGCACTTCGGCGGGCAGACCCGCCAAGGTGGCCACCCGCTGCCGCAGCGACTCCGCGAAGTCCAGTTCGCCGCGCATCGCGGCCTCGGTGATCGCGGCGACGGCCTCCTGAGCTCCCACCCGGGCGGCCAGCATCTCGATGACTTCGCCCTGGATCAGCGTCGAGTCGACGTCGAACACGATCAGCCGTTTAGCGCGCCGGGACAGCCCGTAATCCTCCACCGCGATGTCGACGCACTGGTCCGCGGCCACCTGCGTCAGCGCGGCCTGTAGCCGGCTTCCGACGCCCGGTGGCGCGGAAACGCGCAATTCCAGGCCGGTGACCGGGTAGTCGGAGACGCCGCGAATGAGGTCGATGTTGATGCCCAGTGCGGCCACCTCCCGGGCCACCACGCCGAACGCCTCGGCGGTGATCGGTCGGCCGAGCACCACGATGGTGTGCGTCGACGGTTCCCGGATGATCGGCAGATCGTCGCTGCGCTCGATGCTGACGTCCAGGCCGACCGCGTGGATGGCCGCCTCGACGTCCGCCCGCAGCGTCTTACCCTCGGCCACCTCGAGTGGAGCCGACACCAGCACACCCAACGTCAGCCGGCCCCGGATCACGACTTGCTCGACGTTGAGCAGTTCGACATTGTGGCCGGAGAGAACCTCGAATAGCGCCGACGTCACGCCTGGCTTGTCGACACCGGTGACGGTGATCAGCGCCGACACCTTGCGGGGTGTACTCAGCTCGAGGGCACCTCGGCCAGCTCCTGGCTGTGGCTGCGGCCCACGTGCGCCTCGGCGCGAAGTCGTTCCACCATGTGCGGGTAGTGCAACTCGAAGGCCGGGCGCTCGGAGCGGATGCGGGGCAGCTCGGTGAAGTTGTGCCGCGGCGGTGGACAACTGGTGGCCCACTCCAGCGAGTTGCCGTACCCCCATGGGTCGTCGACAGTGACCACTTCGCCGTAGCGCCAGCTCTTGAAGACGTTCCAGGTGAACACGATCATCGACGCGCCAAGGATGAAAGAGCCGATGGTGGAGATGACGTTGAGGGTGGTGAAACCGTCGGTGGGCAGGTAGTCGGCGTAGCGGCGCGGCATGCCCATATCACCCAGCCAGTGCTGCACCAGAAACGTGGTGTGGAAGCCGATGAACGTCAGCCAGAAATGCAGCTTGCCCAAGCGCTCGTCGAGCAGCCGGCCGGTCATCTTCGGGAACCAGAAGTAGATACCGGCGAACGTGGAGAACACGATGGTGCCGAACAGCACGTAGTGGAAGTGCGCGACGACGAAGTAACTGTCGGTGACATGGAAGTCCAGCGGCGGGCTGGCCAGCAGCACACCGGTCAGACCACCCAACAGGAAGGTGACCAGAAAGCCGACCGAAAACAGCATCGGTGTCTCAAAGGTCAACTGGCCCTTCCACATGGTGCCGATCCAGTTGAAGAACTTGATCCCGGTCGGCACCGCGATCAGATACGTCATGAACGAAAAGAACGGCAGCAGAACGGCTCCGGTGGCGAACATGTGGTGTGCCCACACCGCGACCGACAACGCGGCGATCGACAGTGTTGCATACACCAACGTGGTGTAGCCGAAGATCGGCTTGCGGGAAAACACCGGGAAGATCTCCGAGACGATGCCGAAGAACGGCAGCGCGATGATGTAGACCTCGGGGTGGCCGAAGAACCAGAACAGGTGCTGCCACAACAGCACTCCGCCGTTGGCCGCGTCGTAGACATGGGCGCCCAGGTGCCGGTCGGCGGCCAGCCCGAACAGCGCAGCGGTCAGCAGTGGGAACACGATCAGCACCAGGATCGACGTCACCAAAATGTTCCAGGTGAAGATCGGCATCCGGAACATTGTCATCCCGGGCGCACGCATGCAGACCACGGTGGTGATCATATTGACCGCGCCCAGGATGGTGCCCAGGCCAGCAACGGCTATACCCATGATCCACAGGTCGGCCCCGACGCCGGGTGAGTGGATGGCGTCGGTCAGCGGGGTGTAGGCGGTCCAGCCGAAGTCGGCGGCCCCGCCCGGGGTGATGAAGCCGGCGGTCGAGATCGTGCCACCGAACAAGAACAGCCAGAACGAGAAGGCGTTCAGCCGCGGGAACGCCACGTCAGGGGCGCCGATCTGCAGCGGCAGCACCAGGTTGGCGAAGCCGAACACGATCGGTGTCGCGTAGAACAGCAGCATGATCGTGCCGTGCATGGTGAACAGCTGGTTGAACTGCTCGTTCGACAGGAACTGCAGACCCGGCGCGGCCAACTCGGTGCGCATCAGCAGCGCCATCAGGCCGCCGGTGAAGAAGAAAATGAAGCAGGCGACGCAGTACATAATCCCGATCATCTTGTGATCGGTGGTGGTGATCAGCCGGTAGACCAGGTTGCCCTTAGGCCCTGTTCGGGGCGGGTACGGACGACTCGCCTCGAGTTCTCCCAGCGGGGGCGCTTCGGTGGTCAAGAGCTCCTCCAAACGTCGGGCGGGGCGACTGGGATCAGTGGCTCCTGAGTCTAGCCTTCGACCGCGTCCGGCGAGCGACTGGTCCTACAAACTGTCGTACTGGGCGAAAATGGCCGTTCGAAGCGGATGTTACCGTCGGACCCGTGCTGTTCAGGGGTATGCGACCTGTGATGTGCGCTGCCGTTGCGACAGCGATTTCGGCTGCACTGTGCACGGGTTGCACGACGGGATCGCCCGGCGGCGGCTCGTCGGCGACATCGGTGATCACCAGCACCACCCAAATCGCCGGGGCCGGCGTTCTGGGCAACCAGCGGCGACCAGACGAGTCGTGCGCGCCGCAACCGACTGAGCCGGATCCCGGGCCGCCGACTCGCACGGCCCGCAACGCGGCCGGGGTGCAGCCCGATGTGGCGCAGGTGAGCTCCGATCCGCAGCGCATCGTCGTGCTCTCCGGCGACCAGCTCGACGCCCTGTGCGCGCTGGGCCTGCAGTCGCGGATCGTGGCCGCCGCGTTGCCGGACGGCTCGTCGAGCCAGCCGTCCTACCTGGGCACCGCTGTGCATCAGCTGCCGGGCGTGGGCACCCGCAGCAGTCCCGACCTGGCGGCTATCGGGGCAGCCAAGCCGGACCTGATTCTCGGCTCGCAAGCGTTGACGCCGAAGTTGTATTCGGCGTTGGCCGCGATCGCGCCGACGGTGTTCACCGGGGCACCGGGTGCGGCCTGGGAGGACAACCTGCGTGGGGTCGGTGCGGCCACCGGTCGGGCCGACGCCGCCGGCGGCGTGATCGACGGCTTCACCAAGAAGGCCCACGACGACGGCGCGGCTCACGACGCCGCCCACTACCAGGCGTCGGTCGTGCAGTTCACCGAGAACACCACCCGGGTATATGGTGCCGAGAATTTCCCGGCCAGCGTGCTGACCACGGTCGGCGTGGACCGCCCTGCGTCGCAACGGTTTACCGACAAGCCCTACATCGAGATCGGCAGCACTGACGCCGACCTGGCGGGCACCCCGGACTTCTCCCCAGCCGACGCCGACCTGGTGTACGTGTCGTTCGCGTCGCCGGCCGCCAAGGACCGCGCCGCGACCATTTTCGACAGCGATTCGTGGCGCAAGCTGGCCGCCACCCGCGACAACCGAGTCTTCGTGGTCAACAATGAGATTTGGCAGACCGGCGAGGGCGTGGTGGCGGCGCGCGGTGTCATCGACGACCTGCGCTTTGTGAACGCCCCGATCAACTGACGGCCAGCGGTCTGTGACGTCGACCGCACCGCGAGAAATACATAGTCTATCTATGCTAATCTGGGTGTGTTCAATAGAATTCGACACGAAACCAGCGCACTCAAGAGGATTGCCCAATGAGCAGTGTTTCCGCGTATGCCGCTACCTCGGCGACCGCGCCGCTGACCAAGACCACGATCACCCGCCGCGACCCCGGCCCGCACGACGTGGCCATCGACATCAAGTTCGCCGGTATCTGCCACTCCGACATCCACACCGTGAAAGCCGAATGGGGCCAACCCAATTACCCCGTGGTTCCCGGCCACGAAATCGCCGGCGTGGTGAGCGCCGTCGGCCCTGAGGTCAGCAAATACCAGGTGGGCGATCACGTCGGCATCGGCTGCATGGTGAACTCCTGCGGTCAGTGCAGCAGCTGTAAGGCCGGGCTCGAGCAGTACTGCAAGCCCGGTGCGACCTTCACCTACAACTCGATCGACAAAGACGGCACATCAACGCAGGGCGGCTACAGCCAGGCAGTCGTCGTCGACGAGAACTTCGTCGTGCGCATCCCCGACTCGTTGCCGCTGGACAAAGCGGCCCCGCTGCTGTGCGCGGGCGTCACTCTCTTCTCGCCGCTCCGACACTGGAAAGCGGGGCCGGACACGCGGCTCGCGATCATCGGCCTGGGCGGGCTGGGTCACATGGGCGTCAAGCTGGGCGCGGCGATGGGCGCCGACGTGACGGTGCTATCGCAGTCGCTGAAGAAGATGGAGGACGGATTGCGTCTGGGTGCCAGCCACTACTACGCCACCGCCGACCCGGACACCTTCCGCAACCTTCGCGGCAGCTTCGACCTGATCCTCAATACCGTCTCGGCCAACCTCAAACTCGGCGACTACCTGAACCTGCTTGACGTCGACGGCACGCTCGTCGAGCTGGGTATCCCCGAGCACCCCATGGAGGTGCCGGCATTCCCGCTGGCGCTGGCGCGCCGCAGCCTGTCCGGGTCGAACATCGGCGGGATCGCCGAGACCCAGGAGATGCTGGACTTCTGCGCCGAGCACGACGTGACGCCCGAAATCGAGCTCATCGAGCCGGATTACATCAACGAGGCCTACGAGCGCGTGCTGGCCAGCGACGTGCGCTACCGCTTCGTGATCGATACGTCAGGCTTGTGAGGCCGAAGCTTCGCCGTTAGACGCGTCCGCGATACCCGACAGCGGCCAACCGGCGGCGGCAAGCCTGGCGGCCACCCGCGCGATGTTCTCCGGACCGGCGTCGTATTGCGTCATGTCCGAGATGAAGTCCGCGATCACGTCACGGTCAACCGGGCCCTCGACGTCCTCATCGATGGCGTCGACCACTTCGGTGATCTCATCCTCGCTCAGCGGGGTGCTGTGCAGCAGCGCAAGCAGCGGCACGCGGTCCGGACCAGGAACGCCTTCCGGGTAGCCGACCTGCAGCCACCGGATCACTGAACGGAAGAAATCGGCCGTAGAAGATGGTGTTATCGCCACCTCATCAGTGTCACGAAAGGTGGGTGAGCGGCGCCACCGTCCCGGTGCGCCGTTCATACAATTCACGCACCGTTCATCTTTTTCGGCGGTCCTGATCGGCCGATCGGCCCGCTTGCGGCTCGATCTGATTCCACAGGATGGCCAGACAGAGCAGGTTCTGGTCAAGGGGATTTCTGTAAATCCAAACCGGTCAGCTTCTCCGATCCGTTGGATGCGATAGCGCACGGTATTGCGGTGCACGATGAGTTCCGCTGCGGTGGCTCCGCGGTGAAAGCTGTTGGCTGCCAACAGCACAAACATTGCCCAACGGCGTCGACGCCCATGAGGCGCACAGCGTCGACGAGGTCACCGAATTGGTTAGAGCCGGTATCGCCGACCGCCAGCGACCCACTCTCATCAACGCTCGCACCATTCCGGTCGGCGTGTAAACGCGAATACCATTAGCCCGCATGGAGCCCATCGGCTGGCGGCAGCCCACCGGCACGTTCTGTAAGAAAGGCCACCCACAGTTCATCGAAGTGCGAGCGGCCAAGGTTCATGGAGCGGACCAGTGCCAGGGTCAGGTCGGCCCAAGCTGCTTTCGTCGATGTTGTCCGGCGCACCGGGAGTTCATGCGCAACGAGAAAACAGCGAGGCGGTTAGCGCTGCCCTAGTTGTGGCCTCCGGCGAGCAGCGCGACATTTCGTCGAATCCGTCGCATCGTGAGCGACGAGAACAGAAGCGTGATCGCGCTCAGCAAGGCAAGCACCCCATAGAACAGTCTGTCGCTATTGAAGTTCACCGCCGCTGCCGCCACGGCTGCCGCGAACAAGAGCCCGAACGTGATCCAGGTCCATATCTCCGCGCGCTTGAGTTGATCGGCAGACTTGTTGTGCAGCCAGACCCTGCCAAGCCGGATCGCGGACGCCCGCACGTCAGGATCAGAAGGCACTACGCCATGCGCGACGGCATCGATCGCCTGGGAACGTCCCGTCTGGTCCAGTCCAGACAGCGCCTCCAGGGCTCCCCGATGCGTAGCTTGGCTTGTGGCAGTGAAAAATCCGGCAACGATGGCACCGAAAAAGATGGCCGAAAGGATGTTGCTTTCAATCTCAACGCGCGACTCCAAGGTGGTAAGCGCACCCCACCCCACAGCGAGGAAGAACGCCCACACCAAGAATCGCAGCCAGGCGGGTTGCAGGATCAGCCGAATGCGCACAACGGCCTGCGGGCTAGAAGTTCCAGTCCTCGTCTTCAGTGACGACGGCCTTGCCGATGACATACGACGATCCCGACCCGGAGAAGAAGTCGTGGTTTTCGTCGGCATTGGGCGACAGGGCAGACAGGATAGCCGGGTTGACGTCGGTTTCGTCGCGCGGGAACAACGCCTCATAGCCGAGGTTCATCAGCGCCTTGTTGGCGTTGTAGCGCAGGAACTTCTTGACGTCCTCGGTGAGCCCGACTTCGTCGTAGAGATCCTGGGTGTACTCCACCTCGTTGTCGTAGAGCTCGAAAAGCAGCTCGTAGGTGTAGTCCTTCAGCTCGGCCTGCCTGGCCGCGTCCTCGAGCGCCAGCCCGCGCTGGAATTTGTATCCGATGTAATAGCCGTGGACGGCTTCGTCGCGGATGATCAGCCGGATCATGTCGGCGGTGTTGGTCAGCTTGGCCCGGCTCGACCAGTACATCGGCAAGTAGAAGCCGGAGTAGAACAGGAAGCTTTCCAGCAGCGTAGAGGCCACTTTGCGCTTGAGCGGTTCGTCGCCGCGGTAGTACTCCATCACGATTTCGGCCTTGCGCTGCAGGTTGGGGTTCTCCTCCGACCAGCGGAAGGCGTCGTCGATCTCGGTGGTCGAGCACAGCGTGGAGAAGATCGAGCTGTAGCTTTTGGCGTGCACCGACTCCATGAAGGCGATGTTGGTGTACACCGCCTCTTCGTGCGGCGTCAGCGCGTCGGGAATCAGGCTGACCGCCCCGACCGTGCCCTGAATGGTGTCCAGCAACGTCAACCCGGTGAACACCCGCATGGTCAGCTGCTTCTCGTTGGCCGTCAGCGTGCCCCACGACGGGATGTCGTTGGACACCGGCACCTTCTCCGGCAGCCAGAAGTTCCCCGTGAGCCGCTCCCAGACTTCGGCGTCCTTCTCGTCTTGCAGACGGTTCCAGTTGATCGCCGAAACTCGATCGATCAGCTTCAATCTCTCGGTCACCAGAACCCCACTTCACCAGGACGAATAGTCGAGCGTGCTCAGGCTTCAAACACTACCCCTGGGGTGCGACAAGCCGAGGTAACACAAGAAGCTGTGTTCGCGTGTCGCGCTTCGCGTCAGTCCAGTCCGGCGTACCGGAGGGTGTGCGTGAGGCCATCTTCCAGGGCGCTGAGCGAGATGTCGGTGAGGCGGCTCAGCTCGTCGATATCGTCCGGGTCATGCCCGCCTTTGCTCATCCACGCTTCCAGCGCGACGAACACCGCGGTCGCCAAGCTGTGCGCAGCGATGTCGGCGATCATGGCCCCGTCGGCAGTGGGTGCCGAGCGTTCGTGGATGAAGCGCTGGATCTCGTCGGCGACCTGATCGCGCATCCGTCGAATATGAGTGGTGATGATGTCTTGGTCGAGGTCGCGAGATCGAATGGTGGCCGCTTCGCGGACCATCGCGAAATCAAAAGGGAAAGCGTCCACGGCTTTTCGCACCGACCTCGTGATGGGTTCCCCGTGCGGACGCAGCGCCAACGCGCGAGCGAACCACTCAAAGCCGATGTCGTAGTCGGCGAAGATCACCGCATGCTTGGACGGAAAGTGCCGATAGAAAGTTCGCTCGGTGACCCCGACATCGGCGGCGATGTCGGCGACGCTGGTTTGCTGCACGCCGTCGGCCACGAAGCGCTTCATCGCCGCCTGTTGCAACGCCTGACGCGTGCGCTGTCTACGAGATTCCACACTGTCAGCACACACCAAATGTCACCATTGACGCAAATATGTCAGGTATGACATGGTGCGGTCGAGGCGCAGGATCACCACGGATCGGGAGGCAGGTCAGCATGGCGGACTACGACGCGATCATCATCGGGGCGGGCCACAACGGTCTGGTTGCCGCCAACGTCCTCGCCAAGAATGGCGCGAAAGTCCTTGTCCTGGAACGGGCACACTTCCTCGGCGGGATGGCCGCGACCCGGGAACTCTTCGACGGATACAAGCACAGCGTCGGCGCGTGGGCGGTGCTGATCTGGCGACAGGAGATGACCGATCGCCTGGAGCTGACCAAGTGGGGCTTCGAACTGATGGATCAGTGGACGTCCACCTGCACGTTCGGCGACGCCGCGGATCCCCCGTTCGTGATGTACAACGACCTCGAGCGCATGGGACGCCATCTGATGGACGACCACGGCCACGAGGTTGCGACGGCGCTGGGCGGATTGTTCGCACACATCGGCCGGTTCGCGCCGTATTTCGTCGACTCGGCGTTCGGTCCCCCGCTGGACATCATCGAGGTGATCGCCGAGCAGCCCACACCCGAGGCCCGTCACGATTTCGCGCAGATGTGGTACGGCAGCACGATGGACACGGTCCGCCGCTTCTTGGCGCCGGATCAGGGTCGCTGTATCCAAGGCTCATTGGCGGCCATGTCCATTGACGCCTTCGACGGCGGACCCTGGACCCCGGGCTCGAATGCGTCGACGCTGTATCACTACCTGATCGGCGGCGGCAACGTCGAATACATCATGCCGCGCGGCGGCATCGGCTCGCTCAGCACGGCGCTGTGCCGGCGAGCCGAATCACTCGGCGCCGAGGTGCAGATGAAGGCGCACGTCAAGCAAATCCTAGTAACCGACGGACGCGCCACCGGGGTCGAACTGCGGGACGGCACAACGATTTCGGCCGATGCAGTGCTCTCGTCGCTCGACCCGTACACCACATTCGTCAATCTGGCCGGCGCGCAGAACTTTCCGCCCGACTACATCCGCAAGATCAAGGAAATCAACTTCAACCTGGGATACATCCAGGCCCACCTGACCATTGACCAAGCCCCACAATGGATCGAACGGCTGCAGCCATACATGTCCGACAACGGGCAATGGTGTCCCACCGTCGCCTACGCACCGTCGCCGGAATACATCAGCGACGCGTGGGAGCAATATCGCAAGGGACAGCTTCCCGACGCCCCGCCCACCTACCTGTACATCCCCAGCATGGTGGACTCGTCGCTGGCGCCCGAAGGTAAGCACAGCGCAACCATTTTCACCCCGTACTTCCCCACCGGACTAGACGCCGACGAAAACCGAAGCTGGAAAGAGCAATACGCCGACACCTGCGTACAGATCTTCGACAAGTACGCGCCCGGGTTCGCCGACTCCGTCACGAACCGCGTGGTGTTCTCCAACCGCTACTTCGGCAGCACCTTCAGCGCTCACGCCGGCGACTACTCTCATGGCCTGCTACAGCCCAATCAGCTGTGGACCGGTCGCGTCGTCGAGGGCGAGGACAAGTTCGCGACGCCCGTCGACGCGCTCTACCTGTGCGGGCAATGCACCCACCCAGGCCCGGGAGTGACCGGGATTCCGGGGTGGAACGGCGCCGAGGCCGCGCTCAAGCATCTCAACGCCCGCGTCGCGTAAGGGCGTATGCAAAACCCAAGGGTCGATGTACCATTTGGTACATGTTTAACGAGGACAGTATCGAGATCGACGCGCCGCCGCAGCTCGTATGGGATGTCTTCAGCGATGTCGAGCGCTGGCCCGAGTGGACCGCCTCGGTAACTTCCCTGGTCGGACGCGACGGGCCCGATCTCGCCGTCGGCAAACGGTTCGCAATCAAGCAGCCTGGGATGCAGAAGCTGGTGTGGCGGGTCACCGAGATCGATCCGGGCTCGTCCTGGACGTGGGTGCAACGCTCTCCCGGTGTGCTGGTGACCGCCCGCCACGATGTCATCGCCCAACCCGGTAGCCGCACGCTGGTACGCCAGCAACTCGACCAGCGCGGCGTACTCGGTTCCCTTGTCGGGTGGCTGATGGTCAAGAAGACCAAGCGCTTCCTCGGACTGGAGGCCCAAGGCCTCAAGGCATGCGCAGAGCAGCGAAGCCGCGCCGATGGTCCGCACTCCTGACCTGGACCGGCGCAAGCAACTTCTCGATGCACTCGTCGACGAGTTCGCGGCGGGCGGCGTCGGCGACCGGTCGTTGCGCGAGGTAGCCGCCGCGGTGGGTACGAGCCACCGGATGCTGCTGCACCACTTCGGGTCTCGAGAAGGTCTGCTTCTCGCGGTCGTCGAGCAGGCCGAGCGCCGCCAGATGGCCCTCGTCCCCGATTTACCCATGAGTCCGGCCGAGGGCTTCGCCACGATGTGGGCCGACCTTCGTCGCCCCGAACTACGGCAGCTCGAACGCCTTTTCTTCGAGTGTTACTCAAGGGCGGCCCAGGGCGAAAAGCCGTTCACGCGTATGGTTCCCGGCGCCGTCGATGGCTGGCTGCGCGAGGTCGAGGCTGCCGCCGATGTTCCATACGATGCTGCGATGGCACGGCTCGGGCTGGCCGTCACCCGCGGCCTGCTGCTGGACCTTGTCGCCACCGAAGATGAGGCAGGTGTCGATGCGGCCGCGAAAGCGTTCGTGAACCTGCTAAGCGGTTACCGCCCGGCGGCTGGCCCGTGAGCCGGTGCCCACCCCGAAGAAGCGGTATTCCGCGGGTCTTAGCGATCGAGTGGATCGCCAGTACTGCCAGGTCATCCCGCTCCACAGCGTCCGGTTGACGCCGTGCTCGTCGAGGTACCAGCTGCTGCAGCCGCCGGTGTTCCAGACCGAGCCGGCCAGCTTGTCCTGCAACTCGGCGTTGAATTGGTCCTGAGC
>NZ_JBKQTQ010000300.1:0-7059 GCF_052143115.1 Mycobacterium sp.
CGCCCGTAGCTCAACGGATAGAGCATCTGACTACGGATCAGAAGGTTGGGAGTTCGAATCTCTTCGGGCGCGCTTTTTACCAGCGGAAACACGCTGAAACCCCGTTAGCTGCCGGGAAGATTGTCACGATCGGCGCCAAACTGTGCGCGCCCTCGGCGAGTGCGTCGGGCTGGGGGTGCACGTAGGTGCGCATCGTGAACGGCCGAGCCACGCTGCGATCACCGCGGGCGGGATGCCTTGGTCCACATCTCGGAGAGCGTGTCGGGGTGGTAGGGCTCGCCGACCTCGTTGCACGCCACGTAGCCGTCGGCCCGATAGGCGGCGCCTAATGCGAGCTCTTCCTTCGCCTGGCGCTTGCGCGCGGCCTTCAATTCGACGCGCAGCGTATCGGGGATGGGAAGTGTCCGCTCCGAGTCTTCCGACTTGGCATCGTCCTGCTCAACGGCCTTACCGTCCACGCTGATGCGTGTCGGCCCGATGGTCAATGTCCGGGCCTCAAAATCGACGTTGGTCCACCGCAGCCCGCCAATCTCACCGCGCCGCAGCCCGTAGAGGGCCAGGTGCCCGGCATGGCGGTTGCGGTCGCCGCGGATGGTTCGTAGCACCTGCTCCACCTGTGCCGGGGTGTGGGTGGCGAACTTCTTCGGCGTGTCGGGCACCCGGTCGACGTCCTCCACGATGTTCCGCACAACCTTGCCATCCTTGACGAGCTGCTTGAAGATCTGGGAAAGCGCGACGAGCATGTAGTTGCACGACCGAGCCCCCCATTTACGACGTCTCCCTTCCCCTTTCGCGCGGGCCACCGAGCCGTCGCGCAGGCGCTGGATGAGTTCGTCGACGTCGCGGTGGGTGAGCTTTTGGACGGGGAGATGTCCCAGCTCGGAGCGCACCGGTGCGAGCACGCCGGCATAGCCGGATTTACTTGGCCTTGATGCCGTGGCGGGACAAGAGCCAGTCCTCGATTGCCTTGTCGACTGTGATCGTGGTGGGGTGCACGTACGTCCCCTTGGCAACGTCGCCGCGGATCTCGTCGAGCGCCTTGCGGGCCTCTTGTTTCATTGGCGTAACACTTTCGGAGCTGCTTGCGTTTCCCGTCGACGATGCCTACGTCGACGGTCAGTTGGCACCGAACGACCGGTCGCCCGCCAGCGCGACGGGTCAACTCGACGCGTTTGATTTGCGGTGGTAGTTGGCGGCGTTCAACCATCGGTTACCAGCACACAGCCAGGAGAAACGTGTAAATAGCACCGGCGCTGCTGTTTTCGCCTCCGGTCATGCCACGTTTCCCGCGACCGGCCGGCCCGCCAGTGTGCAGCGCGGCCTCCAAGTGATCGATGATGGCGCGCACGCATGAACGCGCTGCAGAATCTCTTAGCCCCAATTCCTAGCGCTCTCAGCGATATTTGCGATCCTCTAGGTTAAAGAACCGTCTCCGCGCGGTGTCGGCGATGGCTTGGCGTCGTCGGCGGGTTGTGCCGGCGAGGTGGCGTCGCCGGCGTTCGGCATCGGCGTGGTCGTCGCCTCCGACGGTGTGGCCACCAATGACGTGGCCCCCGAGGGGAGGGAAGCCTCGACAGTCGGACGCGTCGGGTCATGCGGAGCCCACTCCGGCAAGGGCGCGCCCGCCCCAACGAGAACTTCCTCCTGCTGCGCGGGCGCGGCTGATGGCTCGCGCTCGTCTTGCAGCTCGGTCTCATCGAGCCCGATCAGCTTCTGCAGTCGTTTCATCCATCGCGGCGCCCACCAGCATTCGCTGCCGAGCAGCTTCATGATCGACGGCACGAGGAACATCCGGACCACGGTCGCGTCGAGCAGCAGCGCGGTGATCAGGCCGAATGCGATGTACTTCATCATCACCAGGTCGGAGAAGGCGAACGCGCCTCCGACCACGACGAGGACCAGCGCCGCTGCGGTGATGAGGCGGCCGGTGGTCGCTGTGCCGGTGCGGATGGCCTCCGTGGTGGGCATCCCGCGCGCGCGGGCCTCGACCATACGAGATACCAGAAAGACCTCGTAGTCGGTGGACAGGCCGTAAATGACGGCGATGATCAGCCCGATCACCGGGGCTGTCAACGGGGTGGGCGTGAAGTTCAGCCACTTGGAGAAATGGCCGTCGACGAATATCCACGTCAGCACGCCCAGCGTCGAGCAAAGCGTCAGCGCGTTCATCATTGCGGCCTTGATCGGCAACACCAGTGATCCGAACGCCAGGAACATCAGCAGCGTGGTCATGGACACCGAAATGACGATCATCAGCGGCAGTTTCGCGGAAATAGTCCGAACGCTGTCCTGTTCAAGTGCGGGTGTACCACCCACCCGCAAGGTGAGCCCGTACGGCCGCGAGATCGACCTCAGATCGTTGACCTTTGCGTGGGCATCAAGGCGGTTCATCAGGCCGTTTTGGATCACACGCACCGACGGATCTTTCGACGCGCCGTCGAGGTACGGGCGTTCGCTCCACATTTTTGCCAGGTCGTTGTTCGGGTCAGTAAATCCCGCAATGGTCAGCGCCTCGCTGCGGACCTGAGCCACTTGGGCGTCGGTGACAGGCCGATGTTTGGTGCTCTGGATTACCAGCGTGATCGGCTCGGTACGGAAACCGGGGAAGGTCCGGTCGAACTCCTCCTGCGCCTGGCGCACCGGGTTGGTCGGCGGCAGGTACTTTTCGCTGATGCCGCCCAGGGAGAGGTTGCCCAGCGGGAGAATTAGCAAAATCAGAAGGATGATAATGGGGGCTGCGAACAGCAACGGCCGCTTCATCACACGGTTGGCCAGCCGGCCCCAGAACCCGTTCGCGACCTGTTCCCGGGTCTTGGTCTTCTGCAGCCGATCGCCCAACCAGTTCAGCCACCGGTTGGTGGGTTTCCAGTCGCGCAAGAAGGGCACCCACAGGAGCGTGCGCACGCCAAGGGCGTCGACTTGGCGGCCCAGGATCCCCAGGAAGGCTGGCAGCACCGTGATCGACAAGATTGCCGCCAGCGTGACCGAGGCGATCATGGCGTAGGTGAGTGATTTGAGGAAGCCCTGCGGGAAGAGCAACAGGCCGGCCACGGACGCCGAGATGAGCACGGACGAGAACGCTATGGTGCGCCCGGCCGTCATCACGGTGCGCCGCACCGCGGTTTCGGTGTCGTAGCCCTCGGCGATCTCCTCACGGAAGCGGCTGACCACAAACAGCCCGTAGTCGATGGCGATGCCCAGACCGATCAGCGTCACCACCGGCTGCGCGAAATAATGCACGGGCACGGATATCGCGACGAGTCGCATGATGCCCAGCGCGCCGGCGATGCTGAGCCCGCCGACCAGCGCCGGCAGGCTCGCGGCCACCACACCGCCGAACACAAAGAACAACACGACCGCCACCAGCGGCACGGCAAGCACTTCTGCCCGCTGTTGGTCTGTGGCGATGGTCCCGGTCAGCTCGTTGGCCAATGGCAGCAGACCCGCCAGCTTCACGTCGACGCCCGCGATGGCGAAGTCGTGCTGAACCATCTTGTAGTTGTTGAGGATGGTGTCGTCGTCATTGCCCTTGAGCTGAATCGACATGAACGCGCGCTTCTTCGATGCGTCGGCCATGTTCCTCAGCACGTCCGGGCTCTTGAAATAGCCAATAGACCGAAGGATCTGGTTCGGGTGGTCCTTTTCAACCTGGGCGAGATTGGCGAGGATCTTCTTGTCGAAGTCCGGGTGATCCACGGTCTTGCCGTCCGGAGCGGTGTAGATCGCCACGATATGGCCCGAGGTGTCCCTGCCGTACACCTGGTCACCCAGGCGCGACGCCACCGCCGACTCGCTGTTGTCATCGTAAAAGCCGCTTTGGGTGACATGTGAGCCCAAACTCACACCGAACGCGCCACCACCCAGGCACAACGCCACCATCACCCCGACCACGATGAGTCGGTAGCGGTATACAGTTTGGCCCCACCAGGCGAAAACGTTAAACCCCTAACTGGTGTCGCTCTGCTGCCGGCGCGTCAATTCGATCAACTCAGTTCCCGTGCCTGAGGTTACAAGCGGGTCAGCGGCTGCGGCGGTGCAGTCAAGCCTCCTGCTCGTGCAGCGGTCTAATCGCCGACGAGCGAGCACGCCGGTGCAGTCGCGATCAACGTCCGCACCGGCTCGACGTATACAGAGCCAGACATCGACGTGTAGGCGGTCAGCCAATATGAACTGCGTTCGACCAGACCGCTTCTGACAGGCCGGTCGGCAAATGGCAGGCGATGGCAGCCACGACGGTAGCCACCGCGCGAACGGTGAGGCCAGCTACCGACTCCGGCCACGCTGCGGTGCAAGGCGCAGCGCCACGAACGAGCTACTGCCCGGGACCCACTTCGAACCGCCATCGGCATAGACCACCGAATGGGCGAGGAGAGGTGCCGGCTCGGGTGTCCACGCCACCGTGGAGTCGGCCGTTTGCGTTCGGCTCGGGATGAAACTAACGGCAAGCCTCCCGGTCAGACGGCCACCGAGAAGCTCGAACATCTTCTTGGGCAGGGTCCACATGACACCCTTGACGTTCCGCTCTAAAAAGCATCACTGCGTCACTGTTCACTGCGTCATGCCTAACTAAGTTGTCACGACGTTGTCACAACGTTGTCACTAGGTGCGAACTCGGCGGGTTGGCAGGGGACGGCTTGATACGGTTTCCAGAGGTCAGGTCGGGTCGAGAGTCATTGCAAGACAACCAATTTCGTCCCCTGTCCGACTGGGGGTCAAGTGGTCGCAAGTTCGAATAGCGGCCATCTCTTGCCCGTCATCGTCCCAGCCCGCCCCGGCGCGCGCGGTCGGCAAAGGCGTCGAGTGCTGCGATGACCTCTGGCGAGCGCCAGACGCGGCTGCGTGGGCCCGAGCTGGTCTCGATGATGATGCCTGCCCCCGACAAGGGTTCGAGGTATCGGCGCGCGTGCTTCGACTCGATGCCCAACTCCTCGGTCAGCAGTGCCGTATTGATGACCGGGCGGCGCAGTAGAAGATCGGCGATCTGCCACACGGCTGAATCGCTACGTGCGGTAATCTTGTCGTTCCACTCTGCGCGCACGGCGTGCAATTCACTGACCAGCTCACGACCGTTGAAGACCGCCGCGACAGCCGCCTCCGATACGCGGCGCACGATCGGGGCGGAGTCGCCCTCGCGGTATGCCGTCAGCGCGGCGAAGTACGAATCGGTGTCGGTCAGTAGCCCAGCCGATACCGGGACGGTGACGTTTCGCGTCAATCCCTTGCGGCGCAACATCGCCTGGATCAGTGCCCGGCCTGTGCGACCATTGCCGTCGGTGAAGGGGTGGATCGTCTCGAATTGGGCGTGTGCCAACGCGATCTGGGGTAGTACGGGGATGTCGTCGCGCTGCGCGAAGCGGAGCAAGTCGTCGATGGCTGCTAGAACGCGGCTGTGGTGCGGTGGCACGAACATGGCGCCGCGCGGACCGTGGGTGCCTCCCCCGATCCAGACTTGCTCTTCGCGCCACCGGCCGGCGGATTTCGGGTCGACGTCGCGCATTAGCGCCTTGTGCATCGCCAGGATCGCGTCAGCGTCGATGTTGTCCGCGAGGTTGATCGCGGCGACCATCGCCGCAGTGTTGGCGACGATGATCTTGGCGTTGGCGGTCGTCTTGGCCCCCGGCAGCTCGGCCTCGGCAATGGCTCGCGCCGATGCCGTCAGGTTCTCGATGTTGGAACTGGCTGCAGACTCGGTTCGCAACAAGACCGACGAAAACGGCGCGATCTCGCCGCCGAGCTCGGCGTCGAATCGGGTGACCTCGCGACTGGCGTCTTCGGCGTCGGCGAGCACGTCGGACGGCAGGTTGACAGTCAGGTCGGCGATGTTTGCGCTAATCGCCGCCTGATAGTTGCCCTGCTGTTGTTGCGCCGCGCGCACATATGATGCGGCGGGCGAGATGTCCCAGGGCAGCGTCTCGTACTCGACGGCGGTGCCGGCAAGTGGGTCCATTCCACGACTGTACACCCAGTTAGGTAAATAAGTGGGTGTAAGTGTCGCCGCAACGCCCACTTATCGACGGCGTCGTTTCAAATGAGATCAGAAGAATGCACCATCCTCACGCCGTGACCGGTTACCACACCGGCGTAGCGGACTTCAGCGGACATGCCCTGGGCGCTTCCGGCGACTACGACCAACAGCGCCGTAACTTGGCGAAAGACTAGTCGTACGCACAGAAGGAGGACGCAGCAGTGAACTCGGGCCCTCGCTCTGTGGGCTGAGCATTCCGGAGTAAGTCTGGAGGTGATCGACGCTTACCCCTCCGCGGCGTCCGCGATACGGGCCGCCGCGGCGAGCCGGCCCGACGTGGTGTTCGGGCCCTACGGTTCGGGGCCGGCGCTGGCGGCCGCGGCCGCCAGCAACCCTATCCGGACTGCACCTTCTCACCCCATGGGAGCTATTGAGCTAGCCGGCAGGCCGTGGAGCATGAAATGTTCACCCTGCTGGACGCGCCGTACGCGGCCGAAGCCGACCCTCGGGTCGATCTAGCATGCACAATCCGAGAGTCTGACAACCACAGCCGGTGTGGGGCTGCGCGTGGTGGTGTACAGCCCGACTTTGACGGCTTACACGTTGGCGGAGCGTGAGACATGATGAAAAGCGGCGGGGGTTTTTAGCGACGCGAGGTTGAGCAAGTTCCTGGAAAACAAGGAATGGAGGGACCCGGCTACGACACCCTGATCGAATTTTGGGAAGCGGAGATGAGGGACGGGCTGCGACCAAGAAGTGGACGCTGACACAATGACCGATGTTGATGGCCGATGCAGTTTGACGATCTACTAGCACAAGCCGCTGCGGCGCCGGTCGACGGCTGGGACTTTTCGTGGCTGAATGGCCGGGCCACCGAGGAACGCCCGTCGTGGGGCTACCAGCGACTGATGAGCCAACATTTAGCGAACGCGTCAGCCGCCCTAGATATCCAAACCGGCGATGGGCACACGCTGGCCGGCGCCGAAAAGTTCCCGCCCACGATGGTGGCCACCGAGTCCTACGCGCCCAATGCCGCACTGGCCACCAAACTGCTGCATCCCCGCGGTGTCATGGTGGTGGACACCATCGACAGG
>NZ_JBKQTQ010000301.1:0-24872 GCF_052143115.1 Mycobacterium sp.
GACCCAACCCGGACTGGTCGTAAACGCGTTGTGCGGCTTGCACATTCATGTCATAGCCGATGAGGTTTTTGGCGCTGCCGTCGAACGTCGACGCGAAGTCGGTGGTCATGGCCTGGCCGACGATCTCCACCGCCTGACCGGCCAGCCCGTGCTGGTCGACGAACGCTTCCGAAGCCACGATCGCCGCGCCCGAACCGTCCGAAGTCGGCGAGCACTGCAGCTTGGTCAGCGGGTCGGAGATCATCCGCGCCGCCAGGATGTCGTCCAGCGTGTAGGACTCCTGGAACTGCGCGTACGGGTTGTTGACGGAGTGCTTGTGGTTCTTGTAGCCGATCTTGGCGAAATGTTCTGCGGTGGTGCCGTATTGCTTCATGTGCTCGCGGCCCGCCGCGCCGAACATCCACGGTGCGACGGGCATCGCGAACTCGTCGATCTCGGCCATCGCCTTGACGTGCTTGCCCATCGGCGATTCGCGGTCCTGGGCGCCACCGCTCAACGCGCCGGGTTGCATCTTCTCGAAGCCGAGCGCGATGGTGCAGTCGGCGAGCCCGCCGCGGATGGCCTGCGCCGCCAAAAAGAGCGCCGTAGAGCCGGTCGAGCAGTTGTTGTTGACGTTGACAATCGGAATCCCGGTCATGCCCAGCTCGTAGAGCGCCCGCTGCCCGGAGGTCGAATCGCCAGCAACATAGCCGACGTAGCCCTGCTCGACCTCGCTGTAAGCGATGCCGGCATCCTGCAGCGCGTTGGTTCCGGATTCGCGCGCCATGTCGGGGTAGTCCCAGCCTTCACGGCGGCCCGGTTTCTCGAACTTCGTCATCCCGACGCCGATGACGTAGACCTTGTTTGCCATTGCCCTAGCGTACGGCGGACGCTTAGAGCGTGGCCGGCCGGATGACGACGACTGACTTTGTCCCCACGCCGTCGTCGCGCAGCAGCGCGATAACCCGGCCGTCGGCGTCCTGCGCGGCGTAGACGCCGTCGATGCCGGCCGGCCCCAGCGCGCGGCCGTTGGCGGCCGCGTCGGCCTCCTCGGCGGTGAGGCCGCGCCGCGGAAACATCTGCAGGCAGGCCTCGTCGAGGGTCAGGTTCAGCCGCGGCCGCTCGGCCAGCTCGTCGAGTGAGCGTGCCTGGTCCAGACCGAACCGGCCGACCCGGCTGCGCCGCAGCGCGGTCAGGTGACCGCCGACCGTCAGCGCGTCGCCGAGATCACGGGCCAGGGCGCGGATGTAAGTCCCGGAGGAACAGTCCACCTCTACATCGAGATCGACGAACCGTCCGCTGCGCAGGGCCAACATCTCGAACCGATCGATCCGCACCGGCCGGGCGGCCAGTTCCACGGTCTGCCCCTCGCGCGCCAGCCGATAGGCCCGTTGCCCGCCGACTTTGACCGCGCTGACCGTCGACGGCACCTGCATGATGTCGCCGCGCAACTCAGCGATCGCCGCGACGATAGTTGCCTCGGTCAGGTTTTCGGTCGAGAATTCTTGCAACAGTTCGCCTTCCGCGTCCTCCGTGGACGTGGTTTGGCCCAGGCGTATGGTGGCCGCATAAGACTTCGACGCGCCGGTCAGCAACCCCAAAATCTTGGTGGCTCGGTCTACCCCGATCACCAACACGCCGGTGGCCATCGGGTCCAGCGTCCCGGCGTGACCTACCCGCCGGGTGCCGAAGATGCGTCGGCAGCGCCCGACCACGTCGTGGCTCGTCATGCCGGCCGGTTTGTCGACGATCACAAGGCCGGCGCTCATAACACAATCGCCGTGAGCACCAATTCCCGCTCAACCGACCACCGTCCGGCCAGTGACTTCAGCGGCGGGCCTGAGAGCGTGGCGCCGTCGATCAAGATCACCGATTCGAAACTGCCGGCCGAGCCGGAGCCGTCGATATCGAACGTGATGTGTGCGTCTTCGAAACCCAGCCAGCGCTTGGTCAGCGGGAACCACGCCTTGTACGTTGCCTCTTTGGCGCAGAACAGGATTCGGTCCCAATGCACACCGGTTGACAGGGCAGCCAGCGCTTCTATTTCACGGCGTTCCGCTTGCAGGCTGATGGCGTCGAGCACGCCGTCCGGCAACACGTCATGCGGCTCGGCGTCGACTCCCACCGAGCGCACCACCGCACCGCGGCCGACCACCGCACCACGGTAGCCCGCACAGTGGGTAAGGCTGCCGACCGCACCGTCGGGCCAGCATGGTTCGCCCTTGTCCCCCTTGAGGATCGGTACCGGTCGAAACCCGAGTTCGCCCAGCGCCAGACGAGCGCAGTACCGGACGGTGATGAATTCGTTGCGCCGCTTGGCCACCGACCGCGCGATCAACGGCTCTTCCTCGGGCATCGGTGCCAGCCCGGGCGGGTCGGAGTACAGCTCAGCAGACGCCAGGTTGTCGACGGACTCCCCCGCGCCGGGCAGCACCGACGAGATCAGTTTGCTCAGCGTCATCGCGACTGCCGCTGGCGCAGTCGCTCTCGGAACTGCTGCGCCTGGGCCCGCATCTCTTCGGTGATGACGAAATGACCGCCGAAGTCGTTGAGATAGCCGGGCGCGTACTGCGGATCGGGTAGCACTTGGCGAAGCCAGCTGAACGGTTTGCGCCGGCGCCACTCTCGCGGATAACCCACCGAGACCTCTTCGAAGCGGACTCCGTCGTACCAGGTGGTGCGCGGAATGTGCAGATGGCCGTAGACCGAACAGATCGCGTTGTAGCGGGTGTGCCAGTCGGCGGTCTCGGTGGTTCCGCACCACAGCGAGAACTCCGGGTAGAACAGCGAATCGCAGGGTTCACGCACCAGCGGGAAATGGTTGACCAGCACCGTCGGCGTCATCCAGTCGAGGTCTTCGAGCCGCTTGCGGGTGGCGACCAGGCGATCACGGCACCAGGCGTCGCGAGTGCGATACGGCTCGGGTGAGAGCAGGAACTCGTCAGTGGCCACGACGTTGCGTTCTCGCGCGATCGCCAGCCCCTCGGCTTTGGTGGTCGCGCCGTTCGGCAAGAACGTGTAGTCGTACAGCAGAAACAGCGGCACGATGGTGGCCGGGCCGCCCCGCTCGGTCCACACCGGAAACGGGTGCTCCGGGGTCACGATGCCCATCTCGTCGCACATGTTGACCAGGTAGTCGTAGCGCGCGCGGCCGAAGATCTGGTTCGGGTCCTTGTTGGTGGTCCACAGCTCATGGTTCCCGGGCACCCAGATCACCTTGGCGAACCGTCGCCGCAGCACATCCAGCGACCAGCGAATGTCGTCAGTGCGCTCGGCGACATCACCGGCGACGATCAACCAGTCGTCCGGCGACGACGGGTACAGCGATTCGGTGACGGGCTTGTTGCCGAGGTGGCCGACGTGCAGGTCGGAGATCGCCCACAGCGTCGGCTGCCGCGCGGTCGTCGGCTCCTGCCCGTGTTGTTGCCCAGCCACGGCTCCCAAGCCTAACGATCGCGCCGGTGGATGCCTCGTCGACGGACTCGTTCCGATTGTCCGGCTCTCCCCCGCAAGCGGGTGGGGGTACCCCCAGCCGCGCAGCGGCGAGGGGGCGTGCCCCCACCTGACGCCGTCCCGGCGTCCACCGTCGCCGGACTCGTTTCGATAGTCCGGCTCCTCCTGACGCCGTCCCGGCGTCCATCGTCGCCGGACTAGAACAGGTTCTCGTTTCCACTGTGACGGCCCAGTTGCGACTTGGACACTCCCCGCAAAGCCGGACCAAATGGAGGGGTGTGATGGTCACCAAGCTGCGTCTACTCGCGGCGCTCGGTGCCCTGGTCACAGCGGTGGTGGTGGTGTCGCAGAGTGCGCCGTCTGCCAAGGTCGGCATCCCGAAGGTGCAACTACGGTCGACCGCCGCACCGATGGATCCGCCCACGACGATGAAAAGCCCGATCGTGGCGACCACCGACCCCAGCCCTTTCGACCCCTGCCAAGACATTCCGTTCGACGTCATTTCTCGGCTGGGCCTGTCGTTCACTCCCCCCAGCACGAAGAAGGGCTGCGCTGCCACTACGACGCGGGCAACTACCAGTCGGCCGTCGAGCCGATCATCTGGCGCAATTACGACCAGTCGCTACCGGCCGACGCCATCGAGACGACGGTCAACGGCCACCGCGCCGCCCAGTACTGGAACCTCAAGCCCACCTACCACAACAGCTACTGGTACATCTCCTGCATGGTGATCTTCAAGACCAGCTACGGGGTCATCCAGCAGTCGCTGTACTACTCGACGGTCTACTCCAGCCCGGAAGTCGACTGCCCATCCATCAACCTGCAGCGGGCAAACGATCTTTCCCCATACTACAAGTTCTAGGCCCACGTCCTTGGGTGCGGCCATAACCTGATCTGGTGACCACCACATCCACCCAACCCACCGGGTCGGCGCTGAGCTCATTGACCACGCGATTCGCCGGCCGTGCCCTCGGCCGGACGTTGCGCCTGCCCGCGCCGACCACCGGCTATACGGTCAGCCGGGTCGCGATCCCGATGCGCGACGGCGTCGAACTGGTGGCCGACCACTACGTGCCCGCCGGCGACACCGAACCGGTCGGCACCTTGCTGGTCCGCGGACCCTATGGACGCGGGTTTCCGTTCTCGCTGCTGTACGGCGCGCTTTATGCCGCTCGCGGTTACCGCGTGCTGCTGCAAAGTGTGCGGGGGACGTTCGGCTCGGGCGGCATCTTCCAGCCGATGGTTCACGAAGCGGCCGACGGCGCCGACACGGTCGCCTGGCTCCGGGAGCAGCCGTGGTTCACCGGTCGCTTCGCCACCATGGGGATTTCCTATCTGGGGTTCACCCAGTGGGCGCTGCTGCAGGATCCGCCGCCTGAGTTGGCTGCGGCCGTCATCACCGCGGGCCCTCATGATTTCAGCGCCGCGGCCTGGGGCACCGGCTCGTTCACGGTCAACGACTTCCTCGGGTGGAGCCATCTGGTTGCCCACCAAGAAGATCCCGGACGAATCCGCGCCGGTATCCGCCAGCTGCGCGCGCAGAAAAAGGTGATACAGGTCGCCGGTGAGGTGCCGCTGGGTGCGGCCGGCCGGGCGCTGCTGGGCACCGACGCGCCGTGGTGGGAGTCGTGGCTGGACCATCCCGATGACAACGAGCCGTTCTGGGAGCCGATGCGATTCGGCGCCGCGCTCGATCGGGTGCAGGTGCCGGTGCTGCTGATCGGCGGTTGGCAAGACCTGTTCCTTGAACAGTCGCTCGAGCAGTATCGGCATCTTCGGGACCGCGGTGTCGACGTGGCGTTGACCATCGGGCCGTGGACACACACCCAGTTGCTCTTCCAGGGTCTGCGCACCATCGCCGGGGAAACACAGGACTGGCTGGACACCCACCTCGGCGGTCGACCGGCCACCTCGCGACCCAGCAGACTTCGCGTGTTCGTCGCCGGCGAGGGCTGGCGCGAGGTGGCCGATTGGCCGCCGACCACCAGCGATCGCGCGCTGTACCTGCAGCCCGGTGGCGGCCTGGCCGACACGCCGCCGTCGACCGCGGCTGGATCCTTCGCGTCCTCGCTGAGCTTTCGCTATGACCCGGCCGACCCGACGCCGACCATCGGGGGTCGACTGTTGTCGCCGGACGGCGGTTACCGGGACGACACCGCGTTGGTAGCGCGCAGCGACGTGCTCAGCTTCACCACCGACGTGCTCGACGAGGATCTGTGCGTGCACGGCAACCCGGTCGCCGAATTGGCGCATAGCTCCGACAACCCCCATCTCGACGTGTTCGCCCGGATCAGCGAGGTCGACGCCAGGGGCCGCTCCCGCAATGTCAGCGACGGCTATCGGCGGCTGGCCGACGCGACTGACTCCGTCAGCGTCGAACTCGACGCGATCGCCCACCGGTTCCGCGCCGGGTCACGCATCCGCGTGTTGATCGCCGGCGGCAGCCATCCCCGCTACGCCCGTAACCTCGGGACCGGTGAGGCCACGGCGACAGGAAGCCGACTCGAGCCCTCCACCCATGAGCTGCACTTCGGCGCTTCCCGGGTCGTGCTTCCGACCGAGAACGCCTAACCGATGGACATCTTCGACGAGTGGCGAAGCGGCGGAACGGAAATCCATTGGCGGTCATCAACCGCGGCGAACGATGAAGCGGAAGTTGCCGTCTTCACCCGTCGCTGCGGCACACCGGGTGCACCGGCACTGGTGTGCGTGCACGGCTTCCCGACCGCAAGCATCGACTACTTCGCGCTGACGCGCGAGTTGAGCGCGGACTTCGACATTTTCCTGCTGGACTTCCCCGGCTACGGACTCTCGGACAAGCCACCCGCACCTTATGTGTATTCGCTTTACGATGATGCGCGCCTGCTGATCCACGCGATCACGAACGTATGGCAACTCCAGCGATACACCATGCTGACCCATGACCGTGGCACCAGCGTCGGCATGATCGCGCTTTCCATGTTCGCGACGTCGGATCAGCGAAACGCGCCTGCCGAAGTCATCCTGACGAATGCCAACATCTATCTCCCGTTGGCCAATCTCACCGCATTCCAGACTGCGCTTCTCGACCCCGCTACGGCGCGGAGCACGGCGCAGGCGACGACGCCGGAGCTGCTTGCCGCCGGCATGGGCGTGGCCGCGTACATGCCGCGGCGAACACCCAGCGATCCCGAGATCACCGCCCTGACAAAATGCTTCGCGCACAACGACGGGATCGGGGTGCTGCCGGACACGATTCAGTACTTGAATGAGCGCGCCGCCGACGAAACCAGTTGGCTCGCTGCGCTTTCCGCAAACGAGATCAACACCAGCCTGGTGTGGGGCTTGCATGACAACGTCTCCCCTGTCCGGGTCGCGAACTTCGTCTGGCAAAAATTCCTCAAGGACAAGCCGGGACGAAACCGCTACTGGATACTGCCGACCGCCGATCACTATCTGCAATGCGATGCCGCGGCGCAACTGGCGCAAGTGGTGCGACTCACCGCAGCAGCTGAGCCGACTGCGCTGTGCACCCTCGGGGACCGCCCGGACGGCGCGGTCCTAGTAGACCAGACTTTGTGAAACGGTTGCGGCCCAACCTCATCCGACGGCATCACTCACGCGGGCAGCGACTCGTCGTAGCGACGCTTCGCCGTGCACGGGAGTGCCCAGCGACGCCTGCACAGGCAGCTGGACCCAGCTGGTGCAGCCAGCGTAGTCGGGATTGCGGGCGAGTTCCACCGGCTCGACCAAAGGTATGGCCTGCACGACCAGCACCGCCAACCGATGCTTGGGCCGAAAGTCCAGCCGGTCCTGTCGCACCGACTCGGCGGTCCAGATATGTAGATCCTGGATCGCCTCGATGTTGTCGGGCCGGTTGACCGGCAGTGCCGCAACGACTTTCGCCGCCGCCCGCACCACGACACGGTCATCGGCGCTGTCGCCAGCCGCAGCCCTGAGCAAGTCCTGAAATTCGGGCCGGACCCGCTCGGCGTGACTGTGCGCGACCGTCGGGAACAGCATGAACTCGCGGGCGGCAACCTCGAAACGCTTCTCGCCAATCCCGCCTTTGCGCAACAGCACCCACTGCCGGCCGTCCAGCAGCGCGTGCACCACCGCGCTCCACTCCTTGAGCGCGGGCACCGTCGCGGCTTGCGTCATCGGGCCCCGCGTCATCTCGTCGCCAGCCGACGCAACGGCGGGGAGGTCTTCGGAGGCTGGCGGCGCGGCGGCAAGGCGGCCAACAGCCGTGTTGTCGTCGCCGCGACTTCGGCCACCGCCGCTTCGAACGCCTCGGCGTTGGGCGACGAGGGATGCGTGATGCCGCTGACCTTGCGCACATATTGCCGCGCGGCCGCCGCGATCTCCTCGGTCGTCGCCGGAGGCTCGAGTCCGCGCAATTCGGTGATGTTCCGGCACATGCCTCAACGATAAGGCGGTCGGGCCGCGGCCGGTCGGACTGACTACGGTTGCGATATGACCCGCGCCGGCGACGATGCAGAGCGAAGCGATGAGGAGGAGCGGCGCATGATCCCCGCCGGCGACGATGCAGAGCGAAGCGATGAGGAGGAGCGGCACTCATGACCGACGACATCCTGTTGATCCACACCGACGATCGGGTACGCACCCTGACCCTGAACCGACCGCAATCGCGCAACGCGTTGTCGGCCGCGCTGCGGGATCGGTTTTTCACGGCCCTGGCCGAGGCCGACGCCGACGACGCCGTCGACGTCCTCATCCTGACCGGCAACGACCCGGTGTTCTGCGCGGGGCTCGATCTCAAAGAGCTGGGCGGGCAGTCGGCGCTACCGGACATCTCGCCGCGCTGGCCACCGTTGAGCAAGCCCGTCATCGGCGCGATCAACGGCGCCGCGGTCACCGGTGGGCTGGAGCTGGCGCTGTACTGCGACATCCTGATCGCTTCGGAGCATGCGCGATTCGCCGATACCCATGCTCGGGTGGGTCTGCTGCCGACGTGGGGGCTCAGCGTGCGGTTACCTCAGAAAGTGGGCGTCGGACTGGCCCGTCGCATGAGCCTGACCGGTGACTACTTGTCCGCCGACGATGCGCTGCGGGCCGGCCTGGTCACCGAAGTGGTGCCACATGAGCGGCTGCTGACCGCCGCGCGTGAGGTGGCAACGAGCATCGTCGGCAACAACCAGAGCGCGGTGCGGGCTCTGCTGACGTCCTATCACCGGATCGACGAATCGCACACCAGCGAGGGGCTTTGGCTGGAAGCGATGGCAGCCAGGCAATTTCGGACCTCCGGCGACGACATTGCCGCCAACCGGGAAGCCGTCCTGCAGCGCGGACGCGCGCAGGTGCGGTAGACGGCGATCTGCCCCGTTTCCGGAGGAGGAAACGGGGCAGATCGCGTTTGTGAGACCGGTCCGTCGATCAGGGGATCGTGGCGCGGATGGGGTGGGTGAGGGCCCACACCGGGTGCAGGACATCCGCCGCGTAGTGGCGGATCGGGTGCAACGGTCCGGTGCCCGGCACCCACGGGTCAGCGGACGCGACGGGCGCCGCCAACGATCCAAGGAGAGACAGACCGACGGCGGCCAGTAGGCCGGCTGCCGCGACACGGAGCTTGGAAACTTTCTTCGACTTCATGGTTGGGTTCCTTACCTCGCTAGGGTCGGTTGCTTTCCCGACACCACAAGGTTGCAACAGGCGCCTTGGCGGGCTCTGGAGAGATTCTTGCGAAATTCTTGCGCTTGCTGCGGGCGGTATCTGCGCTGCTCAGCACGTGCTGATTTGGAAAGTGAACTCGTGGCCGCCGATGCGGACATGGTCACCATCAGCGAGAGTGGCAGCACTTCGGATCCGCCGGCCTTGCACCTGGACACCGTTGGTGGAGCACAGATCGCTGATCACAAAGCTGCTTCCGGTGTCGATGACGACGGCGTGGTAGCGACTGACGTCGTCGTCGTCGAGAACGATGTCGTTGTCGGGTCGCCGGCCGATCCGGGTCGATGACTGCAGCCGGTAGCGCTTGCCGTCCCTCCCCCGTAGCTCGGCAACGGCCGACCGGCCGGCCACCGTGTCGGTGTGCGGGCCGAGGTCGACGACGCTGTTCATGGCGGTGGTCTGGGCAGTGTGCCTGGTGTCCAGGGGCTCCTGGCGCAGGATTCGCTCATGCAGGGTCCTCACAGTGGGACCGGGGTCGATCCCGAGGTTTTCGGCCAGGTTCGCCTTCAGTCGCCGGTACGCGTCGAGGGCGTCAGACTGCCGCTCGGCGACGTAGTAGGCGGTGATCAACTGAGCCCACAGCGGTTCCCGGAAAGGATGTTCGGCGGCAAGGGCCTCGAGGTGAACGATCACGGCGTCGGCGCGTCCGCAGGCGATCTCGGCTTGGGCGAGGCCGATCTGGGTCATCACTTTGACCTCGGACAGCGCGGTGGCAAACGTGTCGACGAAGGCGAATTCGCGCAGGTCATCGAGAACCGGGCCGCGCCACTCGGCCAGCGCAGCCGACAAGGAGCTGCTCGCGTCCTCGAACCGTCCGGCGGCGGCGGCGTGCACCCCGGCGTTCTTCTCGGTGATGAAACGCCCGAGATCGCAATCGGCGTCAGGGACGCTGAGTTGATATCCCGGCGGGGCGCTCACCAGCACCTTGTTCGGGTCATACCCGGCGCCGCCCAGCAGTCGGCGCAGGTTGGACACGTAGGAGTGAATGCTTGTCCGTGCTGCCGGCGCCGGACTCTGATCCCAGACCGCGTTGATCAGGGACTCGACCGACACCGGCCGGTTCCGGTTGAGCACCAGCATGGCCAACACCGTCCGCTGCTTCGGGGCGCCCAACGGCACCGGGTTGCCGTTCGCAGTCACCTGCAACGGTCCCAGAACACCGAAGTTGAGACCTGCGTTTCCCATCGTGCTGCCCGCCTTTCGGGTCTGCGTGGGCGTCAGCTCACCATTGTGACCGCAAGTTGCTGCTGCGCCGTGCGCTCACGTCCCGGTAACCGCCCAGCGGCCCGAAACCACTCGCCACCCGACGAAGATCAGTCGCAGCACGATGAACGTGCTCAGCCCCGACCAGATGCCCGCCAGCCCCCAGCCGAACACCAGCGACAGCCAAATCAGCGGCAGAAAGCCAACCAGCGCGCTGACCACAGTGGCAGTGCGCATGAACGCGGCGTCCCCGGCGCCCAGCAGCACGCCGTCGAGGGCGAAAACAATTCCTGCAAAAGGTAATTGGGCTACCAGGAACCACCACGGGACTCCGATCGCAGCCAGCACCGAACTGTCGTCGGTGAAGAGTTTGGGCAGCACGGAGGAACCGACGGCAAACACCGCGGCCAGCGCACCGGCCGCGATTGTCGAGGACACCGTCACGCGCCGGGCCACCGATCTCGCGCGCGAGGCGTCACCGGCGCCGAGCGCCGCACCGACCAGCGCCTGCGCGGCGATGGCCAGCGAATCAAGAACCAGCGCAAGGAACTCCCACAGCTGCAGCACCACCTGGTGGGCGCCCAACGCCGCGGCGCCGAACCGGGCGGCGACCGCGGCCGCCGAGACGAAACAGGCCTGAAATGCCAGCGTTCGCACCAACAGGTCGCGCCCCAGTACCACTTGGGTTCGCAGTACCGTGCGGTCGAGGCGCAGCGGCACTCGTTCAGCCAGCAACGCGCGTCCGAACAGCAGCGCGGCCAGCCATTGGCCAGCGAGGTTGGCCACCGCCGACCCGGCCAGCTGCAGACGAGGCAACCCCAGCCAGCCGTACACCAGCAGCGGGCACAGCAGCGCCGACAGCCCGAACCCGGCGACCACGTAGCGCAGCGGGCGGACGGTGTCCTGAACACCGCGCAGCCACCCGTTGCCGGCCAGCGACACCAGAATCGCCGGCGCACCCCAGATCGCGATGCGCAGCCAGGGCAACGCCGCATTCGCGATGTCGGCCGACCCTGCGATGGCCGACACCAGCGGAACTGCCGCCGCCTGCACCACGACGACGACCAGCCCCCCAAGAGCCAGCGCCAACCAGGTCGCCTGCAGGCCTTCCACCACCGCCGATTCCCGGTCTTCGGCGCCGAAGTGGCGGGCCGAGCGCGCGGTGGTGCCGTACGACAGAAACGTCAGATCGGAACCGACCATGCCGAGGATCAATCCTCCGATGGCCAGCCCGGCCAGGCTCAACGCGCCCAGCCGGCCGACGACCGCGGTGTCGAACAGTAAGTAGAGCGGCTCGGCCGCGAGCACGCCCAACGCCGGCAGCGCCAGCTGCGCTATCTCTCGGCCACCCGCCTGTGGGTGGCCCGGGCCGGTCACCCTAGAGCGGCGCGCAGCGAGGTCACCACATCGTCGATTGAACCGGTGGTCGAGTAGCCGGCGGCCAGCTTGTGACCGCCGCCGCCGAATGTCGAAGCGACCGTGGAGAGATCCACCGCGGCCTTCGCGCGCATCGACACCGACCACTGCTGCGGCTGGGTTTCTTTGAACACCGCCGACACCTCGGCCTCCCCGGTGGTGCGGACGATGTCGACGATGCTCTCCACTTCTTCCGGCCGCGCGCTGATCCATTCCTGGTGTCCGACAACGGCGTACACCAGGCCGCGACCGTCGACAGCGTCCGGCAACAGCTGCGCCGAACCCAACACCCGGGACAGCATCATCAGCCAGCGGAAGGGATGGGTGTCCATCAGCGACCGGCTGATCGCCGCGTTGTCGACGCCCAACTCGACCAGCCGCGCCGCCAGCCGATGTGCGCGCGCGCTGGCCCACCGGAACGACCCGGTATCGGTCGTCAGCCCCGCGTAGAGGCAGTGCGCCACTTCGGTGTCGATCGGCTTGCCCCACGCGTCGAGCAGCTCGGCAACCAGCATGGTGGTGGAGTCCGCCGACGGGTCGACGAAGTTCACGGTGCCGAACAGCTGGTTCGACGCGTGGTGGTCGATCACCAGCAGCTCTTGCCCGGTACCGGCCATTTCGCGCAGGTCTCCGAGCCGGTTGATGCTCGGAATATCCACGGTCACAACCAGATCGACATCGCGACGCATGGCGTGGGGATCGACCAGCAGCTGCCCGCCGGGCAGCGACTGCAAAGACTCCGGAAGCGCTGCCGGGGCCGCGAAGCTGACCTGGACGGCCTTGCCGCACTGGTCCAGCACCAAGCCCAGCGCGAGGCCGGCGCCGATCGTGTCAGCGTCGGGATAGACGTGGCAGACCACCGCGACAGTGGCGGCGGCGGACAGTACCTCGGCGGCTCCGACGGCGTCGACGCGTCGCGCCGTGGCGGTCGATTCAGTCTTCGAGTTGATCGTCGTCATCGGCGCCTTCCCCGTCAGGTCCATCCGCGTCGCCGGATACCCGATAGGGGTCGGCCTCTCCGGCGGGCTTGGCACCTTCGCGAACCCGAGCCACATCGGCGTCAGCGGCACGGGCGCGGGCCAGCAACTCTTCCATTCGCTGCACGGAGTCGGACACCGTGTCCCGGGTGAACGTCAGTGTGGGAGTGAACCGAACGCCGGTGCCGGCGCCAACCTTGGTGCGCAGCACACCCTTGGCGCGGTCCAGCGCCGCCGCCGCGCCGGCGTAATCGGGCTCGTCATCCAGCGTCGACCCCATCACCGTGTAGTACAGCGTCGCGTCGTGCAGGTCACCGGACACCTTGGCGTCGACGATGGTCACGCCGGCCAGTCCCGGGTCTTTGATCTCGTACTCGATCGCCGACGCGACGATTTCGGAGATCCGCTTGGCCAGCCGGCGGGCCCGGGCCGGGTCAGCCATGCCGCATGCTCAGGTTGTTGCCATTCATGTTCAGGCGCGTTCCTTCTGAACCAGCTCGTAGGTTTCGATGACGTCGCCTTCTTTGATGTCGGAGTAGGTCAGCGTCAGACCACACTCGTATCCGTCGCGGACCTCGGTGACGTCATCCTTCTCCCGTCGCAGCGAGGACACCGTGAGGTTATCGGCCACCACGATGTTGTCCCGCAGCAGCCGCGCTTTGGCGTTGCGGCGCACCACCCCGGAAGTCACCAGGCAACCGGCGATCAGACCAACCTTCGACGAGCGGAACAGCGCGCGGATCTCGGCACGACCCAGCTGGTTCTCCTCGTAGATCGGCTTGAGCATGCCGCGCAGGGCCTTCTCGATCTCGTCGATCGCCTGATAGATCACCGAGTAGTAGCGGATGTCCACGCCTTCGCGGTTGGCCAGTTCGGTCGCTTTGCCCTCCGCACGCACATTGAAGCCGATGATCACCGCGTCCGAGGCCGACGCCAGGTTGACGTTGGTCTCGGTGATACCGCCGACACCGCGGTCGATGACGCGCAGCTCCACCTCGTCGTCGACCACGATCCCCATTAGCGCCTCTTCCAGCGCCTCGACGGTACCGGCGTTGTCACCCTTGAGGATCAGGTTCAGCTGGCTGGTTTCCTTCAGCGCCGAGTCCAGGTCCTCCAGGCTAATCCGCTTGCGCGAGCGCGCCGCCAGGGCGTTGCGCTTGCGCGCGCTGCGTCGGTCGGCGATTTGGCGGGCAATGCGGTCCTCGTCGACCACCAGGAAGTTGTCGCCTGCGCCGGGCACCGACGTGAAACCGATGACCTGCACTGGCCGTGACGGCAGCGCCTCCTCGATGTCGTCGCCGTATTCGTCGACCATCCGGCGGACCCGGCCATACGCGTCGCCGGCGACGACCGAGTCGCCGACGTGCAGCGTGCCGCGCTGCACCAGCACGGTGGCCACCGGGCCGCGGCCGCGGTCCAGGTGCGCCTCGATCGCCACACCCTGGGCTTCCATGTCGGGGTTGGCCCGTAGATCCAGCGCGGCGTCGGCGGTCAGCAGCACCGCCTCCTCCAGCGCCTCAATGTTGGTGCCCTGCTTGGCCGAGATGTCGACGAACATCGTGTCGCCACCGAAATCCTCTGCCACCAGACCGTATTCGGTCAGCTGAGACCGGATCTTGGCCGGGTCGGCACCTTCTTTGTCGATCTTGTTCACCGCCACCACGATCGGCACGTCGGCGGCCTGGGCGTGGTTGATGGCCTCCACCGTCTGCGGCATCACACCGTCGTCGGCGGCCACCACCACGATCGCGATGTCGGTGGCCTTGGCACCGCGGGCACGCATGGCGGTGAACGCCTCGTGACCCGGGGTGTCGATAAAGGTGATCAGCCGCTCGTCGCCGTCGAGGTCGACGGACACCTGGTAAGCACCGATGTGCTGGGTGATGCCCCCGGCCTCGGCCTCGCGGACGTTGGCCTTGCGTATGGTGTCCAGCAGTCGGGTTTTACCGTGGTCGACGTGACCCATCACGGTCACCACCGGCGGGCGGGTCTGTAGGTCTTCCTCGGTGCCGTCGTCTTCGCCGTAGCTCAGGTCGAAGGATTCCAGCAGCTCGCGGTCTTCGTCCTCGGGGCTGACGACCTGAACCACGTAGTTCATTTCGCTGCCCAGCAGCTCGAGCGTCTCGTCGCCGACCGACTGGGTCGCGGTCACCATCTCGCCGAGGTTGAACAGCGCCTGCACCAGCGCGGCCGGGTTGGCATCGATCTTCTCGGCGAAATCCGACAGCGACGCGCCACGCGCCAGCCGGATGGTCTCGCCATTGCCGTGCGGTAGCCGCACGCCGCCGACGACCGGCGCCTGCATGTTCTCGTACTCGGCGCGTTTCGCCCGCTTGGACTTGCGGCCGCGCCGCGGCGCGCCGCCGGGACGGCCGAACGCGCCGGCAGCACCGCCGCGCTGGCCAGGGCGTCCACCGCCACCGCCGCCGGGACGGCCACGGAACCCACCACCACTGCCGGGTGGAGCACCAACGCCACCACCACCGCCGGCGCCGCCGGCGCCGCCGCCGCGGTAGTTACCGCCGCCACCGCCGCCGCCGGGCCGACCGCCGCCAGGACCACCTGGCCGACCGCCGACGCCGCCGGGTCGCGGCGCGCCGGGACGTGGTGGACGACCTTGTCCACCACCGGAGCCGCCGCCAGGGCGGGGTGGCATGCTGCCGGGCGACGCGCCCGGGCGGGGGGCACCGGGCCGGGCGGCACCTGGGCGCGGGGCCAGCGGACGCGGAATTGGCCGGTCCACCGGCTGTGCCGTCGAGAACGGGTTGTTGCCGACGCGCGGCGTGCGAGCCGCCGGCTTCGGGACCGGGCGCGGGCCCGGCATAGGTCCGGGCCGCGTCGGGGTCGGCGACGGTGCCGCCGCCTGCGGCTGTTCCGGAGCCGGGGCCGGCGGCGCGGCCGGCTCCGGCGCGCGCGGCGGGGCCGGTTTGGGACCGGCGGGTTTCGGCGCCGTCGGGGCGGCCTGGACCCCCTGGCCTTTGGCTGCGGCCGCGCCGTTGCCGGCGGTCTTCTCCTGCGCGGGCTTGCTGCCGCCGAACGACTCACGCAGCCGACGCGCGACCGGCGCTTCTACCGTCGACGATGCGGATTTGACGAATTCGCCCTGTTCGCTGAGCCGGGCGAGTACTTCTTTGCTGGTAACACCGAGTTCCTTGGCTAACTCGTGTACGCGCGCCTTGCCTGCCACTACATCTCCTGTCTATGAGGCGACAGCTGTGGTCGGCCGCGCCTCGGGTTTAGCTATGACGCATGGTCATCGGGACTTCACGGTGTGCTCATGTTCTTCGCTACCTGTTCTGTTGGCGGGATGATCGGGCGCGTCCAAAAACTCGATGTGCTCGACCACCGCTGATGCGTCCAGTGCTCCGGCGATCCGCAACGCTCGCGCGAACGCTCGCCGCCGGATCGCTTGTTGTGCGCACTGCGGAATGGGATGCAGCCATGCACCCCGCCCCGGAAGACTACCTGCTGGGTCAACGGTCACGGCGTATTTACCGTTCCCGGTCGACACAGCCACCACTCGAAGCAGTTCGACGGCCAACTCTCGCTTTCGGCAACCGACACACGTCCGCACCGGTCCATCGACGCGTCGATGTGCGGAGGCCGAAGTCTCGCGCTGGATCACGGCTTAGTTTACCTGCACCGAACCGGTGGTCAGCACCACCCGAATGTGTCCGCAATTACGCTCGCGCCGCGACATGCCGACACCCACCACTGACAACACCACCGAAGCACCGTCGACGAACTCACCACCACGCGCTATCACGCAGTACCGCTGACAGTCCAAATCCTCAGCGGGCCGCCAGGATGAGTGTCTGCGCGGCGATCAGCCTTGTGCCATCGGGGAATTCGATGCCTGCGTCGGTGCACCGCGTCGGCACGGCCGTCCCGTCGACGGACGCGTGGTACTCGCCTACGCCGCCGACGACCGTGAGCCGGTGCAGGTCGAGCTGCCCGCCGGTGCAGGCCATGACGAGTTGGTCACCCTGCTGCGACCACAGGCCCCAACCGGAGCCCGCGAGGAACGGCAGGGCGGTGTCCGGGCGGCGGAAGGTGTAGGCGCCGGCCGGGGCGTCGTGGGTGAACCCTGCCAGCGCCTGCAGCGCCGACCAGCCGGCGAGCGAGCGGGCGTAGTGGTCGCCGCACTCGATCTCGTTGAACGGGTTGCGCCGCCGCCCGTCGTAGCGTCCCCACACGGCGTCCAGCACGGCGCGCCCCTCGTGATGCAAGCCCTCGCGCAGGCAGTGCGCGGCCACCTGGTACTCCGAGCCGGTCCACACCTCGTCGGCGTACCGGATCGGGACCCCGGGCCGGCCGCCGTGCGGCCAGGCACACTCCAGCAGCCCCGCGTCGTCACCGTCAGCGAACACCCGGTACGGATGACTGAAGTCGCGGAACCCGCGGCGGAGGTTGTGCCGCACCACCGCGGCGAGGGCGGCGCGCACGTGCTCGGCGGGCAGCAGGTGGCCGAGGTCGAGCTGGTGCGCCCACCACTGCCCGATGAGCTGGTCGGCCAGGCACCCGTCGCCCCACTGATAGTCGGGGTTGTCGCCGGGCAGCAGCCGCTGCACGTAATACTCGCCGGTGAACAGCGCCGCGTCGTAGGACTTGCTGGCCTGGGCGAAGGTGGCTTGGTACGCGGCCGCCGCGTCGATGTCGTCGAGGAGTCGGGCGATCTCTTCGGCGGCCCGCAGCGCGGCCAGCCACAGCGTGCCCATGAACGAGTTGTGCCCGGTGAGGTCAATGTCATGGGTGCTCGGCTGGATGCCGCTGAGCATCCCGCTGCCGTCGACGTTCCAGGCGTGGTCGACGTAGTGCAGCAGGCGGGTGAGGTTGGGCCAGTAGCGGCGCAGCCAGTCGATGCCTGCGCCCGCGCGGTATTCGCGGTAGGCCTTCAGGACAGTGCCGAGCATGCCGTCCAGCGCCGGCTGGTCCGGGCCGCCGATCGGCTCGCCCCACGGCTGCGGTAGGTAGGTCGGGGCGAGCACCCGGTGCGGTACGTAGCCTGCCGGCGCCTGCATGATCTCGAACTCGGTCTCGCGCATGCTCCGCTCGAGTTCGGGAAACGCCGCCGCGAGCGCCTGCGCGTAGTTCCATACGTGCGTGCAGTTGAGCGGACAAGAGCCGCCGTAGGCCCCTGACCACATCGCGGTGGAAGCACCCAGCACCCCCTCGAAGGCGAAGAACCGCCCGTCCGCGGCGCGAAAGCAGGTGGGGCTGCGCACGGTCGCGAGCTGGGCGGCGAAATGCGTGACAGCGGCATCGTCCAGGCCGGAGTGGGCCAGTGTGCCGGTCCACGCGCCGGTGGCCTCGCGCAGCGCCGACCAGCCTCGGCGCACCCGCTCGAACACGTCCTGCGCGTCGGCGTAGCGGGTGGCGTAGTGGTTGCCGAGCCAGAACCGGGAGCGCCCCCACTCCGGCCGGTCCGGCCCGAACTGCTCGAAGTTGACGTACCGGTTGGGGAAATACCAGGTCAGCGCCACCCGGATGAGCCGCGCCTCGCCGGGCTCCAGCAGGAACGGGACACCGACGCCGGCGTTGAAGGTGCTGCCCTCCGGGCTGCTGCCGCTCGCCGATTGCGGGGCATGCCGCTGCGGGTCAGCGATGCCCGCCGCCACGGCCAGCCGCGGTGCGCCGCTGGACAGCGCCCGCGAACGCAGAAAGGCGACGAACTCATCCGTGTGCCGCCACCGGGTCAGCGCGGCCGCCCGCGGGTCGTCGGCGGCCAGCACCATCTGCCCGGCGCCCGGGGCGTCGTCGGGGACCGCGGCGTTCTCCAGCACCACGCATGTCCAGCCGTCGCCGCGCAGCAGCCGGTTGGTGTTGCCGCCATACCCGGGCGCATGAACGCCGTCGATCGGGGTGATGCCGTCCCAGCCCACAGCGTTCTGCACGGTGGCGCCAAGGGTTCCGTGCAGCGGGTGGTTGTCGGTGTTGACCAGCCGGAACGTGAACAGCGCAGCCGGGATGGAGCTGGCGTCGACATCCAGCGGGACCAGCGGGTTGAACGCCTCCAGCGTGACGTCCAGCGGAAGGGCGGGGTCGAGGTAGCGCACCCGGGCGACCGGGTAGGTGCCGGAGAAGGTCGTGCGCGCCACCCCGGGATACCGGCTCAGCAATTCGCGTTGCCACTCCGGCACGACATCATCGCTGACCAGCGGGGTGCTCGTCGAGTCCCGCGGCGACGCCTGCAGGATGCGCAGCTCGTCCAGCGGCGGCTCCCACCGGCTGACCCGCAGCGCCAAGAACGATCCGGGTAGCGCGCCGGCGTGGTTCCCGATGTTGTGCAGCTGCCACTGCCGCAGACCGCCGTCAGCGCAGATGGCGAGGTTGCCGGTGCCGATGCCGCCGAGCGGCATGGCCAGGTGGCCGAACTCGGCCCCGTCGCACTCGGCCGCGCGCAGGTCGTCCGGCCAGGTCACGTCGGCGGGCCCATGGGCTCCGCGCCCACCTCGAGATCGTCGGCGTCGGGCAGCGGTGGGCGCGGCGCCGACGGGCGGTCCAGGTAGAAAAACGCGGTCGAGGCGATGTCGTCGTGCAGCGGCCGGTAACGTCGCTGCGACATCCAACCGAGGGCCTGGATGTCCACCCGCAGATCGGCGCGGAAGTGGATCGGGTCGAGGACATGCCAGCGGTACATGCCGAACCGCTGCTGGCTGCGATACAGCCCGTCCGGGCGAATGACCTGATGCAACCCGAGAAACGGTGTCGAGTAGGTGGTGTAACCCTGGCCAGGCACATCGAAGTTCCACGCGCCGCCGAAATAGTCCTCGGTACCGGTGCCACAAATAGTGGGGAACTCCTCGTCGCCGTCGAGGTAGAACTTGACTTCGCCCTCACCCCACCAGCCGGGGTGGTTGGCGCCCCACGCCAGATAGGTGCCGACGTACTTCCCCGCGCCGTGGACACGATCCAGGATCGGGTGCAGCGTGCCGGCGGCGAGCGGGTTGCTGCGGCGGAACTGGCAGTGCAGATAACCGGTATCGGCCATCTCGGTTGTGAAGTCCACGTCGATCTCGTAGCTGATCTGGTAATAGACGACGGCGG
Source organism: Mycobacterium sp. (assembly GCF_052143115.1). Lineage (GTDB taxonomy): Bacteria > Actinomycetota > Actinomycetes > Mycobacteriales > Mycobacteriaceae > Mycobacterium. The sequence goes on from NZ_JBKQTQ010000301.1 coordinate 19,746, forward strand.
TCCGCGGCGCGCGGTTCTCCAATGTCAGCCGGGCATGCCGGGGCACCGGCATCGGCCAGTAACTGTTGAAGCCGCCGTGCGGATTGACGGCGATCGGCAGTGACGATAGCTGGGCGAACTCACACCAGCCCTGACCGAAGAAGTCGCCGAGTGGTACTTCGATCGCGGGCTGGTCTGCGCCGTCCCAATAGGCGCGCAGGATCAGGCTGCGCCAATTGCTGTGGTGTGTGGTCAGCCAGAGATGCGTGATGAGCCCCGGCCCGTCAATGGCGGCCAGCTCGAACGTGGTCTGTCCACCGATTTCGACGCTGGGCGAGACCTTCCAGCCCACGCCGAGGTCTGCCGCGCAGGCCGCGCCGGTGCCCGCTGCGGCGCGGACGCCGCCGCCCCTCGCCCCGTCGAAGTTTTCCGGGCTGATCGAACGGGACTGGGCACCGATCAATCGGGCCAGCGAACGCAGGTCGGTCACGGGTCACCGGGTCAGCGGTCGTGTGCCATCCCGTGGGTGGCGCCGTGCTCCGGATGGTCCGCCGGCTGATCGGGCGAATCCCCGCGGATGTCGATGCGCCAGCCAGTGAGCCGGGCCGCCAGTCGGGCGTTCTGGCCCTCCTTGCCGATGGCCAGCGACAGCTGAAAGTCGGGCACCACCACCCGAGCGGCCCGGGCGTTCTGATCGATCACGGTCACTGAAACCACCTTGGCCGGCGACAGTGCGTTGGCCACGAACCGAGCCGGGTCCTCGTCGTAGTCGATGATGTCGATCTTCTCCCCGGACAGCTCACTCATCACATTGCGCACCCGCTGACCCATCGGGCCGATGCAGGCGCCCTTGGCGTTCAGGCCGGGAACCCGAGAAGCAACCGCGATCTTCGACCGGTGGCCGGCTTCGCGTGCCACCGCGACAATCTCCACCGACCCGTCGGCGATCTCGGGGACCTCCAGCGAAAACAGTTTGCGCACCAAGTTGGGGTGAGTGCGGGACAACGTGATCACCGGTTCGCGGGAGCCGCGGCTCACTCCCACCACGTAGCACCGCAGCCGTTCACCATGCTGGTAAACCTCACCGGGAACCTGCTCAGCCGCCGGGATCACGCCCTCAGATCCCTTGGTCTCGCTGCCCATTCGGACGACGACGAAGCCGCGTGCATTGGCCCGGCTATCACGTTGCACCACACCAGCAACGATCTCGCCCTCATGGGTCGCGAACTCGCCGAAGGTGCGCTCGTTCTCGGCGTCGCGAAGCCGTTGCAGCATGACCTGCCGTGCGGTGGTGGCCGCGATCCGTCCGAAACCCTCCGGAGTGTCCTCCCATTCGCTGAGCACAATCCCGTCGTCGTCGAGCTCACGGGCGAACACCTGGACGGCACCGGTTTTGCGGTCGATTTCGATATGCGCATCCGGCTGATGGCCCTCGGAGTGCCGGTAAGCGCTGAGCACCGCGGCCTTGACGTCCTCGAGCAAGTCGTCGAACGAGATTCCTCGTTCCACCACGATCGCGTGCAGAGCGGCCATGTCGATGTTCATGTTCTGCCTCCCGTTTCCGCACTCCGATCGACAGCCGCCAGCTCCAGTTCGCGTTTGGACGGAGGCGAAAACTCAACCTGGACAACAGCTTTCCGGATCTCACCGATGGGCACCGGACGCACCGCCCAGTCCCGGGCCTGATCGTCGCGGACCACCAGCATCAGCGTGTTGTCGGATATCTCGCCGACTCGTCCGGTGATTTGCGTTTCGTCGGCCAGCGCCAGTTCGACCTTGCGGCCCCGCGCGCGGCGGAAGTGCTTCTCGCTGGTCAGCGGGCGGTCCACGCCAGGCGAGCTGACTTCCAGCACATAGCCACCCGCAATGCTTTTCACCGCATCCAGCAAGGTCGACGCCGAACGGGACAGCGTGGTGATGGTGTCCAGATCGAGGGCGGTGTCGCCGTCGGCAATCACGGTTATCCGCGGTGGACGGGACCGCGCATCGATGACGACATCCTCAATTTCGTAGCCTGCGCGCGCGAACTCACCATCGAGTAGCTCGATCACCTGCGTCTGCGACGGTAGCCCGATGACCACGGCGAGCTCCTCATCTTGAGTTGTCCGGTCCGGCGGCGCTCCGGTTCGCACGATTCAGCGCGTCCAGGGCGCCAGCCATTAACGATACGCCAGGAATGGCGTATAAACCGTGATCGCGGCTGGCTCACCCGGCGTTACGGCGGGCTGTGCGAGGCCCGGTCAGAGCAATGGCAGGATGTTGCTGTGCCACGCACGCCATCCGTTGTCAGTCCGGTGGTCAGCAGGCGGCAGGTACTGGCCGGGGGCGCCGCTCTCGCCGTGCTCGGGATGACGGGGTCCGCCTGCAGTTCGCCGCCCGCACCGTCGGCGGTCGACGAACTCGAATCGCAATTGAAACTGGCCCGGCATGACAGCGAGCTGGCCACGGCGGCAGCCGCAGCCGCGGCCCAGCCGGTTAGTGCGGCGCTGACCGAGGTCGCCTCCGAACGCGCCCAACACGCGCAGGCGCTGGCCACCGAGATCGCCCGTCTCGCCGTCAACCCGACATCCACCTCCAGTCAGACCACCAGCCCGACACCCACGGCCTCGGCCGCCCCGGCGCCCCCACCGTCACTGTCCGACGTGACTGATTCCCTGCGCACGTCCGCGGCCAGCGCCACTCATCTGGCCACCACGTCGTCGGGCTATCGGGCGGGCTTGCTCGGCTCCATCGCCGCCGCGTGCACGGCGGCCTACAGCGTTGCGCTGGTGTTCGGAGCATCGGCCTCATGACGTCCGCTGAGCCGTCAGGCCACGACACGCCCTACGACACCGCGCTGTGCGCTGCACTGACCACCGAGCACTCCGTGATCTACGGCTACGGCATTGTGTCCGCCCACTGCCAGCCCGACGCCAACAGCCTGGTGTCTTTTGCGCTGAACCAGCATCGCCAACGTCGTGACCAGGTGATCGCGATGCTCGCCGCCCGCTCGGTCAGCGCCCCGGTGGCCGCCGCGGGCTACCAACTGCCGATGCCGGTCAACAACCCGACCGATGCGACCCGCCTGGCCGTGCGAATGGAGAAGGACACCGAGTTGGCCTGGCGCGCGGTCATCGAACAGGCGCAGGACCCGCAAGACCGACGGTTCGGGGTGACCGCGTTGACCCAAAGCGCCGTGCTGACCGCCCGATGGAAGCAGGCGCTGGGCGACTGGCCGATCACCACGGCCTTCCCCGGCAGCGACTAACGGCGCTAGCCGGCGATGGCAACCGTGATGTCGGTGGCCAGCCCGGCGCCGACCGCCAGTTCACGGGTCTCGCCGGCGAACCGATTACGCAGCTCGACGGTGCCGTCCGCCCAGCCGCGTCCCACCACGACGATCCACGGCACACCGAGCAGTTCGGCGTCCTTGAACTTCACCCCGGGCGAGGCCTGCCGGTCGTCGAGCAGCACCTCGATGCCCAGCCGATCCAGATCGGCCGCCAGCGCGGTGGCCCCGGCGCGCGCCTCGGCATCCTTGTTGGCGATCACCAGATGCACGTCGAACGGCGAAACCTCGGACGGCCACCGCAGCCCCAGCTCGTCGTGGTGCTGCTCGGCGATGACCGCCACCAGCCGCGACACCCCGAGACCATAAGAACCCATGGTCAGCCGCACCGGTTTCCCGTCTTCACCGAGCACGTCGACGGTGAAGGCATCGGTGTACTTGCGACCGAGCTGGAAGATGTGGCCGATCTCGATGCCGCGGGCGGAGACCAGCGGTCCGGCGCCGTCGGGAGACGGATCACCGTCACGCACTTCGGCGGCCTCGATGGTGCCGTCGGCGGTGAAGTCGCGGCCCGCGACCAACCCGACGACATGCTGCCCGAGTTTGTCGGCGCCGGTGATCCAGCTGGTGCCGTCCACAATCCGCGGGTCGACGAAGTAGCGAACATCGTTGTCGCGCAACGCCTTCGGGCCGATGTACCCCTTAACTAAAAACGGATACTTGGTGAAGTCGTCATCGTCGAGCAGTTTGTATTCGGTTGGATCGAGGGCGGCGGCCAGCCGCTTGTCGTCGACCTCGCGGTCGCCCGGTACCCCGATTCCCAGCAGCTCCCAGTCACTGCCCGGTTGGCGAACCCTGAGCATGACGTTCTTCAAGGTGTCGGCGGCGGTGACGGTGCGGCCCAGGTCGGCGCCGTTCGCCCACTCGACCAAAGTCGCGATGGTCGGGGTGTCGCCGGTGTCGTGGACCACCGCCTCCGGCAGCCCGTCGATCGGCCGGCTTTCCGGGCGAGCGGTGATGACGGCCTCGACGTTGGCCGCGTAGCCGGATGCCGGGCAGCGCACGAAAGTGTCCTCACCGATAGCGCTCTCGGCCAGGAACTCCTCGGAGGCCGACCCGCCCATCGCGCCCGATACCGCGGACACGATGACATAGCGCACCTGCAGCCGGTCGAACATGCGCTGGTAGGCCTCGCGGTGCGCGTCATAGGCGGCCTTGAGCCCGGCGTCATCGATGTCGAAGGTGTAGGAGTCCTTCATCACGAACTCGCGGACCCGCAGCAGGCCGGCCCGGGGCCGCGCCTCGTCGCGGTACTTGGTCTGGATCTGGTAGAGCACCAGCGGGAAGTCTTTGTAAGAGCTGTACTCCCCTTTCACCGTCAAGGTGAAGACTTCCTCGTGGGTCGGGGCGAGCAGATAGTCGTTGCCGCGGCGGTCATGGAGCCGAAAAATACCGTCGCCGTACTCGGTCCAGCGGTTCGTCGTCTCGTAGGGCCCGCGCGGCAGCAAGGCCGGAAAGAGGATCTCCTGCCCGCCGATGGCGTTCATTTCTGCCCGAACGACGCGTTCGATGTTGCGCAGCACCCGCAGCCCGAGCGGCAGCCAGCTGTACAGCCCGGGTGCGACCGGTCGAACGTACCCCGCGCGGATCAACAGCTTGTGGCTGGCAACTTCGGCGTCGGCGGGGTCGTCGCGCAGCGTGCGCAAGAACAGCTCGGACATCCGGGTGATCACAGCGCGCAAGCCTAGCGGCGATCGCGAGCGCGGCTGACAGCCGGGCGAAGCGGGTCGGCGCCATCAAGCACAGCGACGATCGCGAGCGCGGCTGACAGCCGGGCGAAGCGGGGCGGCGCCATCAAGCACAGCGGCGATCGCGAGCGC
>NZ_JBKQTQ010000302.1:0-58002 GCF_052143115.1 Mycobacterium sp.
CGGGAACGAGGCGACGAGACGCAAAGCCGGCGGTAGTGGCCGGCCGGTGGTTCCCCTGCATAACGTTCACAATGGTGACGGCGGCCGGGATGAGGACGGGGGACAGGATCATCAGGAAGATGATGAATGGCAGCAACATGGCTTTACCTACATTTCTCCGCAAAGGGCTCGGTTGTGATGTGTTGTCGCATTTGCTAATTCGGGATTAGCTGGTGGTCCAGAACGCTGCGTTGCGTTCGTGATGAAAAGGTATCGGCACTAGGTCGGTGCGGCGACGTCCTCAACCAACCAACTTCCGGCGGATCGTTGTCTTCCGGCGACAAAGCCGCGTCTAAGGCCTGGAATGGCCCTATCGGTCGTGGCGGCGGCTGGTCAGGGCAGGCGCTGCTCGACCTCGAAGGCCAGACAGAGTTCGGACATATCCTTGGGCCGTGAAAGTGACCGGCCGGTCAACTCCTCGATACGGCGAAGACGGTGCCGCACGGTGTTGGGATGACAGAAGATCTTCGTCGCAGTGTCGTTGGCGGAGCCGCCCTCCTGCAACCACGCTTGGAACGTGTCGAGCAGGATCGTGCGTTCCGCGGGCGGCAGTTCGTCTAGTCGCCATAGCACCGACGACCTGATTTTCGCCATGACGTCTGGGGCGCTGACCGCCGCGATGGCGAGAGGGGTGTCGTCGAACACCGTGACCAGCGAGTCCGCCGACGGCCTCCCGGTCACCGCCAGCCGGGCGAATCGCAGCGCGTCGCTGGTTTCGGCCAAGTCATGAAACGGCGGGCTGACGCCGACCCGGACGGTCGCCGCCTGGCGGAGCACTGAAATCAAAGTGCTGACTGTCTCGCGTATCCGCACGTGGACGATGCCGACGTGTAAGTCCGGCAGCAGCCGCCACGCCGACCGGATATCGCGGGTGGCGAGCTTATTTTCGATCGCGGGCAAGCCCAATTTCCCAATGGTCGGCAACTCGGCTGCGACGACGACATACGGTCCGGTGGTGGGCAGCCGGAGCAGGTCGGCCGCCTCCCAGAGGCTCTGGGTGTCGGTGATCCGCCGACACAGCAGCGCTTCGACCAACGCCGACCGTTCTTCCTCCTGCTCCAGGATCTGCGCGGTCAGCTGCTGCCGATAGGCGCTGGCCATCGCCTGAGTGAAGGTGTCCTGCGCAAGGAAGACGCGTGCGGTGGCGTCCTGCACCGATTCGGTGGGTATGCTCGCCGCCCGCGCGGCGTCGAGGGTCTCCTCCCACATGAAGCGGAACCCGATCCGGTAGGCCGTCATCACTGCCGGTAACGGCAAACCGACAAGCGCGCGGGCGGTTCCGGTGTGCTCGGCAGGCGAGACATCGACGTCCGCGTGCCCCGAAAGTGCGTGGAAGACGAACGTCAGGTTTGCCTCACAACTTGCCCGTAGTTCGTCTTTCGTGACGACGGTGCCGTCGCCGTACGCGTCGATCTCGCTGAACAGCCGATCGGCCAGCGTCTGGCCCAGTTCCGGGGCACGGGCCAGCATGAGCTTGCTGAGCTCAACGACATGCGGATCAGGTTCGGCCCCGCGCCGGACGCCGCCGGCGTGCGATACCGCGCTCATACCCCGAAACCTTATGCCCGGGCACCGGCGGATGTGAGTGCTCACCCAAAGCGGTCTGTGGGGCAACAACTGTTTCCCACGCTCAGCCTCACCCGTACGGTCGTTGCGATCAGGCACAGGCGGCAGCCTCAGATCATGTCACGGCGTACATAGACTTCCAGCACGCTTTGCCGCGGTCGTGTTGCGAATGCCTGGTCGTCGACGTCAGCCGATGCGTGCAGCCGAGACGTTGTATACGCCCGCGATCCGTAGCGCGAATTCGCCGTAAAGATAGGCGAGCTGGTTGGCGCATGGGGTCGAATGGCTCATGTAGGGGCGCTCTTGCGGGAGATGATGTAGAAGTAGCCGTCCTCGTCGACCAGGCCGATGTCGCCAGTCGAAAACCAGCCGTCGACAACGGCGCCCGTAGCGACGTCCGGCAGGTTCCAGTAGCCCTTCATCACGTTGCGGCCGCGGACTTGAATCTCGCCGGGTGTCCCGGTCGGTACCTCGGTGGCGTGTTCATTGACCACCCGCATCTGCACGCCGTCGATGGGTGTGCCGATCGAACCGACCTTTCGTATCGCGTTGGGATGGTTGGAGCACGCCACCCCCGACGTTTCCGGTAGCCCGTAGCTTTCGAGGACCACGCACTGGAATTCGTCTTCGAATTTACGTAGCACCTCTACCTGCATCGCAGCGCCCACGGAGATGCACACCCGTAGCGAACCAGAGTCCAGGTTGTGGCCGGCCACGGCCCCGAGTATCGCTGTGTACGTGGCGGGTGAACCCTCGAAGACTGTAACCCGTTCGGCCGCAACCATTTCCAACGCTCTGTTGGCATCAAAACTGGGAAGTAGCGCCAGTGTCGCGCCGGACGAGATCGCCGGCCCCAGACCGTATGCCATCCCGAACGCGTGGAACAACGGGAAGCAACTCAGCACTACGTCGTCAGGCCCAATGTTGAGCAGGCTGCGCGCAATGACGGCTTGGCTGCTTACCAAGTTGCCGTGGGTGAGTTGGGCCCCCCTGGGCACCCCCATCGTGCGTGACGTGTTCAGGATCACCGCGTTGTCGTTGTTCGCGCGGGTCACCGGCCAGGCGCGCCCGAGAAAGTCATCGGTCAGCTGCTCCAGCGTGTGCTTGCCGAGACCGATTGGGAGAACTCCGGCGGTCCGTGCCCCCGCGGTGGCGGCAGGCCAACACGACAGCGCGAAAACCAATAGGCGTGCACCGGCATTGGTTAAGGCGGACGCGACTTCGCGGGCGGTTCGCAGCGGATCCATCGGCACCACAACGGCTCCGGCGTGCAGCACCCCGTAGAAAACCATCGCGAACTCGGGACGGTTGGCCAGCATGACCCCCACCCGGTCACCCGGGCGAAGACCTCGGTGGCCGAGGTAGGCGGCGAACCGTGCGGCGTTGTCGGCCAGCTCCGAAAACGTCGTTGTGGCCCCGTCACAGCGCAGCGCGGGGCCATCGGGGTACATGTCTGCCGACTCGACGAGATACAGGCTCAAATTCGTCATGAAAACATCCCGGGCGGACTACCTCGCATGATTTGACCATGGGGCTGCCGTGGCCACCTGTCGATGGAAGCAGCGACAACGAGCAGCACCAGGTGGTGTTGCATTCAACAACGCCTCCGGTGGCGCCGATCTGGGGGTCGATAACCTCGTCAGGCGGCAACCAGACGTCGACGCCTGAGCTTGCCGTCGACGGGGCCATCTTGGCGCACGAACAACTCGTGCGACGAACCGCTGATGGCGCGTCGGGAGCCACCCGAAATCCAAGAATCTAGCGTCGTATTCACTCAGAGGATCCGAGCGCTTGGGCTTATTGGACGAGGTCTGGGTCGCTGCCCAGGATCTGATCGAACAGCGGTTGGGCCTGGAACCATCCGGCCGCGGGAGTCCCAATGAGCTCGCGAGTGGCGAGGGCCACGTCGTGGGGTATGAATTTCGGTGTTCCCGCCGCCATGGCGACCAGCTGTACCTGACATGAGCGTTCCATCGTGATGAACCACCAAATAGTTTCGGCGACGGTGTGGCCGACGGTGAGAAGGCCGTGGTTTTGCAGAACGGCGGCCTTGTTCGGTCCGAGTGCCTTGGCCAGACGGACTCCCTCGTCCATGTCGTTGACGAGCCCGTGATAGTCGTCGTACACAGCGTGGTCTTCGTAGAACGCACACGCGTCCTGGGTAATCGGATCGAGCTTGATTCCCAGAGTGGAGAATGCCCGTCCGTACATCGAATGGGAATGTGCCGCTGCTAGAGCATCGGGACGAGCCTCGTGCACCCGGGAATGGATCACAAACGCTGCACGATTGACGGCACGAGAGCCTTCGATCACATCGCCTTTGTGATCGACCAAGACAAGATCGGACGCTTTGATTTTAGTGAATGCCATCCCGAATGGATTCACCCAGAAATACTCGGGGTGTTCCGGGTCGCGCACCGTGATGTGGCCCGCGACGCCCTCGGAGAAGCCGAACTTGCCGAAGAGCCGGAACCCGGCGGCGAGCTGCTGCTTACGGTAGTTACGCTCGGCGTCGACCGAGTCAAACACAGGCGGTTGCGGGAGTCCGCTTCCAGCGGGGGCCGGGCCAGTGACGGCGGCTAGGTTGGGATCAAGGATGCTTGTCATCAATTCCTCCTTGCGGAAACGGCCGCCATGACTTGAGTTATGCACCATGCGTTTACGTGTGCAGTCTGGCACCGCGCAGGTCGGGCGTCGATGTGCCGACGCACACGAATGCGGGCACTGCAGTGTGGGCTTGCACAATGCATTACCAGCCGGGTCGCCGCTTACGATGAGAATGCACGCCTGTCTACTGGCCAGGGCGTATACCAGCCGCCGCCCTTCGGCGACCAGTCTGCGACCAGCTGTGCGCCGTCACACCGAAGCGGCCAGGTCGTTGTGCCCCCCGACATTGTTGTGCGAGATCGCCGAGAGGACGATTGTGTTCCTCAGGAAAAGCCCAAGAACCAGGCACCCAATTAGATCCCAGAGGTACACATGACCAGCCTGAGCACCAATCTCATCGCATCCAAAGAACGCAACCCCAACCGCGTTGCGCTGCGTTGCGACGACCTGCAGTTCACCTTCGCTGAGTTCGACGCGGCAGCCGCCCGGGTGGCGACGCTGCTTGAGCAAGCCGGAGTCGAGCCGGGTGACCGGGTGGGCGTGATGCTGCCCAATACGCCCGCATTCGCCATCGTGTTTTACGGGATCATCTATCGTGGTGCCGTCGCGGTCCCGATGAACCCGCTGCTCAAGGCGCGAGAGGTGACCTTCTACCTGTCCAACAGCGGCGCCAAAGCGCTGTTCGGGACACCCGCCTTCGCCAACGAGGCCAGCGCCGGTGCCGACGAAGTGGGCGCCCAGTGCTGGATTGTCAACGATGCTGGGCTGGCCAAGCTGACCGCCGACCTGCCCAGGCAGGACTCACCGGTGGAACGCGACGACAACGACGTCGCGGTCATCCTGCACACCTCCGGCACCACCGGCAAGCCCAAGGGCGCCATGCTCACCCACGGCGGCCTGGGCCGCAACGCCGATATCTGCGTCCGCACCCTGGCCGAGACCGGGCCGGACGACGTGGTGATGGGCTGCCTGCCGCTCTTTCACGTCTTCGGCCTGACCTGCGGGCTCAACGGTTCCGTCCTCGCGGGTGCAACGTTGACGCTCATCCCCCGGTTCGACCCGCGCAAGGCTCTCGAGGTGATCGAGCGCGATGCCGTCACCGTGTTCGAGGGCGTGCCGACGATGTATTCGGCGCTGCTCAGCGTGGCAGACGAAGCCAAACCCGAGGCGACGCACAGTCTGCGGATCTGCATCTCCGGCGGCGCAGCGCTGCCCGTACAGGTTCTCTTCGACTTCGAAAAGGCTTTTGGCTGCGTGGTTCTCGAGGGCTACGGGCTTTCGGAGACCTCTCCGGTCGTGTCGTTCAATCATCCGCGCCGGCCGCGCAAGGCGGGCTCGATCGGCACCCCGATCGAAGGGGTGGAGATGCGGGTGGTCGACCTGGACGGAGTTGAGGTCCCCCAGGGGGAGGTAGGCGAGATCCAGATCCGCGGCCACAACGTAATGAAGGGCTACTGGAACCTCCCCGAGGCCACCAAGGCCGCGATCACCGCCGACGGGTGGCTGAATACCGGCGACATCGGACGCGTCGACGAGGACGGCCATTTCTACATCGTCGACCGCGCCAAGGACATGATCATCCGCGGCGGCTACAACGTCTACCCACGCGAGATCGAGGAAGTGCTCCACGAGCATCCGGCGGTGGCCGAAGCCGCCGTCATCGGCATCCCGCACGAGTCCCTCGGCGAGGAAGTGGCCGCCGCAGTCGCGCTCAAGAAGGGCGCTGCGGTCACGCCCGACGAGCTGCGCGAGTACGTCAAGGCCCGGGTGGCTGCTTACAAATATCCGCGCCTGGTTTGGCTGATCGACGAATTGCCCAAGGGTCCCACGGGCAAAGTCCAGAAGCGCGACATCACCGTTCCGGCGAAGGAAAGCACCAGATAACTATGGCAAGACCCGCGAATCCCCCGACCAAAGCAGCCGATGAGCTGGCTGCGCCGCTGGACCTGCTACTTACCAGCGCTACCAAGCCATTCGCCAGCCGGATGATGCCGAACACCACCTGGGCCCGCTTCGCCGGCAACCTCGCTCAGCACCCCGGCGCGGTGGCCGACCGGGTTGGCGCGCTGACACGTGAGCTCGGCAGTATCGCCGCGGGCAAGTCGCACCGCGCCCCGGCACGCGCCGACAAGCGGTTCAGTGACCCTGCGTGGCAGCAGAACCCGCTGCTGCACAGAATCATGCAGGCCTATCTGGCAGGCTCCGAGACGGCCGAGGGGTTGCTCGCGGACGCGCAGTTGGATTGGCGCGACAAGGAGAAGATGCAGTTCGTTATCCACAACTTTGTGGAGGGCCTGGCGCCCAGCAACAACCCGCTGATCAGTCCGCTCGGCTGGAAGGCGTTGATCGACACCGGCGGTCTGAGCGCAATACGGGGGGTGAGGGCCTTTGCCCGAGACATGCTTTCGAAGCCTCGCGTGCCGGCGATGATCGAGCCGGACGCCTTTGCGGTGGGGGAGAACCTGGCTGTCACCAAAGGGGCCGTCGTACTGCAAACCTCGGTGTTCGAATTGATTCAATACGCCCCGCAGACAGCCAAGGTGTGCGCGATTCCATTGCTCATGGTGCCACCGGTGATCAACAAGTTCTACATCATGGATATCGCGCCCGGGCGCAGCATGATCGAGTACTTCGTGCAGCAGGGCCAGCAGGTCTTCGTGATTTCGTGGCGCAATCCGCAAGCCCGCCACCGGGATTGGGGCTTCGACGCCTATGGCGCGGCCATCGTGGAGGCGATGGACGCGGCGGAGAAAATCACCGGGACCGACAGCACCCACCTGTTGGCCACCTGCTCGGGCGGCATTCTCGCGGCGATGACCGCGGCCCACCTCGCCGACATCGGCGAGGGCGATCGGGTCGCGGGCCTCAACCTGGCGGTCACCGTGCTGGATGAGACCCGCGCGGGGTTCGCGGCGGCGGCGATGAGCGATCGCGCAGCGCAGGCCGCGATTCGAGTTTCGGCCAGGAAGGGCTACCTCGACGGGCGTGACATGGCGGAGATGTTCGCCTGGCTGCGGCCCACCGACCTGGTGTGGCGGTACTGGGTGAACAACTATGTGCAGGGACGGGGGCCGGCGCCGTTCGACGTGCTGTTCTGGAACGCCGACACCACCCGGATGGCCGCCGCGCTGCACCGCGACCTGGTGCTGATGGGGCTGCGTAACGCGCTGGTCACCCCCGGCGGGGTCAGCATGCTGGGCAGCCCGGTCGACCTGTGCAAGATCACCTCCGACGCCTACATCGTCGGCGGCGTGGCCGACCACATCTGCCCGTGGCAAGCCACCTATCGCAGCGCGCGCCTGCTCGGCAGTAAGGACAATCGCTTCGTGCTGTCCACCAGCGGTCACATCGCGGCACTGGTGAACCCGCCCGGCAACCCCAAGGCGTCGTTCCGCACCGGCCCAGTCGACGTCGAGGATCCCCAACAGTGGCTGGAATCTGCGCAGAAGTTCGCTGACTCCTGGTGGCCGGACTACATTAGCTGGCTCGCTGAGCGCAGCGGCCCGGAGGTCGACGCTCCGAAAACGCTTGGCGGGGAGGACCTCCCGCCGCTCGGTCCGGCCCCGGGCAGTTACGTGATGGAGAAGTGACGACATGATCGGAGAAGCCATTACCGCACCGCCCGAGCTCGCTGACCAAGTCGCCACTATCCGTGGCGTGTTCGCAAGCGGACGCACACGGGCGGTCGACTGGCGACTGCGCCAACTTCGAGGAATCGAGCGACTTCTCGACGAGAACGAGGATCAGATCGCAACAGCCCTCGCCCAAGATCTCGGCCGCCAACGAGCAGAAGCTTGGCTGGGCGATATCGCGTCCACGAGGGGCGAAGCGGAGTTCGCGCGAAAGCACTTGCGCAGGTGGATGAAGCGAAAAAAACAACGGGTGCCGTTAAGCCAGCTCCCCGGCACGGCTTGGGTGCAGTACGAACCGCTGGGCGTGGTCCTCGTCATCGCACCGTGGAACTATCCGGTCTACCTCTCGCTCGGCCCTCTAGTGGCCGCCGTCGCGGCCGGCAACTGTGCGGTGCTCAAGCCGTCGGAACTGGCCCCCGCTACCTCGGCGCTCCTTGCCCGGCTGATCCCGCAGTACCTCGACCCGGATGCGATCGCCGTCGTCGAGGGCGCTGCCGACACCACACAGCAGCTGCTCTCATTGGGCTTCGACCACGCCCTGTTCACCGGCGGCACCGCGATCGGCAGCAAGATCATGGCCGCGGCGGCCTCGACGCTTACCCCGGTCACCTTGGAGCTCGGCGGCAAGAGCCCCGTCATCGTCACCGCCGACGCCGATCTCGCTGTGACGGCACGGCGGATCGCGTGGGGAAGGCTGCTGAACTCCGGGCAGACTTGTGTCGCACCGGACTACGTACTGGCCGATAAGTCCATCAAGTCAGAACTCGTTCGGCTGATCGTCGATAACGTGGCGGCTTTCCGTGCCGGAAATGACATGGGTATGCGGATCGTCAACGAGCGCCAATTCGACCGGCTCGTCGGCTATCTCGAAGCCACAAAGGGCGAGATCGCCGTCGGCGGCCACAGCGACCGGGATTCACTCACGATCGAGCCGACAGTCATCGTCGACCCTGATCCTGACGAGCCCGCGATGACCGACGAGATCTTCGGCCCGATCCTTCCGGTGATCGAAGTGGATTCGGTGGATCAGGCGATCAGCTTCGCCAACGGGCGGCCGAAGCCGCTCGCCCTGTATGTGTTCTCCGGCTCGAAGGCCACCGGCCGCAGGATCGTCGATTCGGTTCCGGCTGGCGGCGCGGTGCTCAACCACGTGGCGATGCACCTGTTGGTGCCGCAGCTGCCATTCGGTGGCGTGGGGCACAGCGGCATGGGCTCCTACCACGGTGAGTGGGGATTCCAGGCGCTGAGTCACCGCAAGGCGGTCCTCGCTAAGACGACGAAGCCAGATCTGAAGCTCCTCTACCCGCCGTACACCGACAAGGGACTGAAGATCATGCGCAGGATTTTGGGATGACCCCATACAAGTCACAAGCTGCCGACAAGCGTCAATCGACCCGGGAACGGCGACTTCTTCGTGCGCTACCGGTGAGTCAGTTCGGTGAAGAGTGCTACGTCGCCACCGGTGGACAGCGGATCCGGGTGAACGTGCGGTGGGGAACGGGTGTGCCGCTGGTGTTGTGCAATGGCATCGGGGCGAGCCTGGAAGTGCTGGACCCATTGGTGGAGCAGCTGGATCCGGATACCACGGTGGTCCGATTCGATGTTCCGGGAGCGGGTGGCTCACCCACATCCCTTGCACCGTACGGATTCCCGTATCTTGCCTGGGTGCTGGGCCGGGTGCTGTCCGAGCTGGGAATCGGCGTAGTCGATGTGCTGGGGCTGTCCTGGGGTGGGGCGCTTGCGCAGCAGTTCGCCTTTCAGAACCCGCGCCGGTGTCGCCGCCTGGTTCTGGTGGCGACGGGTACCGGTGCGCTGATGGTGCCTGCTCATCCGCGTGTGCTGGCGAAAATGGCTACCCCCCGTAGGTTTTCGGATCCGGACTACGCCGCATCCATTGCCGGTGAACTATACGGCGGTACTGTCCGCGCTCACGGGGAGGATGTGGCGCGATTGTTTCTTCACCAGTTGCACGCCGGATCGAAGATGGGCTACCTACACCAGCTTCTCGCGGGTTCGGTGTGGACCAGTCTGTTCGCGCTGCCCGCCGTGCGGCAGCAGACGTTGATCGTGGCGGGTACCGATGATCCGATCATCCCATTGATCAACGCGCGCATCATGAACGCCCTGCTGCCGCATTCGCGACTGCACCAACACAGCGGTGGCCACATCGATCTCGTGCACAACGCGGCCGAACTCGCACCCGTCGTCGAGACGTTCCTGCACGAACTTGGCGAGCGGCCGTGAGCGACACCAACATCGATACCTCGGACGTCTGCCTACACACACCCGGGAACAACCATGACAACGACGCCAAAACCGCTCAGCTCGTTTGAGACGCGAGGCGCCAAGGACGCCGATCCAGCCACCGCCTGGCTCGTCGAGGACATCGGCCTTGCCCGGGAGACCGACTACTTCCTGATGAAGGATCAGCTGACCGACCGGGAAAAGGAGATCTTTGCCGAGGTCCGGGTGTTCGGCGAGGCCGAGATCCTGCCGATCGTCAATGAGTATTGGGAACGCGGCGAGTTCCCGTTCGACCTGATACCGAAACTTGCCGCGCTGAACATTGTCGGCGACTACAACCTGGGCGACCACGGGTGCACATCGATGAGCGCGGTCGCCGCCGGCCTCGTCACCTACGAGCTGTCCCGCATCGACGGGAGCATAGCCACGTTCTTCGCCGTACACCTCGGGTTGGCGATGCAATCGATCAACATCCTGGGCTCCGAGGAACAGCGGCAACGCTACCTGCCGGCGATGGCGCGCATGGAAAAGATCGGCGCGTTCGCCCTGACCGAGCCCGAGCACGGTTCGGACGCCGTCATCCTTGAGGCCACCGCGGAGCGGCAAGGCGATGAATGGGTGCTCAACGGCCGAAAGCGCTGGCCGGGCAACGCCGTGTGGTGCGACTACATCGTCGTATACGCCCGCGACACCGCGGACAACCAAGTCAAGGCGTTCGTCGTGGAGAAGGACAACCCTGGATACGCGGCGACCAAGATCGGCGGCAAGATGTCGCTGCGGATGGTACAGAACGCAGACATCACCCTCACCGACTGCCGCGTGTCCGAAGACGCCCGACTGCAGAACTGCAACAGCTTCAAAGATGTGGGCAAGGTGCTCGCGGGCACTCGCAATTCCGTCGCGTGGGGGTCGGCCGGACACGCAGTCGCGGCCTACGACATCGCCCTGAACTACGCCCTGCGGCGAAAGCAGTTCGGCAGGCCAATCGCCAGGACCCAGGTCATCCAGTCGATGCTCGTGGAGATGCTCGGCGATCTCACCTCGATGCAGCTGTACGCCATCCGAATGGCCCGGCTCATCGATGAGGGCAAGGTCGAAGAAACGATGGCCGCGCTCGCAAAGTACTACTGCACAGTCAAGGGCCGAAACGTGTGTCGATTGGCCCGCGACGTATTGGGCGGCAACGGTGTCTTGCTTGACTTCCATGTCATGCGCCACCTGTGCGACATGGAAGCCCTGGTCACCTACGAAGGAACTGCTGAAATCCAGTCCCTGATCGTCGGGCGGCACATCACCGGGCAGAGCGCGTTCGCCTGACCAGGCAATCTCAGGCCGGCGACGGCATACACCCGGTGTAGGCCGGCGCATCGGCCAGCGGATCGAGCCGCCGCCGGTCTGATTCCGTCGATCACCATTGACAGAGGATTCCTCGGTGGCAGTAGATTATTTCTCGTGCCAAGTGCCGATCGTTCTGGCGCGCGGGGGCGGCTGCTGGAGGTGGCCCGCCGCCGGTTTGCGGCCGACGGCGCCATCGCGGCGACGCTCGACGAGATCCGGCGTGACGCCGATGTCAGCGTCGGGGCGATGTATCACCATTTCCCGGACAAACCAGCGCTGGCCGCTGCCGTCTACGCCCAAGTCATGGGCGAATACCAGGCGGGATTCCTCGCCATGTTGCGCAGACACGCCACCGCCGAAGGTGGGATCCGCGGCGGCGTCGCGCATCACCTGCGCTGGGTGGCCGCCAACCGCAGCGAGGCGGCGTTGCTGCTGGGTGATCGGCTGGACAGCGTGGAGCTGCGTGACTGTAACCGGGAGTTCTTCGCCGCCGTGCGGGACTGGTGGCGTCCACACCACAGCTACGGCGCCTTGCGGCCGATGCAGGCCGGAATCACGGCAGCCTTGTGGTTCGGTCCGGCACAGGAATTCAGCCGGCACTGGATTGCCGGTGACGAAGCCAAGATGCCGCGCGGGGTGGTCAAGACCTTCGCCGATGCCGCGTGGAAGGCATTGCGGGCCAACGATATCGAGGAGGACGCGGGATGAGTGCAACAGGATCGCTATACAACAGCATGGTCGCCGATGGTGATGACCCCGAAGCGCCGCGCCGGATCCGGGTCGAGCATCGCGGTGACCGGGCGGTCGTGACCTTCGACGAACCCGACCGGCTCAACGTGCTTTCCGCGCCGTTGGTGCGGCAGTTACGGCGCGCGCTCGAGGCTCTCGTTGCCGATAGTGGCGTTCGCAGTGTGGTGCTCACCGGTGCCGACCCGGGCTTCAGCGCTGGCGGCGACTTGAAGATGATGCGCGCGGCGACCGAGCAGCTGACCCAACCGGAGGGTGTCGCCGACGTCTGGCGCTGGATCCGCCGCGAGTTCGGGGGTATTGCCCGGCTGATCGCCGGTTCGGACACCATCTTCGTGGCCGCGCTCAACGGCGCGGCGGCCGGAGTCGGCCTGGCGTGGGCGCTGACTTGCGATCTCACCATCGCCAGCGAGCGTGCGGTGATCGTGCCCGCGTTCGGTCGTCTGGGTCTGATTCCCGAGGTCGGCACCAGCTGGGCGCTGACCCGCCGGCTCGGCTACCAGGGCGCGCTTGCTTACTACCTGAGCGGAGATCACATCGACGCGCACACCGCACAACGGCTAGGCCTCGTGCAGCAGGTCGTCGAGCACGACAGTCTGCTCGCTACTGCCGACGATTGGTGCTCACGAGTCGCCGCCATGCCGGCACACGCGGTGGCGATGACCAAGCCGTTGCTGCGGGCCGCGGCCGACGCCGGCTGGAACGACGCGCTCACCATCGAGGAATTCGCCGAACCCACCTGCTTCACCACCGCCGCGTTCGCCGACAGTGTGCACACCATGCTGGCCGGTCGTTGATTCGATACGACCGACCCGGACGCACGTATTCGGCGACGCGCCAACCGGATCCACGGATCGGCACGCTCGTCGAGCAGGCGCTACAGGGTATGGCCACGATCGCGAACATCGGCGCCGGGACCGGCTCCTACGAACCGTCGAACACCGTCGTCGCCGTCGAACCCAGCACGGTCATGATCAGGCAACGCAGGGGCGGCGCCGCGCCGGTGGTGCGTGCTGTTGCCGAACACTTGCCTATTTGCGCAAACGCCGTCGATGCCGCGCTCGCAGTCCTGACCGTCCACCACTGGTCAGATGTCGACGCCGGCGTCGCCGAGATGATCCGCATCGCCCGCCGGCGCATCGTCATCCTCACGTGGGACCACACCGTCTTTCGTCAGTTCTGGTTGCTGCGCGAACACCTGCCTGCCGCCGCGGAGATGGACATGCATCTGGCCGTGCCGATTACCAAACTGCTGTCGCTGCTGGGCAATGCATCGATCCAGACGGTCCCGATTCCTTACGACTGCGCTGACGGATTCGGCGGCGCATACTGGCGTCGCCCACACGCCTATCTCGAGGCCGAAGTCCGTGCCGGGATCTCGATGTTCGCACTGATGGCCGAACCTCCACTGCGAGAAGGATTGTCGCGGCTAGGCTCCGACCTCGCCACGGGCGCGTGGACAGATCGCCACGCCGATCTTCTCGACAAGCCGCAGCTCGATCTCGGATATCGCCTTGTCGTCTCGGATCTCGAACTTCCGCTCAAGCCTGAATCTCGGCGGTGACCGCGCCGGTAAGCCGGAGCAGATCAGCGGGCGCAACCGCGACGTCCCATCCGCGTCGGCCCGCACTGCAGTACACCCGGCCCCAGGCCAGCGCGCTGGAGTCGACGACGGTGGGCAGCAGCGCGCGCTGCCCAAACGGCGATACAGCACCGAGCACATAGCCGGTGGCCCGCTGTGCGGCGGCGGGTTCGGCCATGCTGGCTTTGGTCACCCCCAAGGCAGCAGCGGCCGCCTTCAGCGACAATTTCGACGACGCCGGCAGTATCGCGACGCCGAATCCGTCCGGCACCGCGATGATCAGGGTCTTATAGATCTGCCCTGCCGCGATGCCGCCATCCGTGGTCAGCGCGTGGACCGCCTCGACGCCGAACGAGCGTTCTCGCGAATCGTGATCGAACTTCACCAGCTCGTGCGGCACACCGGCAGCGATCAAAGCCGCAAGCGCCGGTGTCGCAGCGCCGGCCGCCACGTCTATTTAGCGTCGTGATCCGCTGCGCCCGGCTTCGCCGCGCTTGCGATCACGACGTATTGATCGTCGTGACCCCGCTGCGCCCGGCTTCGCCGCGCTTGCGATCACGACGTATTGATCGTCGTGACCCGCTGCGCCCGGCTTCGCCGCGCTTGCGATCACGACGAGGCCTGCTTGTACCCCGGCGGGTTGACGCCGTCCACCCAGAAGTCGACGCCGAGTTTCGAACCTGGGATGCAGTCGTACACCGACAAGTCTTTGACACCGGAATCCACCAGCACGTCTTCGCACAGCAGCGTGTTGCCGGTGTACTCACGGGAGGGCTTGTTGAGGATGACGTAGGCCGCGTCGGAGTACACCTCTGGCTTGCGGGCGCGGCTCATCGCCTCGTCGCCGCCGAGCAGGTTCTGCACCGCAGCGGTGGCCACCAGCGTGCGCGGCCACAGCGTGTTGGACGCAATGCCGTCGTCACGCAGCTCCTCGGCCATGCCCAGCGCGCACAGCGTCATGCCGAATTTGGCCATCATGTACGCCGTCGGCTTCAACCACTCTTTTCCGAGCAGCACCGGCGGCGAGAGCGTCAGGATGTGCGGGTTCTCACGGCCCTTCAGATGCGGGATACACGCCTGAGACACCGCATACGTGCCGCGCACCTGGATGCCGTTCATCAGGTCGAACCGCTTCATCGGCACCTCGCTGATGGAGCCCAGGTTGATGGCCGACGCGTTGTTCACGCAGATGTCGATGCCGCCGAACTGCTCGACGGTCTTGGCTACTGCGGCCTCGACCGAGTCCGGGTCGCGGACGTCACCGACGATGGGCAGCGCTTGGCCGCCGGCCTCTTCGAGCTCTTTCGCGGCGGTGAACACCGTGCCCGGCAGCTTGGGGTGCGGTTCGGCGGTCTTGGCGATCAGGGCGATGTTGGCGCCGTCCTGGGCGGCCCGCTTGGCGATGGCCAGGCCGATTCCGCGACTGGCACCCGAGATGAACATGGTCTTGGCTTTCAGCGACATGAGCGTCACAGTAACGCTGCTCACAACCGGCCTGAATCGGCGGCCCTGATTGAGTCGTCGACGCCGGTGGAAACGGACCGGAAATAGCGAGGCGGTTATTGCTGTTGAGTGGTGCGAAGCAGACACTGTCGGTCGCAGCCTTTAGATTGGGGAAGGGGAGTCGGATGTCAACGGCGACGAGCCTCATCGGCGAAGAGCGGTTGGCCCGGTGCCAGACGGGTCCGGTGTTGATGGACCTGTTCAGCGGCATCGCGACAGAAGGGACTGCGTTACTCAACATGGCCGACATCGATGGCGCGACCGAGTCGGAGATCGCGGACGCCTCAGAAGTCTCAGCCGTCTCGGAAGTCTCGGACACCGCTGGGCGTAGCCGCCGGGACGAGACCGACGCGGAGCTGACCGCGCGCTTCGAGCGCGACGCGATTCCGCTGCTGGATCAGCTATACGGCGGCGCGCTGCGGATGACCCGGAATCCGGCCGATGCCGAGGATTTGCTTCAGGAAACCATGGTCAAGGCCTACGCGGGATTTCGGTCGTTCAAAGAGGGCACCAATCTCAAGGCGTGGCTCTACCGCATCCTGACCAATACTTACATCAACAGCTACCGCAAGAAGCAGCGGCAGCCGGCGCAGTATCCGACCGACGAGATCACCGACTGGCAGTTGGCGGCCACCGCTGAGCACTCCTCAACCGGCTTGCGCTCTGCCGAGGTCGAGGCGCTTGAGGCGCTGCCGGACACCGAAATAAAAGAGGCGCTACAGGCATTGCCCGAAGAATTTCGGATGGCCGTGTACTACGCAGACGTGGAGGGTTTCCCGTACAAGGAGATCGCCGAAATCATGGATACACCGATCGGCACGGTGATGTCGCGACTGCATCGCGGCAGACGCCAACTCCGTGAGTTGCTGACCGATGTGGCCAAGGACCGGGGTTTCATCCGGGGCGATCAGGCGCCCGAGGAGGTGTCGTCATGACCGAGTTTTCGCCCACCTCCGGCCCGGGCGACCCCGCGGCGGGTGCTGATGCGCGCATGAAGGCCGAGTGTGCCGAGGTGATCGCCGAGGTATGGACATTGCTGGACGGCGAATGCACCGCGGAGAATCGGGAAAAACTACGGAAGCACCTCGAGGAATGCCCGCCATGCCTGCAGTTCTACGGTCTGGAGGAGCGAATCAAGGTGTTGATCGCGAGCAAGTGCCGCGGCGAGAAAGCCCCGGAGGGCCTGCGTGAGCGGCTACGGCTAGAGATCAGCCGTACCACGATCATCCGATGGTAGCCGCCCCGCCTGACTACGAGTTGGGGCGCTTACCGTGGTTGGCCTTGTTGTACTTGCGGTCACGCTTCTTGCGGCCTCGCTTGGCCATAACTGATCCTCCTCGCAGATGTATCTGCAGGTCAGTCTTTCATGCGTCAGGTGTTGCGTAGCTCGGGGGCTACGCAATCGACCCCGTGCCCACTGGCATGACCCCGGCAGGCTGCACCGGCAAGGGCTGCCCTGGCATCACCGTTGTCTGTCCGGGAATCCCCGCTGTCTGTCCAGGCACCGGCGGCGTCTGCCCAGGTAGCGCGGGCGTCTGCCCCGGTAGCGCGGGCGTCTGGCCGGGCAGCCCGCCGGGCGTCTGTCCTGGGAGGCCGCCGGGGTAACCGGGGGTCTGGCCGGGCAGCCCACCGGGCGTCTGTCCTGGGAGGCCGCCGGGGTAGCCAGGGTTCTGGCCTGGGAATCCGCCGGGGGTCTGGCCGGGGAGCGCGCCGGGGTAGCCGGGCGTCTGTCCTGGGAGGCCGCCGGGGTAGCCGGGGTAGCCGGGCACGCCGCCGAGGGTTTGTCCGGGGAGGCCGCCTGGCAGGCCGCCGGGGTAGCCGCCTGGGAGACCACCGGGCACGCCGCCGGGCATTCCGCCTGGGAGGCCACCGGGCATTCCGCCCGGAAGACCACCGGGCATTCCTCCGAGACCGCCCGGCGTGAGGGCACTGCTGGCCGGCATCAACAGGTCCCCGCTGCCGGGGATGATGTTATTCATCAAACCGCTCAGTGAGCCGAAGAGCGAATTGGCGATGCTCACGGCACTGCCGGCGCCGCCGTCGGCCCCGCCGAGGCCTGGAATGGGCAGTGGGTCGTCGACAAGGAATGGTTGCTGGGGACTGGCCGCGGCGATCCCCGCGCCAAGCCCGATGGTGGCGATCGCTGCCAGCGCAACCCCGATGCCGGCTTTCACTCGGGTCAATGGGCGTCGACCGGTCGGATTCGCAAACATGTTCTCGGACAACGGAATTCCCCTCAAATTCGGCTGAGGCACTAAGTGTGCATCAGGCACTCCAATCACTCTGGAAACAATGCTGCTCAAATGTCACAATAACAACACGACACGATCACAGGACGAACTCTATAGGTTCGCTTAGTAATCTTGGAGTTTGCTTACTGATATCTCCGCGATATCAGCCGGCCCCTTTCTCCCGCGCGCAACAGCGGCCGACCTGCACTGTCGGCGCCGCCACGACCCGACGGTAGGACTCACTCCCTCGCGTCCAGGTGAACTGGTTGTGGTTCGATGGAACGGCAGCATTGCGAAAACACCGGCTGGTTGACGAACGGGGTGATGATGGCCGAGGACGTCCGCGCAGAGATCGTGGCCAGCGTGCTCGAAGTCGTGGTCAACGAGGGCGACCAGATCGGCGAGGGTGACACCTTGGTGCTGCTGGAATCGATGAAGATGGAGATCCCGGTCCTGGCCGAGGTTGCCGGCACGGTCAGCAAGGTCAGTGTTTCGGTCGGAGACGTCATCCAGGCCGGCGACCTTATCGCCGTGATCAGCTAGCCATTGGCTCGTCTGCACGTCTTGGCGGGAGTCGCCGATGTCCACACTTGGTGACCTTCTCGCCGAACACACCATGCTGCCGGGGAGCGCCGTCGACCACTTGCACGCGGTGGTCGGCGAGTGGCAGCTGCTTGCAGATCTTTCGTTCGCTGATTACCTGATGTGGGTCCGCCGCGATGACGGTTCGCTGGTGTGCGTCGCGCAGTGCCGACCGAATACCGCCCCGACGGTTCTACTGCGGGACGCAGTCGGTACCGTCTTCGCCGCCGACGAGATGCCGCTCATCGCAGCGGCGTTTGAGTCCGGCACTATCGGTCTGGAAAGCGATGCAGGCCAACAGTATTCGTGGCAGCAAACTGGACTGAACATCGAAGCCGTGCCGGTGCGGCACGGCGACATGGTGGTCGCGGTGCTGACGCATCAGAAGGCGGTCGGGGACACTCATAAATCCAGCCCATTGGAGACTGCCTACATCGACTGCGCTGCGGACCTCGTCACCATGCTCTCCGAGGGCACCTTTCCCAACGTGGGAGACCTGGTGATGTCGCGCTCCAGCCCGCGAGCCGGTGACGGCTTCATCCGACTCGACGTCAATGGAGTCGTCTCCTACGCCAGCCCGAACGCGCTTTCGGCCTATCATCGGATGGGCTTGACCTCGGAGTTGGAGGGCCACAACCTGATCGCGGTCACGCGTCCGCTGATCTCTGATCCCTTCGAGGCCCGTGAACTCGCCGAGCACGTGCTCAACTCCCTGGCCGGGGGTGCCAGCATGCGTATCGAGGTCGACGCCGGTGGTGCCACCGTCCTGCTGCGGACGCTGCCGCTGATGGTCCACGGCTCGGCAGCCGGCGCTGCGGTGCTGGTTCGTGACGTCACCGAAGTCAAGCGCCGAGACCGCGCGCTGATTTCCAAGGACGCCACGATCCGGGAGATTCATCACCGGGTGAAGAACAACCTTCAGACCGTCGCGGCGCTGCTGCGGCTGCAGGCCCGCAGGACGACCAACGCCGAGGGTCGAGAGGCGCTCATCGAGTCGGTACGCCGGGTGTCGTCGATCGCGTTGGTCCACGACGCGCTGTCGATGTCGGTGGATGAGGAAGTCAACCTCGACGAGGTGATCGACCGGATCCTGCCGATCATGAACGACGTGGCGACGGTGGACACGCCGATCCGGATAGACCGGACCGGCGTGCTCGGCGTCCTGGACTCCGATCGTGCGACCGCGCTGATCATGGTGATCACCGAGCTCGTCCAAAACGCCATCGAGCATGCGTTCGACCCGGCAGCGCGCGAACCTGGGGCCGGCGTGACCATTCGTGCCGAACGTTCGGCGCGTTGGCTCGACGTGGTGGTCCACGACAACGGTCGCGGGCTGCCCGAGGGGTTCAGCGTTGAGCAGTCCGACCGGCTAGGTCTGCAGATCGTGCGGACACTGGTGTCCGCGGAACTGGACGGCTCGCTGCACATGCATGGCGCCCCCGAAGGCGGAACCGACGTGGTGTTACGCGTCCCGATCGGTCGTCGCGTCCGGGCCGCGCACTAGTGCCGCACACAACGGTGCGGCCCCGACAGTTCGTCGGGGCCGCACCGTTGACGCGACTGAAACCCGGGTCAGACCCCGCTTCGGGCCTTTGTCCGGGCATTGCGACGCTTCAGTGCACGTCGCTCGTCTTCGCTCATTCCGCCCCATACACCGGAGTCCTGACCGGTGTTCAGCGCCCAAGACAGGCACTCGGTGGTCACCGGACAGCGGTTACAGACCAGTTTCGCGTCAGCGATCTGCGCGAGCGCCGGTCCGCTGTTCCCGACGGGGAAGAACAGCTCCGGGTCCTCATCGCGACACACCGCGTTGTGGCGCCAATCCATAAGTCGTTACTCCTCACTGTGTGCGCAGCAGGGCGCACGAGTATTTTTCTTCGGCTGTTAACGCAGGCACAAGAAATGTTTCCGTACCGTTGCAAGTGTTCATTCGATCGTTTCACAGGCTCAACAGATGTCAAGAGAGCCCGTTGGTCCGTGGGCAATCTCACTTTGGCGATCTGTTACCAAATCCCTTAATCGTTTGTACTACATTTCGACCCTTCTGACCAGCCTTTTTTGTGTCAGTCCGGTGCTTATCGCAGGTCAGAGCCTTAAGTTGGCCTTATGTTGCGGGGTGGAGTGACGACGTCCAGCGCGTCCGGAACCGCGCGGAACGTCATCTGCTCCCGCACGCCGAGGTAGTCGCCGTCGAACTGGCTGGCCATCGGGGGGTCGGCGCAGGTGACCCGCACGCAGGCGGCATCGTCGTCGCGGACGAGCTGGTTGCCTTCGAGCCTCGGCTGCTTGGAGAACATCTGCCCGACCAGTCGCAGGCTCGGCACCACCTTCAAACGGGTGACGCCGAACACTCCCAGGCCTGACTCGAAGGTGGTGCCGGGATTGGTGTACATCGGCCGGTCGTTGGCGAAGGTCCACGGGCTCGAGTTGGACACGAAGACGAAGTAGACCCCCGAGATCGGCTCCCGCCCGGGCAGATGCACGGTCAGCCGCGGTTCACGACGGGAGTAGGCCACCGTAGCGCGCACCGCCGCGCGGATATAGCGCGCTGGTGTGACCTTGACGCCTTTGTCCCGTTGGGCCTCCACGGCGGCGACTGCTTCGGCGTCGACGCCCATGCCGGCGTTGAGCACCGCCCACTGCTCACCGCAGTCGATCAGCCCGATCCGGCGCCACGCCTTTTGCTGTCCGTATCTGTCCAGCAGCCAGATCAGCTGGTTGGTGGCGTCAACCGGGCCTGGTGGGATTCCCAGTGACCGCGCCGTCACGTTCGCCGAGCCACCCGGGACTATCGCCAGCGCCGGGACATGGCCGTTAGGCAACTCACCGGGAGGGCCGAGCAGGCCGTTGACCACATTGCTGACCGTGCCGTCGCCGCCGTGCACGACGACCAAATCCACCCCGTCCTTCACGGCGGCCTGTGCGATTTCGCCGGCATGGCCGCGGTGCGTGGTGTGCTCGACGGTCAGCTCGAGGCGGCTCTTGAGCGCGTGTGCCAGCAAGTCGCGCCCCGCTGTGGTGGTCGACGTCGCGGTGGGGTTGACGATCAGCACGGCGCGCATGATGCCAAAGCCTACGGGAGGCGGTGATTACGCTGGCGCTGTGCGTATCCGCCGCAAGCAGGTGGGCCCGCCTGCTCCGGCCCCCATCCGAGGCGCCGGACTGATCGTTGCTCTGCAGGGCGCGACCGGGTTGGTGGTGGCCGCGGTTCTGCTATTCCGGGCGCTCGGCGGTGCAGATCAGCGGGTGGTCAACGGCTTCGGCACCGCAGCGTGGTTCGCTCTGGTCGGTGGGGCTGTTCTCGCCGCCGGGTGCGCATTGCTGGTCGGCAGGCGCTGGGGTCGCGGGCTGGCGGTGTTCGCCGAGCTGTTGCTGCTGCCGGTGGCCTGGTACCTGGCCGTGGGTTCTCATCGGGTGCTGGTCGGGATCCCGGTGGGCGTCATCGCGCTGACCGTGTTGGCGTTGCTGTTCAGTCCGGCCGCCGTGCGCTGGGTCTCCGGCGGGTCATAAGCGCCGCTCCTCCTCATCGCTCCGCTCTGCATCGTCGCCGGCGGGTCATAAGCGCCGCTCCTCCCCATCGCTCCGCTCTGCATCGTCGCCGGCGCGAATCAGCGGGGCCCGGCCAGCTCCGACAGTTTCGGGCCGGACAGCCGATAGGTGGTCCACTCGCTCTGCGGCCGACCGCCGACGGCCTCATAGAGGGCAATCGCATCGGTGTTCCAGTTCAGCACCGACCACGACAGCCGGGTGTAGCCGTTGTCCAGGCACTCCCTTGCCAGTGCCGTCAGCAGCCCGCGGGCCAGGCCGAGACGGCGAAATCGTGGACGCACGTACAGGTCCTCCAGATACACGCCGTCGACGCCGTCCCAGGTCGAGAAGCTGAGGAACCACAGGGCCATCGCGGCGACTTCGCCATCTACCTCGGCGACGTGTGCCCGTAGCGTGGAGGTATTACCGAAAAGTGCTGTGCTGATTTGCGTTTCGAGAACAGTGCATTGATCGGCCGCTCGTTCGAAGCGGGCCAGCCCGTGGATCATCGCGGTGATCGCGGCGGCATCGGCAGGTATGGCTCGGCGGATGTGCGCGGTCACGGATCAACTCCCAGCGCGGACAAAATAGTGAGGAATTTCGTTGTGGTCTCCGCAACTTCGTCATCAGGATCGGACTCGGCGACGATGCCGCCACCGGCATGGGCGAGCGCAGTACGGCGGTCAGCTGCGAGCTGCGCGCAGCGGATGGACACCACCCACCGTCCGTCACCGCGCGCGTCGCACCAGCCGACAGCGCCGGCGTAGAAGCCGCGGTCGCCCTCCAGCGTGCTGATCAGTTCGGCGGCGGCGCCGGCGGGCACCCCCCCGACCGCGGGTGTGGGGTGTAGCGCCAACGTCAAATCCATTGCCGTCGTCGATGTGTCGCGCAGTCGCCCATTGATGGGTGTGCTGAGATGCCAGAGCGCCGTGGTGCGGCTCAACTCCGGCGTAGGGGCGATCGTCAACTCGCTGCACAAGGGACGCAAGGCGTCGACCATGGTATCGATCACCAATTGGTGCTCGTGGCGATCCTTGGCGGAAGCGGCCAGTGCGGCGCCGGCAGCAGCGTCGAGCCCGGGATCGGCGGCACGCGGCGCAGAACCGGCGAAGGGCCGACACGTCACCCGGTCGCCGTCGCGTGCCACCAGCAGCTCCGGGCTGGCGCCGACCAAGGCCATGCCGGAGTACTCGCCGCCCGCCGCTGACAGGTCGACCAGATATCCGTAGGCGGCAGGGTCCTGCACGACCAATCGGCGCAGGATGATCCTGCCGTCCAGTGGAGCATCGGCGGCCAGCCGCAACGCGCGAGCCAGCACCACCTTCTGCAGGGTGCTGCCCGCAGCGGTCAGCCGCTCGCGGGCGCGTCGTACTCGGGCGCGGTGCTCCTCGGGCGTGGGAAGCGCCCCGGCGACGTGCACGGCCGGCAGCGGGCCGGTCGGCCAGTCGGGCAGTCCGTCAGTGCGTCGCACCGAATGTGGCACCATCAACGCGGCGGGACTGTGGACGTCAAAAGCTAACGCGCCCAGCACTATTGGCACTGCCCCCGAGCGCAACGCCGATTGCGCGCCGACCACGTCGCTGTAGCAGGTTCGCACGCCGTCGGCGACGACAGCGCCGGTCGGCCCGCACAGCACGAACGGTGGTTCGGTGGTGCTCACCCGGGTGCGATTGCCTGCGGGAGGCCGGTCAATCCGAGCGCAGCGAGCTGTCGCACGCCATGCTCGAACCCGCACAGGGCGATCGAGCCAGCGAGCATCCAGAAGCGGCTGCCCTCGACGAGCGGCAGCTCGACCCAGCGCGTGATTACCGAACGGGAAAAGTGACTATGGCCCACGAACAATACGTCGCGCGAGATCATGTGCTCTAACGCCAATGCGACGGCCCGATCAGCGCGGTCGCTGACTTGCGCCACACTCTCGCCGCCGGGGCACCCGTGGGTCCAGATCAGCCGATCAGGAACCGATTCTTGGATTTGCTGGGTCGTCAACCCTTCGTAGGAACCGTAATCCCATTCGGCGAGCAGGGGAGACACCTCGTCCACGGCGAGCCCGGCCAACTTGGCTGTGGTCAGGGCACGTATACGCGGGCTGCTGATCACAAGCGGGTCAGCGAGTTTCAGTTCACGCAGAACGCGCCCGGCAAGCTCGGCCTGGACTCGGCCGGTATCGGTCAGTTCGATGTCGGTGCGGCCGGTGTGCTGGCCGGATTTCGACCAGGCGGTCTCGCCGTGGCGGAGCAGTACAAGTCGGTGGTTGTGCAAGGCCATGCCGACTGATTCTGCCGGAGACATGCGGGCCCGTCGCCCTTAGCGCACAACCCCGAACATGCCAGGATGGACACTGTGACTAACACCCGGGTACTGGCGGTGGCCAACCAGAAGGGCGGGGTGGCCAAGACGACAACGGTGGCCTCACTGGGCGCGGCGATGGTGGACGCGGGATGCCGCGTGCTACTCGTCGACCTGGACCCGCAGGGCTGTCTGACTTTCTCACTCGGCCAAGACCCGGACAAGTTGGCGGTGTCGGTGCATGAGGTGTTGCTCGGTGAGGTGGAGCCGGACGTCGCCCTGGTCGACACAGCGGAGGGGATGACGCTGCTGCCGGCCAACATCGACCTGGCCGGCGCCGAAGCGATGCTGCTCATGCGGGCCGGCCGCGAGTACGCGCTGAGACGCGCGCTGGACAAGCTCGGTGACCGCTTCGACGTGGTCATCATCGACTGCCCACCGTCGCTGGGCGTGCTTACGCTCAACGGGCTCACGGCCGCCGGCGAGGTCATCGTGCCGTTGCAATGCGAAACGTTGGCGCATCGCGGCGTCGGCCAATTCCTGCGCACCGTCGCTGACGTCCAGCAGATCACCAACCCTGCCCTGCGGTTACTCGGCGCGCTGCCGACGCTGTACGACCCGCGCACCACCCACACCCGCGACGTGCTGCTCGATGTCGCCGACCGCTACGACCTGCCGGTGCTGGCGCCGCCCATTCCGCGCACGGTGCGTTTCGCCGAGGCCAGCGCGTCCGGCTCATCGGTGATGGCCGCGCGCAAGAACAAGGGCGCGTCCGCCTACCGAGAGTTGGCCGAGACCCTGCTCAAACACTGGAAGTCGGGTAAGGCACTGCCGACGTTCACCATCGACGCCTGACGTCGTACGCCTAGCCCGACTCTCCCCCGCAAGCGGGAGGTGCCCCCACCTCGGGCCGTTCCGGCCCGCATCGTCGTCGGGCGCGGCTTAGCCCAGCGCGACGAGGGTGTTGCCGCGCTGCTCGAGCACCTGCGAACCCGAAACGGCGGGAATCACCGGGGAATTGCCCGGCGGCCGGGTCACCGGCAGATAGCCTTCGCCTTCGCCGGTGACCGGATCACAAACGGCGATGCCACCTGTGACGGGGACGAGCAACTTGCCCGCCATCGTCGCCGCGGGCCCCACCGGAACCGAAGGCCCGGCGGCCCCAATGAAAAAGCGGTAGGTCAGCGTTGCCCCGTCGAAGACCATCACCTTGTCGCCGGTCCACCACGTCACCAGGTTGCCGGTCCGCGACACCACGCTCGACGTCGACGGCGGCTTGGGCAGCAGCGTGCTGGCCACGGTCACCCCGGATTCGTCGACCACGTCGACTCTCGGCTGCGGCGCCGGTAGGTAGATGAGGGTCTTGGTCTCGGCCACTGTCAGCACCCGGGCACCAGAACCCACGCCGATCCCCGGTTCGGGCACGTCGCGCAGCTCCGGCTCGTCTTCTTCCTTGCTGGGGCGCAGCAGCGTGAGCCGCAGATCCGCTTGGCTGCCGCACGCGCCGAGCACCGAGACCGCCGCCGAGCTGGCCGCCGCCGAAACGAAGCGGCATCCGGTGTGCAATCCCTTCGAGGAGGGCTTCACGCGGGCGTCGATCTCGCCGTAGGAGAGCATCCGGACCATGTCGGAACGCCACAGTTCCAGCCTGGTGTCCCCGGCCGACAAAATCGTGATGCCGTCGGAGGACAGGTTGACACGATCGTCGGCGTAGCTGCTTCGGGCGGGTCCGCGGCTGCCGGTGGATCCGTCGATCGTGCTGACCTGACCGCAGCCCCGGTCGTCGCGGTAGACCGCGACCGCGTAGCGGTAGACCCCGGCGACCCCGCACAGATCGCTGCCGCGCGAGTAGCTCCACCGCACCTGGCCGGTGACCGGATCACGGCCCTGGACGGCACGCCCGTCGGCGGTGACGACGGTTCCGGCGACCGCGACAGGCTGGTCGGTAGGCGCGT
Organism: Mycobacterium sp.; assembly: GCF_052143115.1. Lineage (GTDB taxonomy): Bacteria > Actinomycetota > Actinomycetes > Mycobacteriales > Mycobacteriaceae > Mycobacterium. Next base: position 25,844 of record NZ_JBKQTQ010000302.1, read on the forward strand.
TGGGGGCGGTCCAGAGCTGCTTGAGCGAGGCCGGCACCTCGCGGGCCGACCTCAGGCTGGGCGGGGGCCCCGCCGCGGGCCGGCTGATCGTTGCTCGGGCATCGCTGGTCCACCAGATCAACGCCGCCGCCACGGCAACCACCGCCGCGATCGCTGCCGCGGCCAATACATCGGCCTTGGTGCGGCGTTCCGGTTTGACCATCAGGGGGCAGGCGACACCGGTTCAGTTGGCATTCGCGGCCACGCCCGTCGACTTGCGGGGGCGACGACGGCGGCGGCGCCCGTTGTGAGCGCCGTCGCCGGAGTTCGCGCTCGCGGTACCCGTTGATTGGGTAGCCGACGTGGATGTCGCTGAAGGGGTTGCATCGCCGTTGGTGGCACTGGCCGCAACGGGGTGGCCGGTTGCCGATTTGCCTCCGCGGGTGCGCTGCCGCTGCCGGCTGCTCGTGGGTGACCGCGGCTCGGATCGGTCGCCGTCGCGCTGACCCGATGTGGCGCGTTTGGCCTGCGATTTACGCGGTGTCCCGACTGTGCCGCGGGAGTCGGTCGGGATGTCGAGTTCGGCGTACAGATGCGGCGAACTGGAGTAGGTCTCGGAGGGATCCGGGCAGCCCAGGCCGAGGGTCTTGTCGATCATCGTCCAGCGGGCCAGCTCGTCCCAGTCCACCAGGGTGACCGCGACACCGGTCTTGCCGGCGCGGCCGGTGCGACCGATGCGGTGCACGTAAGCCTGTTCGTCCTCGGGGATCTGGTAGTTGATGACGTGTGTGACGTCGTCGACGTCGATCCCGCGCGCGGCCACGTCGGTGGCGACCAGGACATCGATACCGCCGCTGCGGAACGCTTTGAGCGCCTTCTCACGGGCTATCTGCCCCAGGTCGCCGTGCACGGCGCCCACTGCGAAACCGCGTTCGGCCAACTCGTCGGCGACCTTCTGCGCGGTGCGCTTGGTGCGGGTGAAGATCATGGTCGCGCCGCGTCCGCGGGCCTGCAGGATTCGGCTGACCAGCTCGACCTTGTCCAGCGCGTGTGCGCGGTAGCTGTACTGCTTGGTGAGGTCGTGGACCGCGGAGGAGTGCGGCGCCTCAGCCCGGATGTGGGTGGGCTGGTTCATGAACGTGCGGGCCAGCGTGATGATCGGATCCGGCATCGTCGCCGAGAACAGCATCGACTGCCGCTCGTCGGGGATTTGACGCAAGATGCGTTCGATGTCGGGCAGGAAGCCGAGGTCGAGCATCTCGTCGGCCTCGTCGAGGATCAGCACCGACAGACCGCCCAGCTGCAGATGCCCTTGCTGGGCCAGGTCGAGCAACCGGCCGGGGGTGCCGACCACCACGTCGGCGCCGGCGCGCAGCGCCTCGATTTGCGGCTCGTAGGGCCGGCCGCCGTAAATGGAGACCACCGACAGCCGTCGGTCGTCGTCGGTGGTCAGGTACTTGGCGGCGGTGGCCAGGTCACCAGACACCTGCAGGCACAGTTCGCGGGTGGGCACCACGATCAGCGCCCGCGGAATGCCGGTGAGGGGGCGTTGCGCTCCGGAGGTGGTGATCCGCTGCAACAGCGGCACCCCGAACGCGAAGGTCTTGCCCATTCCGGTGCGGGCTTGGCCGATCAGGTCGTCGCCAGCTAGTGCGAGCGGCAGGGTGAGCTCTTGGATAGCAAAGGGATGCTTGATGCCTTCTTCTGTCAGTGCCTGCACTATCTCATCGCGGACGCCGAGGTCGGCAAAGGTCGATTCGGATGTGGCTCGGGTGGGTGTGATTAATGGGGTCATGCGTGAGACGCGATGCCTTTCGGGTTGTATTCGGTTTGTCAATCGCTGCGTCACGCGCGCATCAGTTGACTGTCGAATACGTTGCCGATTCGCGGGCCCTGCGCTCTCTAGGCGGGCCAACTGCTTGCACGCACATTTCGCCGGTAGCGGCAGTAAGGATCTACAGCCAATACCTGTGTCAATCATAGCTGGTGGGCTGTCAGGGCCGGGGATCGCGGCCCGGGCGGCCATTCGCGTGGCGGTCGCCGGCGCGGTGAAGCCGGGCGCAGCGGGTCGCCACGGACGCCTAGAGTGTTGCCATGACCTCGCTTTCGGGCGCCGACAAGCTGCCCGATCCGCCCCCGTCACGGGTGCCGGCGGACCATCCCGGCGTCAACGAATTGTTCGCGGTGCTGGCCTACGGCGAGGTCGCGGCCTTCTACCGGCTCACCGACGAGGCGAAGATGGCGCCGGATCTGCGCGGGCGAATTTCGATGGCCAGCATGGCGGCGGCCGAGATGGGCCACTACGAGCTGCTGCGCGACGCCCTGGAGAGCCGCGGCGTCGACGTGGTGCCGACGATTTCGAGGTACGCCTCCGCGCTCGACGGCTATCACCGGCTGACCACGCCGAGCACCTGGCTGGAGGCGCTGGTCAAGGCCTATGTGGGCGATGCGCTGGCCGCCGACTTCTATCTGCAGATCGCCGACGAGTTGCCTGACGAGGTTGCCGACGTGGTGCGCGCGACGATGTCGCAGACCGGGCACTCCCAGTTCGTCGTCGCCGAGGTGCGGGCCGCGGTGACCAAGAGCGGCAGACAGCGCAGCCGGCTGGCGCTGTGGTCACGTCGTCTGCTCGGCGAGGCGATCACCCAGGCCCAGTACGTGTTGGCCGAACACGATGAGCTGGTCGACCTGGTGGTGTCCAGGACGGAGGGCCTGACGCAGCTAGCGGGGTTCTTCGACCGGCTGCAGCGCACACACGACGAGCGGATGCGCGATCTGGGCCTGGCTTAGCGGGTGCAGGTCGCGATCATCGCGCTGCTGGTCGACATCGCGACGGGCTGACCCGCGCCGTCGGTGATCGAGCAGTTGAGATGACCGGTCAGGCTTGTCGCGACGACGGACCTGAGCTGCACCCCCGGGTTCATCACCACGGTCCTCGACCATGGCAGTGACACGTTGAAGTCGGTCTGCGGCGCGCCCTGCGCATCGGTGTAGACGACGGTGACCAGATCGAGAAGCCCTTTGGTTCCGGTCACCCGGTAGACGAAGGTCCGGGCGGCCACGTCCGGTGGTACCGAGGGGACAGCCACCGGCGGCGGGATCACCGTCGGCGCGTTAGTGGGACCTGCGGTCGGCGTTGGGCTGGGTTTTCTGGGAGGCGGTGTCACGGTGGTGACGGTCTCGCGGGGTAGCGACGGCACCGGGGGAGCGCTGAGCCGCGGTGACGTCACGCTGCGCGACGGCGGCACCACCACCGTCGCCGAGGTCGAGGCGCTGTCGCCGCCGTTGACGATCACCACCGTGGCGATCACCGCCAGGACGAAGACGATACCGGCGATCATTGCGACCGGACGCCACCGTTCGTCGATGGGCGCAATCACGTCATCGTCGTCGGCGTAGATGTCGTCGACGTCGTCATCTGGGTAGTCCTGGATATCGCTATCCAAGTAATTCATGGTGCTGATGGTGCAGATGTTATTGATGTGGGGATTGTCGCAGGACGCGGCGCGCGGGCGTGTCAGGTCACGATTTGCCAACGGCGGCCGGGTTTACCCGCATACGGAATCCTTGGTGCCGACCGGGTTTCGGCACCAGGCAAGGGCGTCCACTAGCCTGCTTGCTGGAGAACGATTTCCAACGACTACCAGGGAAAGAATGGGAAGGGGCCGACGTGGAGGTCAAGATCGGTATCACGGACAGCCCGCGTGAGTTGGTCTTCAGCAGTGCGCAAACGCCCAGCGAAGTCGAAGCATTGGTCACCGCCGCACTGGGCAAGGATTCCGACGTGCTGGGCCTGACGGACGACAAGGGTCGCCGGTTCCTGGTCCACGCCGCCAAGATCGCCTATGTCGAAATCGGCGTCGCGGACGCGCGCCGGGTCGGTTTCGGACTAGGTAGCAGCGCGGCTAGGAACGGGTGAGCGGCACGTGTGACAGCCCGCCCCAGGCGAACTGCACGGTGCCGTCTACGGCATCTTCCTTGGTAATCGGCCGATCGGTGTCCAACCAATACCGGGCGCAGTCGACGCTAAGTGCGACCAGGGCCACGGCGATCATCCGGGCGCGATGCGGATCCAACCCGGAGTCAGCGCTGATCAGATCGAAGACCGCGTCGATGCACGATTCGGTGGCCACCCGCACCTGCGCGGCGACCTGGGGCTCGGTGACATAGTCGTTCTCGAAGATCAACCGGTAGCCCTGGCCGTCGTGCTCGATGAAATCGAAGAACGCCTGGACCGCCGAGCGCAACCGCTGCCGGTTGTCGGTGGTAGTGCGCAGCGCCTGCCGCACGCCGGACACCAGATTCTCGACGTGTCGCTGCAGGACCGCCAGGTACAACTCCAGCTTGCTGGAAAAGTGCTGGTAAAGAACGGGCTTGCTGACTCCGGCCCGTTCGGCGATCTCGTCCATGCCGGCGGCGTGGTAGCCGCGGTCCACGAAAATCTCGCTTGCTGCGATGAGGAGTTGGCCGCGACGCTCGTCCCGAGGCAGCCGGTTACCGCGCCGAGCGGGTGTGCGATTGCTACCGCGTAGCTTGACCGCACCCCTGTCGGCGGCGTTGGCGAGATCGCTCATCAAGTCCTCAATCTGATTGTTGTACCGCCGGTGCAGCGTTGCGGGGCCTGATCGCAACGACACTACTACCGTCTCGCTTTTGGGATCGCCATCCACGCCCCAAATGTCGGCAGAACCACGTTGCGCCGTTACCTGCGGGCGCGCCGAGAGTCGCAGCTAGTGACGGTTGTGCCATCCTTGGCAAGTGACCTACGACCCGGATCGGCGCGGGGGCAACCGGGCACCGGTGCTCCGCGACGACTGGCGGGAACCGCTGCGCGCGCAGCGCGATCCTCTCGCATGGGGCTCGGGGCGGGTCCGGTCCAATCGGGATAGCAGCCGCTGGCGCAAACAGAGCTGGCTAGGGCGCTTTGTGTCCACCTACGGCTGGCGCGCCTACGCGCTGCCGGCACTGATTGCGGTCACAGCGGTGGTGGTCTACCAGACCGTGACAGGGACCAGCATGCCCGCACCGGCCTCGGGAGAGCCCGTCCAGGGCCCGCCGAAAATCGGCGCGGTGGGCACGTCGATCATCGACGCACCGCCCCGGGGTCTGACTCAGTTCGACGCCAACCTGCCCACCGGGATGCTGCCCAACGGTGGTCCATTCACCGAAGCCGGTGACAAAACCTGGCACATCGTCCCGGGTGGCACGCCTCAGATCGGCCAGGGCACCGTCAAAGTCTTCAAGTACACCGTCGAAGTCGAAAACGGCATCGATCCCACCGCGTTCGGCGGTGACGACGCGATCGCCGGGATGGTCGACCAGACGCTGGCCAACCCCAAGAGCTGGACACACAACCCGCAGTTCGCTTTTGTCAGGATCGACGGGGCCGACAAGAGCAAACCCGATATCCGAGTCTCGCTGAGCTCCCCGATGACGGTGCGAGACGGCTGCGGCTACGAATTCCCGCTGGAGACGTCCTGCTACAACCCGTCCTACGGCCCCGAGGCGCAACCCCGGGTCTTCATCAACGAGGCACGCTGGGTGCGCGGTGCGGCGTCTTTTCAGGGCGATGTCGGTTCGTACCGTCAATACTTGATCAACCACGAGGTCGGCCACGCCATCGGGTATCTGCGCCACGAGCCTTGCGATAAGCAGGGCGGTTTGGCGCCGATCATGATGCAGCAGACCTTTTCGACCTCCAATGACGACGCCGCGAAGTTCGACCCGGAATGGGTCAAACCCGACGGCAAGACCTGCGAATTCAATCCCTGGCCGTACCCGATCGCCTAGCTGGGTACCCGGGCCCGGGAAGCTCCGGCAGCTGTTTGCCGTTGTTGCCCACAGCTGCTGTGATGGGTGTGGCTGACGCCCGCGCAATGTCAACTTCAGTGACGAATCGAGGCGATATCGGTGTCGACGTCGTTGCCACCGCTTGTTGAGCCGGCTGCCGAGCTGACGCGGGATGAGGTCGCGCGCTATAGCCGGCATCTGATCATTCCCGACCTGGGTGTCGACGGCCAGAAGCGGCTCAAAAACGCGCGAGTGCTGGTGATAGGCGCCGGGGGGCTCGGCGCACCGACGCTGCTTTACCTGGCCGCGGCGGGGGTGGGGACGATCGGCATCGTCGACTTCGACGTCGTCGACGAGTCCAACCTGCAACGCCAGATCATCCACGGGGTGTCCGACATCGGCCGATCCAAAGCGCAATCGGCGCGCGACTCGATCGCCGAGGTCAACCCGCTGGTAAACGTGCGCCTGCACGAGGTGCGGCTGGAACCGGACAACGCCGTCGACCTGTTCAAGCAATACGACCTGATCCTCGACGGCACCGACAACTTCGCCACCCGGTATCTGGTCAACGACGCCGCTGTGCTGGCGCGCAAGCCCTACGTCTGGGGGTCGATCTACCGGTTCGAAGGCCAGGTCTCGGTGTTCTGGGAGGACGCCCCCGACGGTCGCGGCCTCAATTACCGCGACCTGTACCCGGAGGCGCCCCCGCCGGGCATGGTGCCGTCCTGCGCCGAAGGCGGGGTGCTGGGCGTTCTGTGTGCGTCGATTGCGTCCGTGATGGGCACCGAGGCGATCAAGCTGGTCACCGGCATCGGCGAGCCGCTGCTCGGCCGGCTGATGGTCTACGACGCGCTGGAGATGAGTTATCGCACCATCACGATCCGCAAGGACCCGTCCACGCGCAAGATCACCGAACTGATCGACTACGAGGAATTCTGCGGGGTGGTGTCCGAGGATGCCGCCGAGGCGGCCGCCGGCTCCGCGATCACCCCGCGCGAGCTGCGGGAGTTGTTGGACTCCGGCAAAAAGGTGGCGCTGATCGACGTGCGCGAGCCGGTGGAGTGGGACATCAACCATATCGACGGCGCGCAGCTGATTCCGAAGTCGTCGATCAACTCCGGTGAAGGCTTGGCCAAGCTACCGCAGGACCGGATACCGGTGCTCTATTGCAAGACGGGTGTGCGCTCAGCAGAGGCCTTGGCCGCGGTGAAGAAAGCCGGGTTTGCCGACGCGGTGCACCTGCAGGGCGGGATCGTGGCATGGGCCAAACAGATGCAGCCCGACATGGTGATGTACTGACTCGGTGATGACGCTGGCTGTCCCCGGGCGGCGCGGGGCAGGTCCCGTCGGAGCGGGCGACCGAATTTGGGCGTATCCGGCTCATCGTGTCTAGTCCCGACAGTTCGCTGGCCCCGATTAGGCTGATCGCGTGACTGTCGAGCCGCCGCCCGAGCACGTGCTGGCGGCGTTCGGTCTAAGTGGTGTACGGCCCATCCCGTTGGGAGCCAGCTGGGAAGGCGGCTGGCGGTGCGGCGAAGTGGTGCTGTCGATGGTCGCCGACAACGCCCGCGCTTCCTGGTCCGCGCGGGTGCGCGAGACGCTGTTCGTCGACGGCGTGCGGTTGGCCCGGCCGGTCCGGTCGACCGATGGGCGTTACGTGGTTTCCGGCTGGCGAGCAGACACCTTTGTGGCCGGTCACCCCGAGCCGCGGCACGACGAGGTGGTGTCGGCGGCGGTGCGGCTGCACGAGGCCACCGGCACACTGGAGCGGCCCCGGTTCCTTACCCAGGGGCCCACCGCACCCTGGGCCGACGTCGACGTCTTTATCGCCGCTGACCGCGCCGCGTGGGAGGAACGGCCGCTGCAGTCGGTGCCCGCGGCGGCACGGGCGGCATCGCCCACTGCGGACGGACAGCGGTCGGTCGACCTGATCAACCAGCTTGCCGGACTGCGGCGGCCAACCAAGAGCCCTAATCAGCTGGTGGACGGGGATCTCTACGGAACCGTGCTGTTCGCGGGTGCCGCCGCCCCCGGGATAACCGACATCACGCCGTACTGGCGGCCGGCGTCGTGGGCGGCGGGAGTGGTCGTCGTCGACGCGTTGTCCTGGGGCGAGGCCGACGAAGGGCTCATCGAACGTTGGAACGCCCTACCGGAATGGCCGCAGATGTTGTTGCGCGCGTTGATGTTCCGGCTCGCTGTTCATGCGCTGCACCCGCGTTCGACAGCGGCCGCCTTCCCCGGTCTGGCCCGCACGGCTGCCCTGGTGCGTCTGATCCTCTAGGCCCTAAAACTCGTGACGGATCTCGCCCAGTGGGACCCTGCCGTCGACGGCGAGAACCCCTTCTGCCCGAAGCAGTTCCAACTGCCGGGTTGTCAAATGCCTTGCGGGACGCCCAGATGCCGTGATCACCCGGTGCCAGGGCAGGTCCGAGGAGTCCGTGCGCATGATCCAGCCGACAATACGCGGGCTGGAAAGCCTTGCCGCAGCAGCGATATCACCGTACGTAGCGACTCTTCCGGCCGGTATCGAGTCAACCAGCGCGCGCACCCGCTCGACCTGCTCGTCGGTCACTGGCGCCACGATCAGGACATCCGCTCTCGGATCAGCGCGGCGACCTCGGCCGGCTTGATCTCCGCGACCATGTGGTCGCATTCGAAAGTGAGCAGCCGAAAATCGGCGCCCAGTCGCTCGTGCAGGCCGGCGATGAGCTGGTCGGTGACATACGGCGGCGATGTCCACGCTGCCCGCACCAACGTCGTCGCGATCCCGTTGGGCGGCAATACGATTTCGCGGGCCAACTGACTCCAATAAGACATCATCGCGGGCAGGCTGACCCGCCAACCATATCGCCCGCCCGGCAGCGCGACGAGGTGGTCGTCGATTTCGGCGTCGAGCACGGCCGGATCCACCTCCGCCCAGGAACCGGTGGCCTTCTCAGCGCGGGCTTCCGCGGCGTCGGGGTAGTCGGGGGAGGCCAGCATGGCGTCCGCGATCGCACGCATCCACCCGCCGTCCAGACCGATCGCCGGGTCAAGCAGCACCAGTGCTGCCACCCGGTCGGGATGTGCGGCGGCCAGGTGCAGCGCGACCGCGGTGCCGAAGGAATGCGCAACCACCACGACCGGGCCTTCGGCCTCTTGCTCAAGCAGCGCGGCCATCGCGGCGACATTGGCCTCGATGGTCCACGGTGCCGCCCACGACGACCTGCCGTGCCCAATCAGATCGGGTGCGGCAACGGTGATCTCGGCCAGGTGCTGAGTCGCCAGCGGTTGCCAGCGTTTTCCGTGTCCGGTCAGCCCGTGGATCGCCAGTAGTCGCACGGGCCCCGAGGGGCCGTAGCGGTGCACGTGCAGCCGGGTCACGCGTTGATGGTGCCAGTTGGGCGGCCCCGCATCGCCGGCCGGGCGGACTTGTCGGACCCCCGTGGTGTCATGCCGCTATGTCTTTCCGCTGGGTTCCCGAGGCGCGCGCCGTGCTGGATCCCGGTCTGCGCGGCGTGGTGCGAGTGCTGGGCGGACCGGGAACCGGTAAGAGCAGCTTGTTGATCGACGCCGCGGCCGCGCGCATCGCCGCCGGGGCCGATCCGGAATCGGTGCTGCTGCTGACGGGTTCGGGCCGGATCGGGTCGCGGGCTCGCAGTGCGTTGACGACGACGTTGCTGCGCTCGCAGCAGGCCGGTTCTTGCGCCCGCCGACGATGCGGGACCTCTGGTCCCGAGGTGGGGGCACCTCCCGCTTGCGGGGGAAAGGCGGGCCATGGGCTCCCGGCGGTGATCCGAGAACCACTGGTGCGCAGCGTGCACAGCTACGCGTTCGCCGTTTTGCGGCTGGCGGCGCAGCGCGCCGGCGGCCCGCCGCCTCGGTTGGTCACCTCTGCGGAACAAGACGCGATCATCGCCGAGCTGCTCGCCGGCGAGATCGAGGACGGCCCCGATGCGACCACGGCGTGGCCGGCTGAGCTGTGGGCCGCGCTGGGCACCGCGGGGTTTGCCGCCGAACTGCGTGAGCTGCTCACCCGCTGCGCCGAACGCGGGGTGGACCCTCAGCGGCTACAGCGGTTGGGCCGGCTGTCCGGTCGTCCGGAATGGGCGGCCGCAGGCCAGTTCGCACGCAAATATGAGCAAGTGATGCTGCTGCGCGCCGCTGTGGGAACGGCTGCCCCGCAGGCGACCACGCCGGCGGTCGGGGCGGCCGAGCTGGTCGGGGCGGCTCTCGAGGCGTTCGCGGTTGACCCGGATCTGCTGGCCGCTGAACGCGCCCGGATCGGCATGCTGCTGGTCGACGACGCCCAGCAACTCGACCCGCAGGCCGCTCTGCTGGTGCGGGTACTGGCTGCCGGCGCTGACGTGACGCTGCTCGCCGGTGACCCTGCTCAGGCGGTGTTCGGCTTCCGCGGCGCCGAGCCGGCGGCGCTGCTGGGCGACGGGACGCCGTCGGTGACGCTGACCACCTCGCACCGCTGCGCTCCCGCGGTGGCGCGGGCAGTCTCGGGCGTCGCCGGCCGACGTACCGACGGCTGCGAAATCGAAGGCACCGGCGAGGATTCGGGGTCGGTAGACGTGCGGCTGGCCGCCTCCGCGGGCGTGGAGGCGGCGCTGATCGCCGATTCGTTGCGACGCGCGCACCTCGTGGACGGGGTGCCGTGGTCGCAGATGGCGGTTATCGTCCGGTCGGTGCCGCGTGCCGCTGCGGGTTTGTCGCATGCGTTGGCGCGAGCCGGCGTTCCGGTTGCCCCGCCCGCGGTCTCGGGGTCGCTCGCCGAGCAGCCCGCGGCGAAAGCGCTGCTGACGGTGTTGGCCGCCACCGCCGACGGACTGGACGGCGGGCATGCGCTGACGTTGCTGACCGGGCCGATCGGGCGAGTCGATCCGATTTCGCTTCGCCAGCTGCGGCGGGCGCTACGCCGGGCCGACATCGACGGGGCGTCAAGGGAATTCGGCGACCTGCTGGTGCAGGCTTTGGACGGCACCGGACCCTCCCGACTGACCCCTCTACAGGCCCGGCCGCTGCGACGGGTACGCGCGGTGCTGGACGCAGCTGCCCGTTGTCACCGAGGCGGCGAGCACCCGCGCGACACCTTGTGGGCGGCATGGCGCCGTTCAGGTCTGCAGCGCCGCTGGTTGGCAGCGTGTGAGCGCGGTGGACAGTCCGGCGTTCAGGCCGGCCGCGACCTCGACGCGGTGACGGCACTGTTCGATGCCACCGACCAATTCCTGTCGCGCACGGCCGGCGCGTCGTTGCCCGGGCTGATCGACCACCTGTCCAGACTGCAAATGCCCGCCGTCGGGCCTGAGGCTACGGCCGCGGCCGAGCAGGTCACCGTGCTCAGCGCGCACGCGGCGCTGGGCCACGAGTGGGACCTGGTGGTGATCGCCGGCCTGCAGGAAGGGCTGTGGCCCAACACCATTCCGCGCGGTGGCGTGCTCGGCACGCAGCGGCTGCTGGACGTCCTCGATGGGGTCACCGAGAACGCGTCGATGCGGGCACCGCTGCTGGCCGAGGAGCGGCGGCTGTTGGTCGCCGCAATGGGCCGGGCGCGCACGAGATTGCTGGTGACGGCGGTAGACGGGGAGGCGAGTGACGGCCGCGAGGCGGCCTTGCCGTCGCCGTTCTTCTCCGAGATCGCGCAATGGGCCACCGGCAGCGCCGATGCCGCACTGCAACCGGTGACGGCGCCGCGGGTGCTGTCGGCGGCCGCGGTGGTTGGCCGGCTGCGAGGGGTGGTGTGCGCGCCGCAGGGCGCGGTGAGCGACGCGGTGCGTGATTGCGCGGCAACGCAATTGGCGCGACTCGCGGCATCAGGCGTGCCGGGCGCCGACCCGGCCGGGTGGTACGGCATGACGCCAGTCAGCACCACCGAACCGTTGTGGAGCGGGGATGATCACGTGGTCACCCTGACTCCGTCGAGCCTGCAGACGCTGACCGACTGTCCGCTGCGCTGGTTGGCCGAACGCCACGGCGGAACCGATACCCGCGATCTGCGCTCCGCGATCGGGTCGGTGGTGCATGCGTTAATCGCCGAACCGGTAGGCAGCGAGTCGCAGCTGCTGGCCACCCTGGAGCGGGCGTGGCAGCATCTGCCCTTCGAATCCCGTTGGTATTCAGCCAACGAGCTGGCCCGGCATCGCGCGATGATCCACGCGTTCTTCGAGTGGCGGGCCCAGACCCGTGGCGAGCTGACTGAGGTCGGCGTCGAGGTCGACGTCGACGGGGTGTTCGATGGCCGTGCCGGCACAAGCGTGCGGTTGCGTGGCCGGGTCGATCGGATCGAGCGCGACGCAGCGGGCCGGCTGGTCATCGTCGACGTCAAGACCGGCAAGACGCCGGTCAGCAAGGACGACGCGCAACGACATGCCCAGCTGGCCGCCTACCAGCTGGCCGTGGCCGAGGGTCTGGTACCACATGGCGACGAGCCGGGCGGCGCGCGGCTGGTCTACCTGGGCAGGACCGGGCCCGGAGGCGCGATCGAACGCGAGCAGGACCCGTTGACACCCGAGGCGCGCGCCGAGTGGCGCAACCTGGTCCGGGAGGCGGCCGAGGCGACGGCCGGGCCGCAGTTCATCGCCCGGATCAACGAGGGCTGCACGCACTGCCCGCTGCGGCCGAGCTGCCCGGCCCATGCCTGCGCCGACGGGGAGGGTCTGCTGTGACGGCGATAGCGTCCAGCTCAGCGCGCTACAGCCCGGCCGAATTAGCTTGTGCCTTAGGACTTTTCGAGCCGACCGCGGAGCAGGCAGCGGTCATCGCCGCGCCGCCGGGGCCGCTGGTGGTCATCGCAGGGGCCGGCGCCGGGAAAACCGAGACGATGGCAGCGCGGGTGGTGTGGCTGGTCGCCAACGGCTACGCCGAACCAGGTCAGGTCTTGGGGCTGACGTTCACCCGCAAGGCCGCCGGCCAACTGCTGCGGCGGGTCCGCTCCCGCCTGGCCCGGCTGGGCGGCATCGGATTGACACTCGGCAGGCACCCGGGACCGTCGCCCGGCGAGCCCGCTGGGACGCCGATGGTCAGCACCTATCACGCCTTCGCAGGCCAGTTGCTGCGTGAATACGGTCTGCTGTCACCCGACACCGGGGAGCACGCGCAGCCCATTGAACCGGATACCCGGTTGCTCAGTGAAACAGAGCTGTGGCAGCTGGCATTCGACGTCGTCAACGGATATCGCGGGGAGCTGCACACCGACAAAACCCCGGCCGCGGTGACCTCGATGGTCTTGCGGCTGTCGGGTCAACTCGCCGAGCATCTGGTCGACACCGGTCAGCTGCGCGACACGCACGTCGAGCTCGAACGGCTGGTGCACACCCTGCCCGCGGGCCGCTACCAACGTGACCGCGGCCCCAGCCAGTGGCTGCTGCGGATGCTGGCCACCCAGGCAGAACGCGCCGAGCTGGTGCCGCTGATCGACGCCTTGCACCGGCGGATGCGCGCCGAGAAGGTGATGGACTTCGGCATCCAAATGGCCTACGCCGCGCGGCTGGCGACGGCGGTCCCACAAATCGGTGAGCAACTGCGCGGCCGCTACCGGGTGGTGCTGCTCGACGAATACCAAGACACCGGATACGCTCAGCGCATCCTGCTGTCGTCGCTGTTCGGTGGCGGAGTCGACGACGAGCTGGCGTTGACCGCCGTCGGCGACCCGATCCAGTCCATCTATGGCTGGCGTGGGGCCTCGGCGACCAACCTGCCGCGGTTCACCACCGACTTCCCGCGACCCGACGGCACCCCGGCGCCGGTCCTGGAATTGCGAACTAGCTGGCGCAACCCGCCGCGGGCGCTGCGCGTGGCCAACGCCGTCTCGGCCGACGCCCGGCGACGATCGGTCGCGGTGCGTGCGCTTCGCTCCCGCCCTGACGCCGCGCCCGGCACCGTCCGCTGCGCGTTGCTGCCCGACGTGCAGGCCGAACGGGAGTGGGTCGCCGATCATCTGCACCGGCGCTATCAGCAGGCCGCTGGGGACGGGGTCGTGCCGCCGACGGCCGCGGTTCTGGTGCGGCGCAACGCCGAAGCCGCACCGATGGCTGCTGCGCTGCGCGCCCGCGGCATCCCGGTGGAGGTGGTCGGACTGGCCGGTCTGCTGTCGGTGCCCGAGGTCGCCGACCTCGTCGCGATGCTGCGGCTGGTTGCCGATCCGACCGCCGGAGCGGCCGCAATGCGGGTGCTCACCGGTCCGCGCTGGCGGCTGGCAGCCTGCGACATCGCGGCGCTGTGGCGCCGCGCGGTGGCCCTCGACGGCGCGCCGGCGACACGCACCGGTGAAACCGCCGAGCGGATCGCCGAGGCGGCCGGCCCGGAGGCCGACACCGCGGGCCTGGCCGACGCGATCGCTGACCCCGGTCCGGCGAGCGACTATTCCGCGGCAGGGTATCGGCGCATCGTCGCGCTCGCAGACGAATTGAACGTGCTGCGAGGCCATCTCGGCCATCCGCTGGCTGACCTGGTCGCCGAGGTGCGCCGGCTGCTGGGCGTCGACTGTGAGGTTCGAGCCGCGCTGCCCGCCGCGTCGGGTTGGGCGGGCACCGAGCAGCTCGACACCTTCGCCGACGTGGTCAGCGGCTACGCCGACCGGGCCGCCACCGCCACGACCGCCGCGCCGGCATCGGTCGGCGGTCTGCTGGCCTACCTGGATGCGGCCACAGTCGTCGAGAACGGCCTGGCGCCGGCGCAGTCCACCGTCGCCCAGAATCGGGTGCAGGTGCTGACCGTGCACGCCGCCAAGGGTCTGGAATGGCAGGTGGTCGCCGTACCGCACCTGACGGCCGGAGTGTTCCCGTCGACCGCACAGGCTCGCACCTGGCTCACCGACGCCGCCGACCTTCCGCCGCTGCTGCGCGGCGACCGTGCGTCGGCAGGTGTACACGGCGTCCCGGTTCTGGACACCTCGGATGTGGCCGATCGAAAGCAGCTGTCGGACAAGATTTCCGCGCATCGGCACCAACTGGAGCAACGGCGGCTCGACGAGGAGCGCAGGCTGCTATACGTGGCCATCACCCGCGCCGAGGACACTCTGCTGCTGTCCGGCCACCATTGGGGCGCGACCGGTATCAAGCCACGCGGCCCGTCGGATTTCCTGGTCGAGCTCAAAGACATCATCGACCTGTCGGTGGCTGCCGGCGAGGCATGCGGTGTGGTCGAGCAGTGGGCACCAGCGCCGGCCGATGGCGACCCTAACCCGTTGCGTGACAGCGTTCACGAGGCGGCGTGGCCCGTCGACCCGGCGGGCGGGCGCCGCGCCGACGTGCAGCACGGGGCGGCGCTGGTAGCCGCGGCGATGTCGCTGGACGCGCCGCCCCCGACGCCCGAGGCCGACACCGAAGGTTGGGCCGCCGACGTCGATGCGCTGCTCAACGAGCGTGCTCGCACCGCGCGCCCGCCCGCGCAAACGCTGCCCACACAACTTTCGGTCAGCAGCCTGGTGGACTTGGCCCGCGACCCGGAGCACGCCGTGCAGCGGCTGATGCGCCGGCTGCCGACGCGTCCGGACCCGCATGCGTTGCTGGGCAATACATTTCACGAGTGGGTCCAGCGATTCTACGGCGCCGAGCGGCTGTTCGACCTCGGCGACCTGCCGGGTGCAGCGGACACCGACACCGCGCAGCGCGACGCTGAGGAGCTGGCCAGGTTGCAGACGATCTTCCTCGCGTCACCGTGGGCGGCCCGCACGCCAGTGGACGTCGAGGTGCCGTTTGAGATGGCCATCGGCGCCACCGTGGTACGGGGCCGCATCGACGCGGTGTTCGCCGACGCGGACGGTGGCGCCACCGTGGTCGACTGGAAAACCGGCGAGCCGCCACGTGGGCCGGAGGCCACCCGACAGGCCGCCATTCAGCTCGGTGTCTACCGGCTGGCCTGGGCTGCGCTGCGCGGGTGTCCGGAATCGTTGGTGCGCACCGCTTTTCATTATGTTCGCACCGGAGTCACCGTCGTCCCCGATGCGCTGCCAGATGCCGACGAGCTAGCCGAGCTGCTGGCCGGGCCGGGGCGGGCTAAGTCTGATTGCGCGGCTCTCCCCCGCAAGCGGGTGGGGGTACCCCCAGCCGCACAGCGGCGAGGGGGCGTGCCCCCACCTCGCGCCGCTTCGCGGCGCGCATCGTCGCCGCGCTAGGCGTTGCGCCGGATCTTGAGCGCCTCGGTGATCATCGGAATCTGCAGCGGCAGCCGGGCCAAAGCGACGATGCGCATCGGCCACGGCTTGTCCCACCAGAGTCGAACCATGTTGACGTTCGCCGGGAATACACCGAGGAACAGTGCGACAGCCGCGAGTGCAGCGTTCCGCCGAGTGCGTCGAGCCAACAGCAGTGCACCGATGGTGACCTCGGCGACACCGGACGCATAGGTGTAGAACCGCGGACTTCCGGGCAGTTCGGCGGGGATGATCCCGTCGAACTGCTTCGGTGCCAAAAAGTGGGTGGTTCCGACGCCGAGCAGCAGCGCCGCGATTCGGTATGCGGCTGTTTGGCTGGTGTCACGTTGAGCGATTGGTGTGATGGGGGTCATGGTTACATTGTGTCGTGCGCCGGGTCGAGCCGATGAACTGTGGTCAAAGCTAGCTGGCGGCGAAGGGGTCTCGACGAGACGCTGACCGCGCAGCCGACGTATGCGCTGGTCGGTGTGCTGCGAATTCCCGAGAGTCGTGACCCTACTCGTGCCATCTGGCGGCGCGTCACCATCGCAGTGCTCGCGATGTTGGTCGCGGCAGCCGTCGTCTACCTCGACCGCGGCGGATACACCGACGTCCGGGGCAAGCCACTGTCGGTGCTGGACTGTGTTTACTTCGCGGTCGTCTCACTGACGACTATCGGCTACGGCGATATCACGCCGGTTACCGAATCCGCGCGGCTGATCAACATTTTGCTGATCACCCCGCTGCGGGTGGCATTCCTGATCGTGTTGGTGGGCACCACGGTGCAGGTGCTCGCCGAACGGCAGCGGAAAACGATCAAAATCGAACGATGGAGGAAGAGAGTGCGCAACCACACCATCGTCGTCGGCTACGGCACCAAGGGCCGCACCGCGATCGGCGCGATGCTCAGCGACGATGTCAATCCGTCCGACATCGTCGTGGTCGACGTGGACCGAGTCGCGCTCGACCACGCCGACGGAGCCGGTCTGGTCACGGTGCACGGCGACGCCACCAGATCAGACGTGCTGCGGCTGGCTGGCGGCCCGCAGGCCGCATCGATCATTATCGCGACCGGCCGTGACGACACCGCGGTGCTGGCCACGCTGACGGCCCGGGAGATCGCGCCCAAGGCAAAGATCATCGCGTCTGTCCGGGAAGGCGAGAACAGGCACTCGCTGCAGCAATCGGGCGCAGACTCGGTCGTGATTTCCTCGGAGACGGCCGGCCGGCTGCTCGGCGCGGCCACCACAACGCCCAGCGTCGTGGCGATGATCGAAGACCTGCTGACGCCGGCCGAGGGATTCGCCATCGCCGAGCGCGATGTTGAGCAGACCGAGGTCGGCGGCTCACCGCGGCATCTGTCCGACATCGTGCTCGGTGTCGTTCGCGACGGCCACTTGCTGCGCGTCGACGCACCCGAGGTCGACGCCATCGAGGCCGGCGACCGGTTGCTCTATGTCCGAAGTGGAGTTAAGTGACATGGACTTCCAGTTACAAAGCGTGCCGTTGCTGTCTCGCATCGGCGCCGACCGCGCCGACCAGGTGCGAACCGATGTCGATGCGGCCACCGAGGGCTGGGCGGAAGCTGCCCTGCTGCGGCTGGATTCGCGCAATCAAGTGTTGGTCGCGGGTGGCCGGGTCCTGTTGGGCAGCGCCAAAACGCTGGCTGACAAGCCGCCGCCGGATGCGGTGTTCCTGGGCCGTATCGAGGACGGTCGACATGTGTGGGCGGTCCGGGGTGCGCTGGAAGCACCCGACGATCCCGACCTGCAAACCGAGGTGGCTGACCTACGCCGGGGCGGCCAGCTCTTCGACGAGGTCGGTGCGCAGTTGGTGTCGTCGGCTGCAGCATTGCTGAACTGGCATGCCAGCGCACGGTTCAGCTCGGTGGACGGCTCGCCCACCAAGCCGATCAGAGCCGGCTGGGCCCGGGTCAACCCGGTCACCGGTCACGAGGAATTTCCACGCATCGACCCCGCCGTGATCTGTCTGGTGCATGACGGCGGCGACCGCGCGGTACTGGCTCGCCAGACGGTGTGGCCGGAGCGGATGTTCTCGCTGCTGGCCGGATTCGTCGAAGCCGGCGAGTCGTTCGAAACCTGTGTGGCGCGGGAGATCCGCGAGGAAATTGGGCTGACCGTCCGCGATGTGCGCTATCTCGGCAGTCAGCCATGGCCTTTCCCGCGTTCCCTGATGATCGGCTTCCATGCGATCGGCGATCCCGATCAGGAATTCTCCTTCAACGACGGCGAGATCGCCGAGGCCGCGTGGTTCAGCCGCGACGAGGTGCGCGCCGCGCTGGCCCTCGGTGACTGGAGCAGCGCCGCGGATGCCAAGCTGCTGCTGCCCGGCTCGATATCGATCGCGCGGGTGATCATCGAGTCCTGGGCTGCGCTGGACTGACGTTACCCGGCCAGCTCAGCAAGCTTCGCCTCGATCTCGTTCGCGGCCGGGTTGGTCAGCGTCGAGCCGTCAGCGAACTTCACCGTCGGAACCGTGTGGTTGCCGCCGTTGACCGAACCGACAAACTCTGCTGCCGCGGTGTCCTGTTCGATGTCGACCTCGTCGTAGGTGATGCCGGAGGCCTCCAACACGGTCTTGAGCCGCTGGCAGTAGCCGCACCAGGGCGTGGAGTACATGATCACCGAAGCATTGTTCATAGTCGCTCAAACATAACGCGCGTCCTCGTTATGCCGCGGCGTGGCGCTGCCCGGGGTTTGTCGGCGACCACTGCCAAGATGGACGCCATGGCGGTGATCACGGACCCATTGGTCGCCGACCTCGATGATGAGCAGCGCGAGGCCGTGCTGGCTCCGCGCGGACCGGTCTGCGTGCTGGCTGGAGCGGGAACCGGTAAGACCCGCACCATCACCCATCGCATCGCCCAGCTTGTCGCCACCGGACACGTGGCCGCGGGTCAGGTGTTGGCGGTGACGTTCACCCAGCGTGCGGCCGGCGAGATGCGGTCCCGGTTACGGGCGTTGGGGGCCGCCGCGCAAACCGGCTCCGGTGTCGGCGCGGTGCAGGCGTTGACATTTCACGCGGCCGCGCGCCGACAGCTTCGGTATTTCTGGCCACGCGTCGTCGGTGATACCGGCTGGCAGTTGCTGGAGAGCAAGTTCGCCGTCGTCGTGCGGGGCGCGAGCAGCGTCCGGTTGCAACTGAGCACCGATGACGTCCGCGACGTGGCCGGCGAGATCGAGTGGGCCAAGGCGTCGCTGATTTCGCCCGAGCAGTATCCGGACGCGGTGGCCGCCGCCGGCCGCGACATTCCGCTGGACGCCACGCAGGTCGCCACGGTGTATGCGGCCTACGAGTCCCTCAAATCCCGCGGCAATGACGGTGCGCTGCTCGACTTCGACGACCTGTTGCTGCACACCGCCGCCGCGATCGAGGACGACGCCGCGGTCGCCGAAGAGTTCCGCGACCGCTACCGCTGCTTTGTCGTCGACGAATACCAGGACGTGACGCCGCTGCAGCAGCGCGTGCTGTCGGCGTGGCTGGGGGACCGCGACGACCTGACCGTCGTCGGCGACGCCAACCAAACCATCTATTCGTTCACCGGGGCCTCACCGCGCTACCTGCTGGACTTCTCCCGGCGGTTCCCCGAGGCGACCGTGGTGCGCCTCGAACGGGACTACCGGTCCACACCGCAGGTGGTGTCGCTGGCCAACCGGGTGATCGCCGCCGCCCGCGGGCGGGTGGCCGGCAGCAAGCTGCACCTGGTCGGTCAACGTGACCCTGGACCGGTTCCGTCGTTTCGTGAACATCCCGACGAAGTTGCCGAAGCGGCGGCGGTGGCAGCGTCGATCTCCCGGCTCGTCGAATCGGGCACGCCGGCCGCCGAGATCGCGGTGCTGTACCGGATCAACGCGCAGTCCGAGGTCTACGAAGAGGCGTTGACAGAGGCTGGCATTCCGTACCAGGTCCGTGGTGGCGAAGGCTTTTTCAGTCGCCAGGAAATCCGCCAAGCTCTGCTGGTCTTCCAGCGGGCGGCCCACCGCGGCGCCGAGGGTGAGGGCACGCTGCCCGAGGTGGTGCGGGCACTGCTCGAACCGCTGGGTTTGACGGCCGAACCGCCGACGGGAACCCGGGCCCGGGAGCGCTGGGAGGCCCTTTCCGCGTTGGCCGAGCTGGTCGACGAAGAGGTGGCGCACCGCCCGGAGTTGGACCTGGCCGGTCTACTGGCCGAGCTGCGGACCCGCGCCGACTCGCGCCACCCCCCGGTGGTGCAGGGCGTCACGTTGGCCTCGCTGCACGCCGCCAAAGGGCTGGAGTGGGATGCGGTGTTCCTGGTCGGATTGACCGATGGCACGCTGCCGATCACGCATGCGTTGGCCCACGGCGCTGAGAGCGAAGCCGTCGAAGAGGAGCGCCGACTGCTCTACGTCGGAATCACCAGGGCCCGAATGCATTTAGCGCTCAGCTGGTCGTTGTCCCGAAATCCGGGCGGCCGGCAGAGCCGGAAGCCGTCCCGGTTTCTCAACGGCCTCGCCCCACAAACGCAACCTGACCCGACCCCGCGCCGGCCGCGTCGGAATCGCGCCGCCGCGTCGCGCTGCCGGATTTGCAACAACCAGCTGACCACACCGGCGGCGATCATGCTGCGCCGTTGCGAGACGTGCGCAGCCGATATCGACGACGAACTGTTGCTGCAGCTTAAAGAATGGCGGCTACAGACCGCCCGCGAGCTGAGCGTGCCCGCGTACGTCGTGTTCACCGACAACACGCTGATCGCGATCGCCGAGATGCTGCCCACCGACGACGCCGCGCTGGTCGCGATCCCCGGTATCGGCGCCCGCAAGCTGGAGCAGTTCGGCCCGGACGTGTTGGGGCTCGTCCGCAGTCGCAGCTAGGGGCGAAACCGCCTGGCGATCGCCAGCGCGGCGAAGCCGGGCGCAGCGCGTCGGCACTAAAACCCCGTGGCGATCGCCAGCGCGGCGAAGCCGGGCGCAGCGGGTCGCCACTAAAACCCCAGGTCAGAAAATCGCTTGCCGGGTCCAGCTGTTAGGATCTAGCCTCGAACCGCGAATTCTGCGCTTGGCGGCAGCTACGACACGAGAGGAGGGAGCCACGATGGTCACCATGAACACGTTCGGTGTATGCCCCGTATTTGCGGCTGGCAACACTGGCTCCCACCACGCTGCCCATGCCGCCGCGGCGGCCGGCTTGGCCGCGGAGCACAAGCGCCGTAACGCCGCCGCCGCCGACGCGTCCGTGGATCGGGGCTCTACCTAGGTAAGAGCGCACGATCTCGCCAAATGGCCACGGACCCGAAGTCAAAGGATCCGTGGCCACAGTTTTTGGGTCGACAGCCCATCACCTGGTCCGGATCTCCGCAAGACCGCCGCCAGATCAGGGAGCAGGTGAACCGGATATGTCGACATCGACAGTCCCCGACGAGCAGCAGCCGGAGTTGCCTTGTCACGTCGGCGATCCCGACCTGTGGTTCGCCGACAGCCCGTCCGATTTGGAGCGCGCCAAGGCCTTATGTGCCGACTGCCCGATTCGAAGCGAGTGCCTGGCCGCGGCATTGCAACGCGAAGAGCCGTGGGGAGTGTGGGGTGGGGAAATCCTCGACCGCGGCTGCATCGTCAACCGTAAACGGCCGCGTGGACGTCCGCGCAAAGATTCGATCGCTGCATAACTCAGAACTCCACGTCGAGATTGACGTTAGTGCAAGTGCGCCCGAGGTTTTCTGCACTGGCGTCGATCTCGGCGCCTTCGCCGATGCGCTCAGACGACGACCGTGTCGGGTTCGGCGAAGCCGGGAATCAGCTCCTCCGACAGCGCCCTGATCGGCACGTGCGCATCCAACTGGCACAGAATCGCGGCCACCGACGCGATAACCCGCATCGGGATTGCCAGCTTGGGCGGCAAGTCCATCTGTCGGGCCGTCTTGATCTGCGACACCGATCGATCCATCTGACTTATCGTCATCTTTTGCAGCCACTTGCGGGTGTAGTGGAAGACCTCAACCTCGACGGGTTGGACATACTGACGCAGCATCTCGTCGATGTCGCGCACCGACACCTGCTGGCCTTTCTGAATGAAGCCGACCTTTTCCATCGTCGGCAGCAACAGGTCGTAGTTCTTTTCGCGGGCCAGCCGGATCGTCATTCCAAGCTCTATCGGGAACCCACCGGGAAGCGGTGCCACCGCGCCGAAATCGATGACACCCATCCGGCCGTCGGGCAGCAGCATGAAGTTGCCCGGATGGGCGTCGCCGTGCATCATCTCCAGCCGGCGCGGCGCGTCGAAAGTGAGCTCGAGCAGCCGGGACCCCAACAGATCACGCTGTTCGACGGTGCCGTCGCGGATGATCTCCGCCATGTGCGTGCCGTCGATCCACTCCTGAACCACGACCTTGGGGGCGCTCGCCACGATGTGCGGGACCAGGAAGTGCGGGTGACCCTCATACGCCTTGGCGAATGCCCGCTGGTTGTCGGCCTCCAGCCGATAGTCGAGTTCCATCTCGGTGCGCTCGATCAGCTCATCGACGACACCCTGCACGTCGGCGCCCGGAGCAAGCTGTTTGACCACACCGACCATGCGCTGCATGGTCTTCAGGTCGGCACGCAGCGCCTCGTCGGCGCCCGGGTACTGGATTTTGACGGCCACCTCGCGACCGTCTGACCACACCGCCTTGTGCACCTGCCCGATGCTGGCCGAGGCCACCGGTGTGTCGTTGAAGTCGGAGAACCGTTGGCGCCACTTGGTTCCGAGCTGGGCGTCGAGCACTCGGTGCACTTTCGCGGCGGGCAGCGGCGGCGCATCCTTTTGCAGTTTCGTCAGCGCTTCCCGATACGGTTCGCCGAACTCGTCGGGAATCGCTGCCTCCATCACCGACAGCGCTTGGCCGACCTTCATCGCGCCGCCCTTGAGCTCGCCGAGAACGGTGAACAGCTGGTTGGCGGCCTTCTCCATAAGTTCGGCGTTGACCTCGTCTTTCGACTTACCGGTCAGCCGCTTGCCGAACCCGAGCGCTGCCCGGCCGGCGAAGCCGACCGGAATGCTGGCCAGCTTCGCGTTGCGCGCGGCGCTCTTACGTTTGATCTCCGACACCTAACCATCATCCATGACGGGTCGCAGCTTGCCGCATCGATCTGGCAACCGGTGCTGTCAGCACGCACACAGGGGATGTCTGGGCCAGTGCCGGGCCACAATCGAGCCGGCGTGGACGTCGAACTCCAGGGTGACGTTCAACGCCGGAGGCGGTCCGGGCTCACGCCCGGCCTCCGATCCGCGCACCGCGCCGATCACCCGGTTGACCTGGCTCAGCGCCAGCGCCGCCGTCGCCAGCAGGGTCGCGCGATCGGCCACACCGACGGTGTCACGCAGCTGTGCGGCGACGGCAGGCCACGCCGCATCGCGGTCCCTGCGGTGCAGATCCGCGCACCCCAAACAGCTGGTGACGCCGGGGATGACCAGCGGACCGACCAGGCCGATGCCGTCGCGCACCCGGACCGCGAGGTGGGCGACGCCCTGGCTGTGCAGGTCGCGCAGCATCCGCGGGTCTGCGACCAGGTTGTCGGACAACACCACCAGGTCGGCTTCGGCGGAAGTCACTGCCGCGTGAGGTTGGCTGCTCTGCTTGACCCGCGCGCCCGAACAGCGCAGCGACTCGACCAGCAGTTCTGACAGCGGGCCGCGACCGTGCACACGGATCGATGCCGACCGGACGGGCCGGGGCCGGTGGCCACGGGTGGCGACCCCGGCCGCGACCAGCTGCGCGACCAGACCGCCCAGCTCGCCGGCGGCCACGCCGCCCTGCCGGTCGGCTTGACGTTGCAGCTCGCTCATCGGTATCGGTGAATGCATCGTCCGCAACAGCATGGCCAAACCCGCGGACGTCAAGCCGCGCGGCGGGCGGACCAGCACGGCGCGGCGCGGACTCCATCCCACCTGAACGGCGCCGTCGGGGCGCAGCAGCACCGGCAAAGCCGGGTCCAGCGCATACAACGGCGGCGTGGGCTGCGCCATTCTGGCACTGTGCCACGGCGGGGCGGGACGGCCGGCTCAGCTATCCACAGAGCCAGCGCCGTCGTCGGGGTCGGCGTGGCCAGCATCTGTGCCCCGCTCGAACTCGGCGATCGCCTCATCGATTCCGCTGGTATCGCCACCGATAACCCGGTCGATGAACGCCGCCGGGTCGTCCAGGTCTTCTGTCTCGGGCAGCAGGTCGGGGTGCTGCCAGACTCCATCGCGGGCGTCGACACCGGCGGCCTGGGTCAGCCGCTCCCACAGCACGCCCGCCTCCCGCAGCTTGCGGGGCCGCAGCTCGAGGCCGACCAGCGTGGCGAAGGTCTGCTCTGCCGGTCCGCCGGTGGCCCGACGCCGGCGCAGCGTCTCGCCGAGGGCGGCCGCGCCGGGGATGCGGTCTCCGAGCGCCGCATTCACCACCGTCTGTACCCAGCCCTCGATCAGCGCCAGCAGCGTCTCGAGCCGTTCCAGCGCCTGGGTCTGCTCCGGCGTGGCCTGGGGCTCGAACACGCCTTGGGTCAACAGCTGCTCGACGGCGGCGGGATCGTTCAGCGTGGCCGGGTTGAAGTCGCGGGCCAACTCCTCGATTCCCTGCATGTCGATCTTCATGCCCTTGGCGTAGGCCTCGACGGCGCCGAGCAGCTGACTGGCCAGCCACGGCACGTGGCTGAACAACCGGTGATGGGCGGCCTCACGAGCCGCCAAGAAGGTGACGATCTCGCTGCGCGACTGCTCGAGCCCGGCCGCGAAGGACTCGATGGCGTTCGGCAGCAGTGCGGCTATTCCCTTGGGCCCCAACGGCAAACCGATATCGGTGGACGTCAAAACCTCGCACGACAACCGGGCCAGCGCCTGGCCCAGCTGCGACCCGAATGCCATGCCGCCCATCTGCGACATCATCGACAGCAGCGGACCGGCCATGTTCTTGGCCTCTTCGGGCAGCGCCGCCGCCCACACCGTCGCGATCTGCTGGGCCATCGGATCGCACAGCCGCTTCCACGTTTCGAGGGTGTTGTCCACCCAGTCGTTGGGGGTCCACGCGATCGCCTTGCTGGTACCGGCCGGCAGCGCGGTCACCCCGTCGAGCCAGGTTTCGGCAAGGTGGACGGCGTCGCCGATCGCCTGGTTGGTGGCGGCCGGGATCGGCGCCACGAATCCGATCGAACTCGACGCCAGCTGCCGGGCCAGCTCGTAGTTCACCGGCCCGGAGGCCTGGCCGCCGGCCATGGCCGAGCCTGCGCCGCTGAACATTTGTCCGAGCCGGGTAAAGATCTGGCCCAGGTCGGCCATGTCGAATTCGCCGCCGAGTCCGCCCAGACCGAACGGGTCGGCGGATCCTTTGCCGGAATCGGGATCGTTTTCCCCGCGCTTTTCGCGGTCCGGGTCGTCTCCGCCGGAGAACCCGAAAGGCAGGTCAGCCATGCCCCTAACGGTACTCACCGGCCGGGCGCGGCGCGCGATCCGCCGTCACGCTCTGAGTGAACCGGCCGCCAATTCGCCCTGACCAGTCCGTCTAGTGTTAGCGAGGTGAACAGGCGGATTCTGACGCTGATCGTGGCGCTGGTGCCGATCGTGGTCTTCGGTCTTCTGCTTGCGGTGGTGACGGTGCCTTATGTGTCACTTGGCCCGGGCCCTGCGTTCGACACGCTCGGCGAGGTCGACGGCAAGCAGGTCGTCGACATCAAAGGCACCCAGACGCACCCGACGTCGGGTCACCTGGACATGACGACGGTGTCGCAGCGTGACGATCTGAGCTTGGCGGAGGCGCTGACGCTGTGGCTTTCCGGGCAGGAACAGCTGATGCCGCGCGACCTTGTCTACCCGCCGGGCCAGTCGCGGCAAGAAATCGACAAGGCCAACGACGCCGATTTCAAGGAGTCCGAACACAGCGCCGAGTACGCGGCCCTGGGATACCTGAAGTACCCGCAGGCCGTCACCGTCGCGGCGGTCAACGATCCCGGGCCGTCGGTGGGCAAGCTGCAGGCGGGCGACTCCGTGCAGGCGGTGAACGGTACGCCGGTCGCCACCGTCGAGCAGTTCACGTCCTACTTGAAGAACACCAAACCCGGCCAGCCGGTCACGGTCGACTTCCACCGCAAAAACGCATCCCCCGGCGTCGCTCAGATCACGTTGGGCAGCAACAAGGACCGCAAGTACGGCTTTGCCGGCCTCTCGGTGATGGACGCGCCGTGGGCGCCGTTCGTGGTCGATTTCAACCTCGCCAACGTCGGCGGGCCCTCGGCGGGTTTGATGTTCAGCCTGGCGGTCGTCGACAAACTCACCACCGGCAATCTCGCCGGCTCCAAGTTCGTCGCCGGCACCGGCACGATCAAGCCCGACGGCACAGTGGGCCGTATCGGCGGCATCGTGCACAAGATGACTGCCGCCCGCGACGCCGGGGCGACGGTATTTCTGGTGCCCGCCGAAAATTGCTATGAGGCAACCTCCGATAAGTTGCCCGGACTGCAATTAGTAAAGGTCGACAACCTCGGTGGAGCGGTGAATGCGCTGCATGCCGTGACCTCCGGCGGCCAGGCGCCGAGCTGCTAACTGATGCGTACAGTTGTGATACGTCGAGGACGACGGCCTAAGAAGAAGGACTGTCCGCTGTCGACATGGAGCAGGGAGCTTAGCTAGTGGGTATGCGGCCCGCCGCGAGAATGCCGAAGCTGACTCGGCGCAGCCGGACTCTCATCACGATCGCCCTGGCGGTGATCTTGCTGCTGCTGGTCGGCCCGCGCTTGATCGACGGCTATGTCGACTGGCTCTGGTTCGGCGAGCTTGGCTACCGGTCGGTCTTCACCACCGTGCTGCTGACCCGGCTGGTGTTGTTCCTGGTGGTGGGGCTGCTGGTCGGTGGCATCGTGTTCGCCGGCCTGGCGCTGGCCTATCGCACTCGGCCGGTGTTCGTGCCGAGCAACGGCAACGATCCGGTGGCCCGGTATCGCACCGTGGTGATGTCGAGGCTGCGCGTGATCGCAGCCGGGATTCCGGTCGCGATCGGCCTGCTCGCGGGGATCATCGCGCAGAGCTACTGGGTCCGCGTTCAGCTGTTCTTGCACGGCGGCGACTTCGGCATCCACGATCCACAGTTCGGCAAGGACCTCGGCTTCTATGCATTCGACCTGCCGTTCTACCGGCTCGTCCTCAGCTTCTTTTTCGTGGCGCTGTTTTTGGCTTTCGTAGCAAATCTGTTGACGCACTACGTTTTCGGCGGTATCCGGCTGTCCGGGCGCACCGGCGCGCTGAGCCGTTCGGCCCGCGTCCAGCTGATTAGCTTGGTCGGCACACTGGTGTTGCTCAAGGCAGTTGCCTACGGGCTGGACCGCTACGAGCTGCTTTCGCACACCCGCGCCGGGAAGCCTTTCACCGGCGCTGGGTACACAGATATCAACGCGGTGTTGCCCGCCAAGCTGATTCTGCTGGCGATCGCGTTGATCTGTGCGGCCGCGGTGTTCACGGCGATCGTGTTGCGCGACTTGCGAATTCCGGCTATCGGCCTGGTGCTGCTGCTGCTGTCGTCGTTGATCGTCGGCGCCGGCTGGCCGCTGATCGTCGAGCAGATCAGCGTCAAACCCAATGCCGCGCAGAAGGAACGCGAGTACATCAGCCGAAGCATCAGCGCGACCCGGCAAGCCTACGGCCTCACCAACGACGTTGTGACCTACCGCGATTACAGTAACGACGGGCGGGCGACCGCCGAGCAGGTCGCCTCCGACCGCGCCACCACCTCCAACATCCGGCTGCTCGACCCGACCATCGTCAGCCCGGCGTTCACACAGTTCCAGCAGGGCAAGAACTTCTACTACTTCCCCGACCAGCTGTCCATCGACCGCTATCTCGACCACGACGGCAATCTGCACGATTACGTCGTCGCCGCCCGCGAGCTCAACCCGGACCACCTGATCGACAACCAGCGGGACTGGATCAACCGGCACACCGTCTACACCCACGGCAACGGCTTCATCGCCTCGCCGGCCAACACCGTGCGCGGTATCGCCAACGACCCCAACCAGAACGGCGGATACCCGGAGTTTCTGGTCAACGTCGTCGGCGCCAACGGCGGAGTGCTCTCCGACGGTCCGGCGCCGCTGGACCAGCCCCGGGTCTACTTCGGGCCGGTCATCTCCAACACTCCAGCCGACTACGCGATCGTCGGAAAGACCGGTGTCGACCGGGAGTACGACTACGAGACCAACACCGAGACCAAGAACTACACCTACACCGGAAGCGGCGGAGTGCCGATCGGCAGCTGGGTGTCGCGGAGCGTCTTCGCTGCGAAGTTCGCGGAGCGAAACTTCCTGTTCTCCAATGTGATTGGGTCCAACAGCAAGATCTTGTTCAATCGCGATCCGGCGCAGCGGGTTGAGGCGGTGGCGCCGTGGTTGACGACCGACAGCAACATATACCCGGCGATCGTCAACAAGCGGCTGGTGTGGATCATCGATGCCTACACCACGCTGGACAATTACCCGTATTCCGAGCTCACCTCGTTGTCGTCGGCCACCGCCGACTCCACCGAAGTCGCCTTCAACCAGCTGGTGCCCGACAAGCAGGTGTCCTACATCCGCAACTCGGTGAAGGCCACCGTCGACGCCTACGACGGGACGGTCACGCTTTATCAGCAGGACGAGCGCGATCCGGTGCTCAAAGCGTGGATGAAAGTCTTCCCCGGGACCGTCAAGCCCAAGAGTGATATCACCGCCGAATTGGCTGCCCACCTGCGCTATCCGGAGGACCTGTTCAAGGTGCAGCGGATGCTGCTGGCCAAATATCACGTCAACGATCCGGTGACGTTCTTCTCCACGTCGGATTTCTGGGATGTGCCGCTGGACCCGAACCCAACCGCCAGCAGCTATCAGCCGCCGTACTACATCGTCGCGAAAGACATTGCCAAAGCTGACAATTCGGCGTCGTTCCAGTTGACGAGTGCGATGAACAGGTTCAAGCGGGACTACCTGGCCGCTTACATCAGTGCCAGCTCCGATCCGGCGACTTATGGCAAGATCACCGTGCTGACCATCCCGAGCCAGGTCAACGGGCCGAAATTGGCCAACAACGCGATCACCACCGACACCGCGGTGTCCCAGGACCTTGGTGTGATCGGGCGTGACAACCAGAACCGGATCAAGTGGGGCAATCTGCTCACGTTGCCGGTCGCCCAGGGCGGGCTGTTGTATGTCGAGCCGGTTTACGCCTCACCCGGCTCCAGCGACGCGGCCTCGTCGTACCCCCGCCTGATCCGGGTGGCGATGATGTACAACGACAAAATCGGATACGGCCCCACGGTCAGCGACGCGCTGACCGGGCTGTTCGGGCCCGGCGCCGGCGCGACCGCGGCCGGGATCGCGCCGACCGAGGCGGGCGCTCCCGCCAGCCCGCCGCCGGGCGCTTCGCCGCCGGCCGACGGTGCGCCGCCGCCGGCGGCTGCGGCCGTCCCGCCGTCGCCGAACGGGGCGGTGACCCTGTCCCCGGGAAAGGCCGCCGCGCTCAAGGACGTCGAGGCGGCACTAGGCGCGGCCCGCGACGCCCAGAAGAGCGGCGACTTTGCCGCTTACGGATCCGCACTGCAGCGGCTCGACGACGCGATTACCAAGTACGACAACACCAAGTGACCTGTCTCCCAGGCGTCGTCGACGCAAGGAGGTATGCCAGATGGCCGATAGGGATCAAATTCCGGTGACGGTTGTGCAGCCCGGGGAAGGACAGTACGTAGCGCTCCCGGGTTTTGGGGCTGTGTTCAAGCTCTCCAGCCGCGCCAACGGCGGCGAGGTGTCCATCGTCGAGCATCCGTTCGAGGTGGGCTTGCTCACCGCGGCGCACCGGCACACCCGCGAGGACGAGCATTCGATCGTGTTGGCCGGCGAGATCGGCTTCCGCTCGGACGACAGCGCGAAGTCGTCCTCGGTCCCGGTGGCTACATCACCAAGCCACGCGGGCAAATGCATGCCATGTGGAACGCCGGCAGCGAGCCCGGCCGCATCATCGAGATCATCACTCCGGGCGGGTTCGAGAATTACTTCCGCGAGCTGGGTGAGCTGCTCGTCGAGCATGCGAATGACCCGCTCGGCAAGGTTCTGCACGAGCTGCCTGAGTTCGGCGAGCTGGCCGACAAATACGGGCTGACCTACGGCTCGCCGGACTGGATGGACGACATCAGACAGCGCTATGGGCTGAACCCGCCGTCGCACTGAACCCGTCACCTCCGCTGAGCGCGGGATTTGGCGGCCTCGCGAGCGTTCGGTAACCTGGTATTTACCCGTCGCGGGGTGGAGCAGCTCGGTAGCTCGCTGGGCTCATAACCCAGAGGTCGCAGGTTCGAATCCTGTCCCCGCTACCAGTCGAAACGGCCCCCGGAGACTCCTCCGGGGGCCGTTTTCATGGTCGTTGGCCACGTCTTTGGCCACATTAGCTAGGCTTTCTAGTTAACTGGATACGCCTTCACGGGGTGGGTCCCCACTCTTTTTTCTATGACGTTTAAGGAATCCTGGCTCTGCGGCTTTTTGGCCGACGTTTGCCAAAATGTGGGTTTTGCGCAGAAGTTCACTGCTAAGCGGCTCAAAAGCCGGTCCTGGTAGGCGTCTTGCTCTGTGCCCTGGCCTCGGGCGATTGCCAGGGCGGGTGTGACGCAAATTCACTTGCTCTGGCAGATGGTACGACGATGTATCAGCTACGCCACCTGTGTGCCACGGAGATTCACGACCAGACGCATGACGTGCGGCTCGTCCCGATACTCCTGGGGTCACCCGTCGTAAGGCACCACGCAGCGCTACACCGCGGTCGACGGCACCAAGGTCGGCAAAGTCATTATGAGGCGCTATGGCCGATCGCAGGGCGACTGATTTCGCCTGGCCATTCCGGTCGACTCACGGCGTCGATGTCGTCCCACCGCGGGCGCGGGCGGCCCCATGCTTGTTGGCGGTGATCGTATCCAGCGTTCGGCTCGGCCGTGATGATTCTTTGACGCCGCCGAGCGGCTGTCCGGTTTCGAGTCTGTGCAATCGCGCCATCACCGTCTCAATCAAGCGTTCGGACGGCCAGCCTTCGGTGATCTCGGTGGGCAGGCTCTGGATGCCTGAGCGGACGAGCGCTGAGAATTCGTCGAGCGCCTGCTCGGCTTCGCGAGCGAGGAGGCCCATGGCCTTCGCCTCGTCGAGAAGCGCCTGCCGATCCACCTTGGCAAGCGTCTGCTGGGCACCGATCTTCGCGCCCATGGTCCCTGATAGCTCGGGGTATTCCAGCGTGCAGAGCGAGTCATACAGGGGCGACGCCTTGACCACTCCGTCGTGCAGCATCAGTGAGTAGTTCTTGCCGTGGCCGTCCTCGTCGCCGACGACCACGCGGAATGCGACCTGCTTGTAGATGTTCACGATTTCCTGCTGTGGGGAGTCGGCGAACTCGCGAAGCACGCGAGCCATGCGTTCGGACGGCCGACCGATCAGGTATTTGTCTTTCGGGCGGAGCCCGACGGCCTGGCACATGTCCTCCTGGTGCAGGCGGTGTATTGTTCCGTCGCTCTTGACGGTGCGGTCATAGCGCTCGACGACGAGCGCGGTCGTGTCGCCGAGCCGCTCGGTCCAGGATTCGTTGTTGGACAGTCCGCATTCCCGGGACAGGGCGAGTACCAGTGCCTCGTTTTCGGCGCTGTGGGGCCACACGGTGGTGGGCTTGATGATGTGCGTCGAGGGGTACCCATCGACCGGCGCGCACCACTCCCCGTTCACGCGGGTCAGCAGTAGTTTGTCCTGAGCACCCCCCAGTGACATCCGGATTCCCCTGGCGGGGTCCGCACCCAGAGGTCTCGTCGGCAGATTCCGGATGAGGTCGGCAAGTTCCTGCTCGCTCAGCGGAGAAGACGGATGACCCTCGGTCGGTAACCCCTCTCCGGAAGGCATTAGGACAACCGCCCCAGCGCATTCCCGCCCGTATTCGGCAAGGAGTGCCATGACATCGGAAGGGGTCGCAGGAGCACCGGTTAGATCGAGTTCTACGCCTCGCAGGCGTGCGGCGGCGGTCTCCAACGCGCGACCTTCCGGAAGCAGTCCTTCCAGGAAGGACCATGAAACTGATGGTGCGTTTGGTCCCGGGATCGAGGGCAGGGAGCAGGACAGGATTGGCGCGCCACCGCCGTAGCCCAGGCGCCCCTCGTCGGTGTACTCGATCACGACCTTGCGTCCCCCTGATTTCGGGGTGACTCGCGCTGTCAGTACTCCGTGCAGCCAAATATCCAGGCTCATAGGGCTTTCCAGCCTTGGCGGGGGCGGAGCACCAGTTCGAGGTCAAGCGC